>CAZKFE010000170.1:0-1008 GCA_964551955.1 uncultured Candidatus Actinomarina sp. | reverse complement strand
ATATAATTATTCTATAAATTACAAATATATTTAAAGTAAATTTTTGAATATAATTTAAAAAAATTGCAATTGATGCGTATGAAAACATAAAAGAGAAGATTACGGCGATAATAGCAAGGAAATTTAATTCAGCACTACCTTCTTTGTAAATATTAAAAATTCCTAAAAGACTGGCTGCAACTAATGTTGGTATTGACAAAAAAAACGAGATTTTAGCAGCATCATATCTACTGAAACCAAAAACCCTCCCAGCAGTAATAGTGATACCAGATCTACTTACTCCTGGTATCAATGCAAGAACTTGAAAAATACCAATTGCAAGAGCTGATTTATTTGTAAAGTGAGAATCTATTTTTTTTGATATTTTTGATCTGTCAGCTACATATAAAAATATCCCAAATATTAAACTCATCCATCCAATTATTTCTAAACTTCTAAATTTATCAATCAATCCCGTTTGATAAAATATATAACCGACAGGAATTATTGGGGTTGTGCCTATTAAAATTTTAATTAAAAAATTTTTATTTTTTATAAAATTCAATAAGTCATTTCTAAAGTAAAATATGATCGCTAATAAAGATCCTAAATGCAAACAGATGTCTATTAATAAATTTTGGTTTACAAAATCATAATATTTAGAAACCAAAATTAAATGTGCAGCAGAACTTACTGGCAAGAATTCAAAAATTCCCTGTACTGCAGATAAGATTAAAATTTCAACGGATGAAAGCATAAAGTAATACTATTGCATAGCTGATATGCAATATAAATTACTATTTTGCTTGATTTTTTAATTTATAGGTCAGTAAAACTGTCCTAAAAATGCTTTTTACCTTGTTTATATTGATATAAAAACATATGGGAAAGTAAAAAATATGGCTGATAAAATGCTTAAATTTGTTCATTTAAATCAACAAACACCTAATAAAAGGAAAGTTGATAAAAGGGTTGATGATTTTAAAGAAATATATGATGAATTTATTAATGACAAAGCCAAAGAACAAT
>CAZKFE010000169.1:0-1016 GCA_964551955.1 uncultured Candidatus Actinomarina sp. | reverse complement strand
AAAGATTAAATTAATTTATTCATATTGGGAGCTTTATCCAGAAATTGCTGAAAAAATTAATAGAATAAAAAATAAACTTTTTTTAAGTTTATTTAAGTCTATTGACACGTATGCATTGAAAAATGCTGATGCAGTTGTTCTTAATTCTAAAGAGTTAGAAGAATATATCAAAAATGAACGTTTAGTGAAAAATAGTATATCAACAATAAACCATTTTTCACCTTTTCCATATATAGAAAAGCTACCCAACAAAAGTAAAAAATCTATTTTTTATGCCGGAAATATCGGCAACCCTCAAAATATTCCTTTATTTATAGATTATTTTAATAAGTCTCTAAGTAATGAATGGACGTTAAATATATATGGTTCTGGTGAAGAATATGATGATGTTAAATCTCTTGAAAATGAAAAAGTTATAGTTAATGAATATACAGAGCGAAACAAATTAATAGAATTAACTTCTGATATTCCTTTTGCATTAGTTTCTTTAGATCCAAATTTAACTATTGAAGGTTTTCCTGGAAAGACTTTTGATTATCTTTCAATGAATAAAATAATTTTATGTTTTGCAAATTATAATTCTGCAGTTTCAAGATTTATTGAAGAAAATGAAGTAGGTATTAACATTAATCCAGAAAATTTAAATAATTTAGATAGTGTTAATGAAAAATTAAATTCATCTGACTTTATTGAAAAGTCAATAAATAATGTAATAAATCTAAACAAGAATGAGATAAATAAAGATAAAGTAATAGATAAATACCTATCTTTGATTTAGCTTGCACCTTTTCTAGTAATAACAGACTTTATTGTTTGAAAAATTATTTTTAAATCTAACATTAAATTATATTTTTTTACATATTCTAAATCCCAATAAAGTCTTTCTTGCAGACTCAAATCTAATCTTCCTTGAGTTTGTGCTAGTCCAGTTATTCCAGGCTTAACTGAATGCCTATCTTTTTGATGTTCTCCAAGTAAGTCCGATTCATATTTTACTAAAGGCCTTGGTCCTACAA
>CAZKFE010000168.1:0-1031 GCA_964551955.1 uncultured Candidatus Actinomarina sp. | reverse complement strand
TAGAGTCAAAAGGTTATATATTAGGTTCAACAAGTAATACTTATATAAGGTTTACAACAGATAAAATTGAAAAATTAGTATATATAAATAAAGAAAAAAATGAAGGTGGTAACTGGGTCAATAATGAATCTTTCTTATTTGAATTTCAATTAGAGCTAAACAAGAATTTAATTAGATTTCGTTCTGTTGTTTCACCTTGTGACCCTAAATATAATAGATCAAGACTTAATGAAATTATTGAAGAAATACCTGGTTCAGGAACCTCAAAAGGAAAAATATGGTCAATTCACCATGGGGCACCTTACGAATTTAATTTTGAAAGTGTCAATGAAAAGACAAAAGAGCAAGTTATAGATGAGCTAACTTCAATTATTGACAGTAGTGAAGAAACTATTGGTCTTTATGAAAAACACTTTACACAAAATGAAAAAGAACTTCTAAGAATGAGTTCTATATAAAAATTCCCGCGTTTTTGCCGAAATTTTGTAAGGTAAAATTATGAAAAATATTAAGAAAGGTACATCGTTAAGAATAAGATGAAATTAATTAACCAGCAAACAATCAAAAATATTTTATTTTTATATAAAATGTCCCAACCGGATACCACTCCATAAGTCTGCCTCCACCAGCGTTGTGATTTATCTTCTGGTACTAAGAGGATACGAAAAACACTGATAGGAATTTGAATAGCAAAAACTAATAAAGGTGTACCGATGGTTGCACTAAAACCGGACCAAAAAATATCAGATATCAACTTTATTTTTCATTTCTTTTTACAAATAACTCACAAGTGGTGCCATACTTTCATTTTAATTATCACTTACCCTTTCCTCAACTAACCCCTATACCCATAAAACCTTACTTCCTGTAAAGCACAGTTATTAGTAGGTTCTACAATCTCACCATTTAATGAAGGATAGCCATTAAGCATTTGGATTCTTAAATACGTGAGGTTTTGATTTACATCAAGCCATTGTTCAAAATTATCATCTTCTAAAGTCTTTTTGATAGGGAATTCATCCCTACTGTCT
>CAZKFE010000167.1:0-1038 GCA_964551955.1 uncultured Candidatus Actinomarina sp. | reverse complement strand
TACAAAGATGAAAAACATCTGAATCTTTATCAGTGCAATAATTACACCGATAAAGAAAATAAACAGTTTCTTCAATAGCTTTTACAGATATCCAGTAAAAAGCTTCATCAATAGTGCGATATGTAGCTCCTCTAAAGGTAGTTTTGTCAAAATTGACTTCACAATCAGCACACATTAGAGAAGGGCAATCACTAATATCTCTACCGTTTATTAATAAATCGATATCTTTCAAATTTTTCTCCTTTCATTTACAAATAAAATGCTGAAATGAACTTGACAAAATCAAAATTCAGTTTTACACTTTTTGTATTCACCGGCCATACAAAAAGTGTAAAACTGAATTTAGCATAACTTTCCGCTTTCTTTCTTAATAAAATAAAAATATGGTAAGTGTTGTACTTGGATATGGAGGTTTAGTAGTCGGTTTTTTTGTAGTTTGTTATTTTATTTTCATATTATTAGAGCCAGTCGTTTACAAAATGCAAAAGATACCTTTGTTTAATAACTTACTTTTAAAACCTGTTGCATTATTACTCAAGGCAATATTTTATCCTGTGTTTTACATAGGTTATGGTATAAATTATCTATTTACAGAATTAATACCCGATTTTATTGAGTGGTATATTGAAATGTTATATATATTAATTGAATTTCCTTTCAAAATTATTAGAAAACTATTTAAAAAAGAAAAAATAACCGATGAGAAGACTAGAAATTTAGAAACTAAATCAAAAATTCCCTCAGAAAGACGAAGTAGTGATAAATATTATCAAGCAAAAAAAGATGCGGGTTTGATAAACGTTGAATCTGGTGGAGAAAATGCAGGTTTGATTAACATTGAATCTGGTGGAGAAGAGAGTGGGGGCTATATGCGAAAATTTTTTGCTCTTTTTTTCATTATTCTTTTTTCCTTAATCCTTTTGATTGCTTTAACTTCATAATTCCCCCACTTTTCCCCCACTTTTGTAATCAAATTATTTCCATATGTAACTAGATGCTTTCAGAGGAGTTCGTATAAGCCAATAATTATTGGGTTTT
>CAZKFE010000166.1:0-1041 GCA_964551955.1 uncultured Candidatus Actinomarina sp. | reverse complement strand
GATCTAGTGAGCTTTGCTCGTGGAGGTTCGAGTCCTCTCATCCGCACTGAATTTACTTAAGTTCTACTACTAATTCTGTAGATGTAGCAGTTGCATATAAAGTACCCTTACTATCGGTCAACTTGCCCCTTAAAAAAATTACTCTTCTTCCTAATTTCTCTATTTTCCCTTTAGCAAACATATCTCCAGTATCTAAAGATATTCCTCTTAAATAACTTACTTTTATTTCAGCAGTCATAGTTGCATAACCTTTATCTAAAGCACAATTAGCAGTAATACTGTTACAGGAGTCTAATAATGTTGCGGCAAAGCCACCGTGAACATTTCCAAGTGGATTGTAATGATATTCTTCCGGAGAAGCGATCCAAGTAACTGAGCCTTCTTCATCGATTTCAACACCTTTAAAATTCATCAACTCACCTATAGGAGGCTTCATAGTGTGATCTATAACAAATTTTTTTCTCTCATCACTATCTAAGTGTAGAAAATTATCAGATAACTCCTTTGGATTTACCCATGTAAAAGTTTTTTCGCCCAAGAATTAATCCTCGTCTGAGTCTTTAGAGCGCGTCTGTAATTCAGAAACAATATCTGCATTAGCTAAAGTTGTTACATCACCCAATTTTCTTTCTTCTGAAATATCTTTTAGTAACCTTCTCATAATTTTTCCACTTCTTGTTTTTGGAAGATCAGCTGTTATAACAATACTTTTTGGTTTTGCTATAGGTCCAATCTTGTCACTGACATGTTGCCTTAATTCTGATATTAATTTTTCATCTCCTTCATCTGTACCAATTAAGGAAACAAATGCAGCAATTGCTTCGCCACTTATCTCATCAGACCTTCCAATTACAGCAGCTTCAGCTACGGATTCATGAGAAACTAATGCGCTCTCTACTTCAGCTGTAGAAATTCTATGTCCGGAGATATTCATAACGTCATCGACTCTTCCAAGTAGCCATACATATCCATCATCATCATATTTGGCTCCATCGCCTGCGAAATATAGACCTTCGTGCTGAGACCAATATGTATCGATAT
>CAZKFE010000165.1:0-1049 GCA_964551955.1 uncultured Candidatus Actinomarina sp. | reverse complement strand
TTTACAAGAAATTATAAAAAAACTACCTTATTAATTTCAATATAGTAAAGTTGCCTAGTCTAAAAAATATAAGGAGAAACATGCCTAAGGGCAAAGTTAAATGGTTTAACCAAACTAAAGGATATGGATTCATAGCTCCAGAAGAAGGAGATAAGGATGTATTCGTACACATAACTGCGGTTAGAGACTCTGGAATGCAAAATCTTGAAGAAGATCAAGAAGTAGAGTTTGAACTTGTAGAAAAAGATGGTAAAACTTCAGCTGAAAACCTAAAGTAAGGTTCTAAATACTTAGATCTAAAATACTACTAGCAATTTTCACTATATATACATTATTCTTAATCAGAGTATGAATTTATCACTAAAAAATAGAGAGCGATTGGCTAATGAAATAGTTAATGGTGCCGTATTAATTCATGGAAATAATTCTTTTTATAGGAATAACGACGTAGGGTATCCTTTTAGGCAAGATTCAAACTTCCATTATTTAACTGAATGGCCTGAACCTGATGCACATGCCGTAATTGTGGTAAAAGACAGTAAGCCAGATTTATATTTGTTCGTTCAAGATAGAAACTTAGAAATGGAAACATGGGATGGAAAAAGAATAGGACAAGAAGGAGCGGTTGAAAAGTATAATGCAAAAGCTGCATTTTCTAATATGCACTATTCAAAGAAGCTTTCAGAACTTTTAAAGGGTATTGGAAATGTTTATTGTGATTATTCGAGTACAAAATTCCAAAAATATGATCAAAAAGTACTTAGCTACGCAGTTCCCTATGATCAAAGGGGCTTAGATTTTAGTAAAGCAACTTTGCACGCATTATCACCAATACTTTCTGAACTTAGATTAATAAAGGATAAAGAAGAGCTTGATTTACTAACAAAAGCTTGTGAAATAACGGTAGAAGGCCATAAAGTTGCTATGAAAACTGCGAAAGCTGGAATATATGAATACCAAGTAGCAGCGGAGATGGAAAAAACATTTTTTGACCTAGGAGCAGAGAGGCTCGGATACCCATCAATAGTTGCATCAGGAGACAATGCTTG
>CAZKFE010000164.1:0-1093 GCA_964551955.1 uncultured Candidatus Actinomarina sp. | reverse complement strand
CGTCCCACTCTAATGCCATTAATAAAGCAACTGCATCATCGGAGGCTGTATCTGTGTCAATAAAAAATTTTCTTCTACTCATATACTCCTACTCAATAAACTCTGATTATTGGCAACAAATACTATAAAAAAATACCCTATCGCAATCATCGTACAATAAATTAAATATTTTTTTTGTCTTTTCATATACTTTTTAGGATATCAAAAACAATAAAAAAACTATACCTTGTTAAGTACAAATAATTATTCATCTACTGTAGGGATTTTATTAATAAATCCATGAACTTTTGTTTGCTTGCTTTTGTCACAACTCTAATATTTTTATGTTTTTTTTCTACACCAAAATAATCAACTATCGTTTGACCTCTTGTTAGCCCGTCTCTTGTGTCAACGATGACATCTAATTGCTGTGATTCTTCAATTATTTCATTATCTAAAGCTATAGCCATAGTTATTGGATCTGGTAAATCAAAACCGTAAAACCCATAAGTTTTGTATGTTAAATCAATTAAGGTCTTTTGGATGTCTACTGAAAAATCAGCATATTTAGTTTTTAAACTCTTAAGTGAGCTCATTTCCTCTTCTTTTAACATTGCATATTTGTAAGAATTGTCCCAACCAACCATTGTTATTTGTATCTCAGAATCAAAAACTATTTTCGCAGCCTCAGGGTCAACCCATATATTGTATTCTGCTGCAGCAGATACATTTCCTGTTCCATCTGAGGTCCCTCCCATTACGTAACAGTGTTTAATCTTCTGAACAATTGAAGGATCTTTTTCTATTGCTTTAGCTATATTTGTTAAAGGACCAAGAGTTACAATTGTAATCTCGTTCGGTTGTTCATTAAGAGAGTCAATTATAAAATCAACTGCTGATTTTTTTTCATATGTTTCATCTTTTGGATATATCCCTATATCTCCCATTCCATCAACCCCATGAACACATTGCCCACTTGCTGATATTGGAGATTCTGATTTTACATGATTCATAAATTCATCAAGATTATAAATTTCTTTGTATTCTCTTGAAAAAGGCTTATTAGAACCTGCGTAGACTTTTATATCTTGCTCACATAACTCTATTGTTGATC
>CAZKFE010000163.1:0-1116 GCA_964551955.1 uncultured Candidatus Actinomarina sp. | reverse complement strand
TCAACAAATTGGGATGCTTGGTGAAGAATGTTCCCATCTGAGCCAACAACAAAGGAGCCCCCGTCAAACACTAACTCGTCCTGCCCCCCCACCATATTTAAATAAATTATCGGAACTTTTAGTTTCTTGGCTTTATATATTACTTTTTCTTTTCTTGATTTAGTTTTGTGTACATCAAATGGAGATGCATTTATATTTATTATTAAAGAGGCTCCTTCCTTAACTTGTTCTTCTGCTGGTCCTTCGTCAATCCATATATCTTCACATATACTTATTCCTACACCAATATCGTCAAACCAAAATAATTCTTCTGGTTTTGTTCCTTTTGTAAAATATCTGGCTTCATCGAAAACTGAATAATTAGGAAGATAACACTTATGATAAATCCCTTTAACATCTCCATTCTGGACTATTGCTGCTGCGTTAGTAATATCTCTCTCAACATTATCTGTGGTTTGGCCTTCTTGGCTTCTATCAACAAATCCTATAACCCCACTTGTTCCTCCTGAAAATTCTGCAATTTCTTCTAGTACTGCAAAATTTTTTCCAACGAAACTCTCTCTTAAAAGTAAATCTTCAGGGGGGTAACCAGTAATACAAAGTTCAGGAAAAACAACTATGTCTGAATTAATTATTTCTGCCTCTTCTAAAGTATTTAAGATTTTGGACTTATTTTCTTGAATAGCTCCAACTGAAAATGATAATTGTGCACCAGTGATTCGTAATTTTTTTGTATTCACAATTTAATGATAGATAGTTAGTTAACTAAGAAGATACCTTAATGTCGATATCTTTTGATTCTTCTATCCATTTAGAAACTCTTCTAAGTGAAGGCATTCTATCAACTATTTCTTGCTTCCGATTAATTGCAGCCATTGATTCATGGAGTGATTCTGGGTTTCTTCTTTTAAGTTCTGAGATACTTTCTATCCCTACAGCTTCTAATAAATCTGAATAATCCCTTCCAAGGTCTCTAATTTTCATTAATTCTGCTCTTTTTGCCCAATGAAGTAGCTTTGGAGAACTAATTCCTGTTTCTTTTGTTAATAATGCCCTTCCAGACCTTGATGATGCAATTTGTAAAAATGTTACAATAGTACGAACTCTTGCTCTTCT
>CAZKFE010000162.1:0-1120 GCA_964551955.1 uncultured Candidatus Actinomarina sp. | reverse complement strand
TAGGAGCAGAGAGGCTCGGATACCCATCAATAGTTGCATCAGGAGACAATGCTTGTATTCTTCACTACTCCTCAAATAGAGATAAAATTGCAGAGAATTCCTTGCTTCTAATTGATGCAGCAGGAGAATATGGAATGTACTCATCTGACGTAACAAGAACTTTCCCGGTTAATGGAAAGTTCTCTTCAGAACAAAAAGATGTATACATAGAGGTATTAAAAGCTCAAAGCTTAGGAATTGATAGTGTGAGAACAAAGAAGACAATGCAAGACATTCATCAAGCTACTGTTAAGTCTATTTCTGAGTCTTTAGTTAACCTAGGCCTTGTTCCAATGGGTATTGACGAAACAATTTCTATGATGCACTATTTTGAATATTTCATGCATGGTACAGGTCACTGGCTTGGTTTAGACGTACATGACGCAGGAAGCACTGAAAAGAATGAAGAACCAAGAAAATTGGAACCAGGGATGGTTACAACAATTGAACCAGGAATTTATATAAGACCAAATAAACCAGTTATTGAGTTTCCATTACTTGAAAGAGATCCAGTAAAAATTAGAGACAGAAGAAAAGAAGTTGGAATGGAAGAAGCAACAAAGCTAGAGGAAGAAGAAGTAAAAAATGCAAAAACAGTAAAACATGAAGTTCCAAAAAACTTATTAGGAATAGGAGTAAGAATTGAAGATGATATCGTATGTACAAAAAAAGAACCTATTAACTTAACAAGAGGGGTTCCTACATCAGTAGAAGAAATAGAAGCAATCTGTAGCTAAATAATGGTTTCGCCAAGATTTGTTTATTCTTTATATGAATCACGTCTTCAAAAAAGACTACCAAAAGAAGATCTTCCAAATCACATTGGGTTAATACATGACGGGCACAGAAGGTATGCTCGTAGGGAAAACCTTCTAAGTTATGAGGTTTCGTACAAGATAGGAATGGTTAGGTTCAAAGAATGTCTTTCTTGGTGTGACGAACTTGGTATCAGCTATGTTACTAGTTGGTTGTTATCAAGAGAAAATTTATTAAGGTCGGAAGAGGAGCTTGAAGCATACTTTGTAGTTTTAAATGAGCTTTTCGAAGAACTTATTATTGACGATCTTGTTGATAATTTTAA
>CAZKFE010000161.1:0-1124 GCA_964551955.1 uncultured Candidatus Actinomarina sp. | reverse complement strand
AACAATAAACAGGAAAACAAGAAAGTTGAGTATGTCAGAGGAAAATTTAGCACAAAATAGAGACGAAAAAGCTAAAAAAATACAACACCCTAAAGGTAAGTTGTCTGCCTATGAAAGAATTGACCTTCTTTTAGATGAAGGTAGTTTTACAGAAATTGATGAAAATGTTGTCTCAGAAGAAAACCCAGATGGCGAAGCAGTAATCACTGGATCTGGAACAATTCATGGCAGGCCTGTATATGTATTCTCAGAAGACTTCTCAATAATGGGTGGGAGCCTCGGAGAAATAGTTTCAAAGAAAATATTAAGAATCATGGATTCAGCACTCGACGCAAGAGCCCCTATAATTGGAATCAAAGATTCTGGTGGTGCTCGTATTCAAGAAGGTATCTCTTCTTTGTATGGTTATGCACAAATTTTTAAAAAGAATGTAGAAGCTTCAGGTAAGATTCCTCAAATTTCAGTAGTAGTTGGACCTTCTGCTGGAGGAGCTGTCTACAGTCCTGCATTAACTGATTTTATTTTTCAAGTACAAGGAATAGGACAATTATACGTAACAGGTCCAGGCGTTGTAAAAACGGTAACTGGGGAGGATGTAAGCTACGAAGAACTTGGGGGCGTTGAAGCTCACGGAACAAAATCTGGTGTTAGTCATCAAATATGTGAAAATGAACAACAGGCTTTTGAAGAAGTAAGATATTTATTAAGTTTCCTGCCACAGTCAAGTGATCAGAAGCCTCCAGTGTTTATAACTGAAGATGATAATAATCGTTCTGTTGAAATGTTAGACAGTCTGATTCCAGAAAATAGAAATCATCCATATGATATGAATGATGTAATAAATAATATTGTAGATGACGGAGAACAGTATCCTGTGCAATCTAACTATGCTTTAAATATTATTACTAGTTTTTCAAGGATAAATGGAAATACTGTCGGAATAGTTGCAAACCAACCTTTAGATTTTGCAGGAGTTATTGATATTAAAGCTTCAGAAAAAGCAGCTAGATTTGTAAGATTTTGTGATGCATTTAATATACCTCTTCTGACCTTAGTTGATGTACCCGGATTTTTGCCAGGTGTTGAGCAAGAACATAGCGGAATAATTAGAAGTGGTGCTAAAT
>CAZKFE010000160.1:0-1138 GCA_964551955.1 uncultured Candidatus Actinomarina sp. | reverse complement strand
TCCATATATTTAGAATACCTTATCGTGGAGATGATGGGACTTGAACCCACGACCCCCTGCTTGCAAAGCAGGTGCTCTTCCAACTGAGCTACATCCCCTCGCTTTTTATATTATGCCTTGTATTTCAGTGTAAATGAAAAAATTTTAGAAATATTTTATTTTCATTACTAATGTATATATGACGTAAGGGCCTATAGCTCAGCCTGGTTAGAGCGCATCCCTGATAAGGATGAGGTCGTTAGTTCAAATCTAACTAGGCCCACTGACTTTTTTGGTAAATAATTAATCCAAATTATCATTTCCCCCCACTTTTCCCCCACTTTAGAATTAAATATTATGGAAATGAGATTAAATGGAAGTTGAAAAACTAAGAAATTTATATTCAAATTTATCTAAAGATATAAGTTTTAAAGAATTTAATAAGATTCTTAATGAGCCAAATATTTTTAAAATTTTAAAAATTTCAAATTATGAAATAAGACATTCGAACTTTCTAGCTTGGCTATTAGACCCTAAGGAATCACATGGATTTGAAGAAGAAATCTTAAAAGAGTTCATTAATCAGGTTCTATTAATGAAAAATACTAGCAAAAGAGAAGAAACAGTAAAAAAGCTAAATTTTCATAACGTAGAAATAAAAAGAGAGTGGAAAAATATAGACCTATTAGTAGTTTTTGATAAATTAGTAATTTGTATAGAAAATAAAATTTTCTCTGGAGAGCACTCAAACCAACTAATACGCTACAAAGAAATAGTTGAAGAAGATTTCAAGGAAAAGAAAAAGTTGTTTATTTTTTTAACACCAGATGGAAGGTTATCTGCTGAAGAGGATCAGGTTTATATACCGATTTCATACCAATTAGTAATAGACATACTTGAAAATATTGATTTAAAAAAAAGAAAAAATATAAATACTTCTGTAAAAAAATATATTATTGATTACATTAATACATTAAAGAGAGATGTTATGGGAAATGATGAATTAGCAGAGCTTTCTAGAGAAATTTATATAAAACATAAGGAACTTTTTGATTTCATTGGGGAAATAGGCCCTCAAGAACTTAGCGAAGTTCGATTAGAGGTTGGTTCTTTATTGAGAGAAGTATTAGAGTCAAAAGGTTATATATTAGGTTCAACA
>CAZKFE010000159.1:0-1141 GCA_964551955.1 uncultured Candidatus Actinomarina sp. | reverse complement strand
CTTTTAATACTTTCATTAGAAGTTTTAAAAAATTTAGAAATAGTTACAGTAGTCAGCAAAACATCGTTTATAAGTGATATTACTGGTAAAGAGACAAGGTATGAATCAACAAATATGTTAATTGAGGATGGTTTCGTCGGTTTAAAAACAGGATGGACAGATAAAGCAGGTTTAACTTTTATTGGCTTGAACCAAAACAACAACAGAGAAATAATAACAATTGTTAACAAATCAAAAGTTGATGAAAATAAATACTCACATTTTTCAGACACGAAACTACTTTACAAAACAAGTATTGAAATATTCCAAAATTTTAATATTATAAATAAATACCAAAATCTTTACATTATAAGAAATGGTAATACAATAAATTATTATAAAAATCAAGAAGATTGGTCCGCTTTCGCTAATCTAAATAAAAACTATAATTTAAAATATAAAAAAATTAGTGATAACAATATTTATTTTCAATTTGATAAATATGAAAATTCATATAAATTAATTAACTCTAAATATAAAATTAAATGGAAATTTGATCCATTAAAATTATTTCAATTAATTGCAAGTCAATAATGTAAAAATATTTTCATAGTCTTTAAATACACATCTAAACCTCCTAAACTTTTTGTATGTCTAAAAATATAAATGTTGAAGTGAATTCTATACGATTAGAAGAAACATCTGATACACCAATACTTTTACTATTAGATCCCTCAACACAAAAAGTTTTACCAATATGGATAGGTACTATTGAAGCTGTATCAATAGCTTATGCACAGGAAGGTATACAACATGACAGACCTCAAACTCATGATTTGTTATTAAATATTATTGAAGCATTAGATGCTTCAATAAATGAAGTTAATATTTCAAATATTCAAGATAACACATATTATGCAGATTTAATATTAAATACTGATAGTGGTTTAGTAACTCTTTCAGCTAGACCTAGTGATGCGATTGCTTTAGCGTTACGATCAAATATACCTGTGACTGTTAATGAGGATATATTTGATACAAATTCTATAGATTTAATTGTAGATAATACAAATGAAATCGAGGAATTTAAAGAATTTATTAAAAATATTAATCCAGACGATTTTTCTTAAAACCTTGATATAAAATATATTCATAGTAGATT
>CAZKFE010000158.1:0-1203 GCA_964551955.1 uncultured Candidatus Actinomarina sp. | reverse complement strand
CTAAAACAAAAATGTTAGAAGTTGGTGAATCGGCAAAGAGTCTTGGTCAGTCTAATCCTAAGGATGTCTTGCATGAAGTAAAAAGGTACATGAACGACGATGATGTGGAAAATATAAAGTTGCCACTTGGTAATAAAAAGCTGTCCCCAACTGAAGCATCGGCTGAAATACTTAAATATATAAAAAAATATTCTGAGGAGAGTATTGGCCAGGAAATAAATAAAGCTGTTATTACTGTTCCAGCTAATTTTAGCAGTAAAGCAAGAGAGGCAACAAAAAAAGCTGGTGAAGCTAAAAAAACAGAAGATCCAGCAGTTGGTGAAGAGCTTCTTTCAATGATTGATGAAATAGATAAGGTTTTTCAAGACTCTAAGTCTTAATCAAACTTTTTAAATAGGTGCCCAATAGTTTCTATTTGGGTGCCTATTTTTATTGAATTCATACTCCATTGATTATTACTCTCTTTTGGAATAGCATTACTAACTTTTTCACTAGTAGATGGCATAAATGGTGACAGTAAATTTGAACATGCATCTATGGCAGTCAATGCAGTATATAAAATACGGGAAGCTCGCTTACTGTCTTCTCCAATAATCTTCCAAGGTTCTGTTTCATTAAGATAAATATTTACTTTTGATACATAACGCATTGCTTCTTGTAGAGCTGCTTTTAGTTCTACTTTTTCTATATGTTCCCCAACATTATTAAAAGCTTCTTCTCCTGATTTAAGAAGAGTGGTGTCTACTTCAGTCTCATCTGAGGCCTCGTCTATATTATCAATATTATTTTCAATTTGTGTAAATACTCTTTGTACTAAATTGCCCCATGTAGCAACTAGTTCCTCATTGTTTCTTCTAATCATTTCACTCTCACTAAGTTCAGAATCAGCCTGTTCTGGCAAGACAGAAGCTAGTGTATATCTAATTGCATCTGGTTCCCACTCTTCTAAATATTCGGAAAGTGATTTACCAACGCTTCTACTTGCCGAAGCTTTTTCACCTTTAATTAATATGTACTGGTTAGCAGGAACATTGGTTGGTAAATTTAGGTCACCATATCCAGCTAAAATTGCCGGCCAAATTACTGAATGGAACGGAACATTATCTTTTCCGATAAAATAATATGATTCTGCATCTTTATTTTTCCACCAATCTTCCCAGTTTCTTGACTCATCATTGTTTGACCACTCTATAGATGCTGATA
>CAZKFE010000157.1:0-1218 GCA_964551955.1 uncultured Candidatus Actinomarina sp. | reverse complement strand
ATTAATGGAATAAAGAAAGCTTTAATTACCTCTCAAAATCATGGATTTAGTGTTGAGAGCTTAAATCAACCAATTGAACATCAAGAATATGGAACTATTGATGTATATGCAACAAATTTAAATGATGGAAGCAATGAAGGTATCAGTATTTGGGATTCTAACGCATATTCAGTTCAGTTCCATCCAGAGTCAGGACCAGGTACAACTGATGGTTTACAAATTTTTAATCCATTTTTAGAAATGATTGAGGAAAAACATGCCAGCTAATAAAGAGATTAAAAGTATCTTAATAATTGGTTCTGGACCAATTGTTATAGGTCAAGCATGTGAGTTTGATTATTCAGGTTCTCAGGCAGCTAAAGCTTTAAAAAATGAAGGCTACAGAGTAATTCTTGTTAATTCAAATCCCGCAACAATTATGACTGATCCAGGAATGGCAGATGCAACATATATAGAACCTTTAACGGCTAGCTTTTTGGAAAGAATTATTGAAAAAGAAAAACCGGATGCTGTGTTGCCTACTTTAGGTGGTCAGACAGCTTTAAATCTTTCTATGGAATTAAGCGAAAAAGGAATATTTGATAAAAATAACGTGGCATTATTAGGAGCTTCAGCAGATGCTATCGAAATTGCAGAGAATCGATGGAAGTTTAAAGAGGCAATGGAGGAAGTAGGTATAAAAACACTTAACGCTACTTACGCAAAGAGTTTTGAGGAAGGGCTTGAAGCTTCAAAAAAGATGGGTTATCCGTTAATGCTTAGACCATCTTTCATATTAGGTGGCGGAGGAACTGGTGTTGTAAATAATGAAGAAGAACTAAATAAAAAATTAAAAGATGCTTTCACCGCATCCCCTACTCAAGAAGTATTAATAGAAGAGTCAGTTTATGGCTGGAAAGAATTTGAACTTGAGGTAATGAGAGATAGTGATGGTAACGGGGTAATCGTTTGTGGCATTGAAAACTTTGACCCTATGGGAGTGCATACTGGAGATTCAATTACTGTTGCTCCAATACAAACTTTATCAGACAAAGAATATCAAATAATGAGAGATGAAGCATTACTTTGTTTGGATACGATTGGAATCGCTACAGGAGGTAGCAATGTTCAATTCGCAGTAAATCCAGAAAATGGAGATAGAAGAATTATTGAAATGAATCCAAGAGTTTCTAGGTCTTCAGCATTAGCTTCAAAAGCTACTGGATTTCCCATTGCAAA
>CAZKFE010000156.1:0-1221 GCA_964551955.1 uncultured Candidatus Actinomarina sp. | reverse complement strand
AATTTTAGAATTATAAAATCTCTCGACTATATTAAAGAATTAAAAAAAATATCTGAAAATATTACATTTGTAAGCCACTTAGGTAGACCCAAGGGAATTGATAAGACTTTATCATTAAAACCAATTGCAATAGAAATGAGTAAGTTGTTAAATGATGAAGTAATATTTATAAATAAAAATATTGGTCATGAAATTGAAGACAAATTAAAGAGCAATAAGAACAATATTTACTTATTAGAAAATTTAAGATTTGATGCTGGTGAGATAAATAACGATAAAAAATTTGCAAAAGATGTTGCAAGGCCTTTTGATTCTTATATTTTGGATGCTTTTGGTGCTGCACACAGAGAACATGCATCAATTGTTAGTTTTGGTAATCACCTAGATTCATATCAGGGACCTTTAATGTTAAAAGAAGTAATTGAATTAGATAAAATCTTAGATAAATCAAAAGATAAATTTACGATAATTCTTGGAGGTGCAAAGATATCAGATAAGTTGGAAATGATAAAAAATCTACTTCCGCGGGTAAATAATTTATTAATAGGTGGAGGAATGTGTTTTACTTTTTTGAAAGCTTTAGGCCATAATATAGGAAATTCAATGTGTGAAGATGATTTTATTAGTTCTGCAAAAGAAATTCTAGATTCAGTTGAAGGCAAAAAAATAAAGTTGCCAATTGATTTTGGTGTTACCAAATCAATCGAAGTCCATAAAAGATTAAATATTGATTTATCAGAATTTAGTGATGATGATATTGGTGTAGATATAGGATATAAAACAGTAAATAAATTTAATGAAATATTATCAATTTCCAAAACAGTATTTTGGAACGGTCCGATGGGAATATTTGAAGTTGATGAGTTTAGTAACGGAACAAAAGAGATATCAAGTGCAATCGCGGAATTAGATGGTTATACAATAGTTGGTGGAGGTGATTCAGTTAATGCAATTAATAAATTTTCTAGTGTAGATAAGTATAATCATGTAACAACAGGTGGCGGTGCTTCTTTAGAGTATCTTGAAGGAAAAAACCTACCTGGTGTAAATAAATATAATCAACTTATACTTTAATTAATGAAAAAAATAGTAATAGGTAATTGGAAGTTAAACTTGGATCATCTTGAAGCAATCCAGTTGCTCCAAAAGTTAAATTATACAATAGAAGAAGATAAAGAAGAAAAGATAGATATTGTAGTATCTCCATCTCACACATCTTTA
>CAZKFE010000155.1:0-1227 GCA_964551955.1 uncultured Candidatus Actinomarina sp. | reverse complement strand
AAGAATCGTCATCAGAACCTTTAAAGTGCAGTTTTTGTGGAAAATCCCAGAAACAAGTAATTAAATTAATTGCCGGTCCAGGTGTATATATTTGTGATGAATGCATTGAGCTATGTGTAGAGATAATTGAAGAAGAAAAAGTTGAAAATGTAGATTCTTCTCCAGAAGACTATCTTCCTTTACCAAAAGAAATAAATCAATCTCTAAATGAGTATGTGATTGGTCAATCTGAATCTAAAAAGACACTTTCTGTTGCTGTTTATAATCACTACAAAAGAATTTATAAAGATGACAAAATTAATGATGATTTAGAGATACAAAAATCAAATGTATTAATTTTAGGTCCAACGGGAAGTGGAAAAACTTTATTAGCACAAACATTAGCAAAAATTTTACAAGTTCCTTTTGCAATAGCAGATGCTACAACATTGACAGAAGCAGGCTATGTAGGTGAAGATGTTGAGAATATTCTTCTTACTCTCATACAGGCTGCTGACTTTGATATTAAGAAAGCAGAAAAAGGGATAATATATATTGATGAAATTGACAAAATTACAAGAAAGTCCGACAATCCTTCAATCACCAGAGATGTTTCAGGAGAAGGAGTTCAACAAGCGTTACTAAAAATTTTAGAAGGAACAACTGCCCAAGTACCTCCTCAAGGAGGAAGGAAACATCCTCAGCAAGAGTACTTACAGATAGATACAACAAATATTTTGTTTATTGTAGGAGGTGCTTTTGATGGGCTTGAAGAAATAATAAATAGAAGACTTGGTGAAAATTCAGTTGGTTTTAATACCAATTTAAAAAATAAAGATGATTTAAATTCAAATGAAATATTTAAGAATGTAGAACCTAAAGACTTAATAAAATATGGCTTGATACCAGAGTTTATAGGAAGGTTGCCAGTTGTAACAAGTGTTGATGAATTAGATAAAGAAGCATTAATAGAAATACTTACTGAACCGAAGAATGCAATTACAAAGCAGTTCCAAAAAATATTTGCCTTAGATGATATTGAGTTGAAATTTACGGAGGATTCTTTAGATGCAATGTCTGAACTTGCCCTTAAGAGAAAAACAGGAGCAAGAGGTCTTAGGTCAATTTTAGAGAAGTTATTACTTGATGAAATGTATGAATCTCCATCAAGAAAAGATATTGAGAAGATAATCATTGATAAAGAAAATGTTACTGATGATATTCAGCCAAAGATGGTTTTAAAAGAGA
>CAZKFE010000154.1:0-1265 GCA_964551955.1 uncultured Candidatus Actinomarina sp. | reverse complement strand
AAAAAATGAAATATAAAGAAACTATAGCAATTGTTAATGATCCTGATGTAACTCTTGGGTCTCTTGAAAATAATAAAATTAAATCTCTAAATGCATGGGAATTGAACTGGGAAGAGATGCCAACTTCCTACGATTATATTATCTTAGGTGGGCATATGGGTGCATATGACACTGATAAATATGAGTACCTACTATCTGAAAATAAATGGTTATCAAGATCTGTGGATAGTGGAACTAAAATATTAGGAATTTGTTTAGGTTCACAGCTTGTAGCAGATTCTTTAGATGGAGAGGCATATCTGTCTGATGAAATAGAATTTGGTTTTAAAAAATTAAATTTTGTAAGAAAAGAACAAATATTTTCTGATTTTGAAGATACTGAAGTTTTTACATGGCATAGAGATACATTTAAAATTCCTTCAAAAGCAAAATTAATTGCTGACACAGATTTCCCACAAATTTATAAAATAAAGAATACGGTTTGAATTCAATTTCATCCGGAAGTAACAGTTGAATAATTTGATAAATGGTATGACAGTGAAGTAAGTAAGAAAGAATTAAAAAATTATGATGTAGAACTCACACGTAATAAATTAATAAATTATGAGAATTTAATGAATCAAAAAGTAAATAGTTTTTTTAAGAAGTGGAAAGACAGCTAGATTGTTCTTTCTTTTATTTCATCTAAGTAATTTTTCAATAAATTGAATCTATAACTTATGTCGTTACTTAGTAATAGTTTGTTTCTTAGATCCATTGTCATAGGAATTTTAGAACAAATCTCCCATAGACTTAATATTCTATTTTCAGTATCAATTTCAAAATTTGGTATATCTATATCTAATCCTTTTTCTATTAATTCAGAAAAACTTTCTTTAATTTTAATTTGAAGGTTATCTAACTGATCAGTTGTTGGAGGCAATCCAATATCAATTATTACTTCTGCATTACAAATGGGGTATTCTTTATGAGCATTTATATTTTTAGTTTTGAATAAATTTACACACTTTACTAAAACTAATTGTTCAGCATTTGAAATATCTCTATGTTCTATAATTTCAACTTCTGAGATAACTTGGTTTTCTTCATCAAGATTATTACTTACACAGAACGTTTTGCTTTGTTTTATTGCATCAGCAATAAGTAATAAATATCTTGGTTCAAAAACTCTTAATGCTGATAGCTCTGTAGGAAAATATATAATACCAGCGCCAAATAATGGAAATTCAACTATCATAATTTCTGTTATTTAGGATAAGGGAAAA
>CAZKFE010000153.1:0-1285 GCA_964551955.1 uncultured Candidatus Actinomarina sp. | reverse complement strand
AGAGCGCACGACTCATAATCGTGAGGTCGGCAGTTCAAGTCTGCCCGCCGCTACATAGGAAAAAGGAGAATATAAATGGCTTCAGATAAAAGACCACCGTTAACTATGGTTTGTACTGAGTGTAAAGCTCAGAACTATGTAACGACCAAAAACAAAACAAACGTTCCTGACAGAATGGAATTTAATAAATACTGTTCAAAGTGCAGGAAACATGTACTTCATAGAGAAAAAAGATAGTAGATTAAATATAAAATCTATATATCCTTAACAACAACATGAGTAATGTCACAAAATTAAATGAATATGACGACGAAACTTCCAATGCGGAGCTAGTTAAAAAATCTCAACTTGGTGACAAGAACGCATTTGAAGAATTAGTTAGAAGACATCAAGAGTTAGTATTTTCGTTAGCTTACAAATTAACAGGCAATAGAGAACTTGCTAATGATGTAGCCCAAGAGGCATTTATTAGAGCATGGAAGGCAATTCAAAAATTTAGAGGAGACTCTACATTTAGTACTTGGATATATCGAATTACTGTAAATACTGCATGGACATTAAGAAAAAAAGCAAAAAAACACTATTCATTAAATATAGAAGACACTCAAGAACCAGTAGTAATAGATGAAAAAAAAGATCCAGAATTTCTTGCGATTAATTCTGACCTTTCGTCTGTCTTAAAAAAAGCTCTCGATCAAATTCCTATTGAGCAAAGAATTATTGTTGAGCTTAAAAATATTGAAGGAAGATCTCATAAAGAGATTGCAGAGTATCTAGGGATTAGTGTTACTGCTGCAAAGGTTAGACTACATAGAGCACATCAAAAATTAAGACATATATTAGAGGAGATTGACGTATGAGATCTTTATTTGAAGAAATTAAAAATAGTTATATATGTAGAAAAAAAAGAAATCACATGATTAAAACCTATTTAAGTGGTACATACTTTCAATTTGATTCAGACAACCATGTTTCTTTTTGTCCTAAATGTCAAATTGCTGGAAAAAGGTATAGAGCTTTTAGAGAAGAGCTTGAAACAGAACTTAATAAAGATGTGGAAGTTCCTGAAGATTTTGCATCAAGAGTCATTGCCTCGTTAGATAAAAAAGTAAAAACCACTACTAATAAGGGTACAAAAATAATACTATTGACATTGCTTGGATTAGTATCATTATTGATTTTAATTTTAGGACGAAAGCGCTCTTCTAAGAAGTTAGATAAAGAGTAAGAACTTAGGGGTGTAGCTCTAACTGGCAGAGCGCCGGTCTCCAAAACCGGAGGTTGT
>CAZKFE010000152.1:0-1318 GCA_964551955.1 uncultured Candidatus Actinomarina sp. | reverse complement strand
TAGACTTAGGTCATTATGAAAGATTTACTGGTGTAAATCTTAGAAAAGAAGCAAACGTCACAACTGGAAGTATTTATAGAAAAGTTATCGAAAGTGAGCGTAAGGGTAATTACTTAGGGGCAACAGTTCAAGTTATACCTCATATCACTGATGAAATAAAAAGAAGAATAAAAGATATTTCAAACGAATTTGATATACAAATAACAGAAATTGGTGGAACAGTAGGGGATATAGAAATACTCCCTTTCCTAGAAGCAGCACGACAAATTAGAAAAGAGTTGGGACAAGAAAATGTCATGTTTATTCATGTTACTTTAGTTCCATATATTGGTCCAAGCACTGAAATGAAAACTAAACCAACTCAACACTCTGTATCTGTTTTAAGAAGTTCAGGAATAAGCCCTGACGTAATAGTTCTAAGGTCTGATAGATTGTTAAATGATGAAATTAAGAGTAAAGTTTCATCATTTTGTGATGTTTCTTATGATGATGTTATAAGTGCTCCAGATTTAGATGATATCTATCAAGTTCCACTTACAATGCATGAAGAAGGTTTAGATAAGTCTGTAGATAAAAGATTAAAACTATCAACAAAAGATCCAGATTTAAAAAGCTGGAAAAGTATGTTGAACTTAAAAGATGGTGTTGATAGAACTATTGATATTGCAATATTAGGAAAATATTTTGGTTTACCAGATAGCTATTTGTCAGTAGTTGAGTCTTTAAATCATGCATCGTTGCATAATAAAGTTAAATTGAATCTTCATTGGGAAGATTCAGATAATTTCAATGTAGAAGATATAAAAAAATATCATGGTGTTGTTATTCCTGGTGGGTTTGGTTATAGAGGTATTGAAGGAAAAATATCTGCTATTGAATTATTAAGAAAAGAAAAGATACCATTCCTAGGAATTTGTCTTGGTTTGCAATGTGCAGTCATTGAATTTGCTAGAAATGAATGTGGTATTAAAGATGCTAATTCTTCTGAGTTTTCACAAAATACAAATAACTTTGTTATAGATCTTCTTCCAAATCAAAATTTAGAGAAAGATGATGTTGGAGCATCAATGAGGTTAGGAACTTATCCTTGCAAAATCAAAGAAGACACATTGACTTCTCAAATCTATAAAGAAGAAGTAATTTACGAAAGACATAGACATAGATATGAAGTAAATAATAAGTTTAAAGATGAATTGGAAAATGCAGGCCTAGTAATAAGTGGTATGTCACCAGATAATAAATTAATTGAAATGATAGAAGTTGAAGATCACCCTTTTTTTATAGCTTCTCAATTTCATCCAGAATTTAAATCAAGACC
>CAZKFE010000151.1:0-1326 GCA_964551955.1 uncultured Candidatus Actinomarina sp. | reverse complement strand
AATGAAGATGATCCTATTTTGGAGATTTCAACAGATAAAGTAGATACAGAAGTTCCTTCTCCATTTAGCGGAACAGTAACGGCTTTACTTGCAAAAGAAGGAGAGACGGTAGCTGTTGGTGCAAATTTACTTGAACTTGATGGCGACTCTGTAGGTACAGTTGAAGATGCTAAAGAAAATGATGAACCCCTTAAAGAAGAAAAGCCTGAAGTAGCAGAAGAAGAAACAATTCAGGAAGTAAGTGATGTAGGTATTAAAAGTGAGTCAAGTAAAAAACTATCTCCAGTTGTTAGAAAATTATTAAGTGAAAACAATATCAACCCTGATTCAATAAATGGAACAGGAAAGGATGGAAGAATTACTAGAAAAGATGTTCAAGCATATTTAAATTCTGGACAGACAAAAGAAGTAGAGAAAGTAGCAGAACCTACAACAGAAGAAGCCAAAACTGAAAATAAAAGTAATGGTGAGTCTATACCAAGATTAAGAAAAAAAATTGCTGAAAATATGGTTCAATCTAAAAAAACCTCTGCTCATGTAATGACAACAATTGAAATTGATTATGAGAAAATAGCAATAATAAGGAGCAAAATAAAAGAAGCATTTAAGAAAGAAGAAGGATTTTCATTAACTTACCTTCCTTTTATAGCAAATGCGACTGTAGAGGCTTTAAAGGAATATCCCGTTGTAAATAGTTCATTTAACTTAGTAGAAGATGAACATGTGTTACATTCAAATATTGATTTAGGGATAGCCGTTGATATAAATCAAGAAGGATTGCTTGTTGGAACAATTAAAAATTCAGATTCATATAATGTTAAGGCTTTAGCAAAAGAAATATCATCGCTTTCTATGAAATTAAGGGAAAAAAACTTCTCTCTCGGAGATGTTTCAGGAAGTACATTTACAATTTCAAATAATGGATCGTTTAATTCTTTCTTAACCTCTCCAATTATTAACCAACCTAATGTGGCTATTCTTTCAACAGAGTCAGTAAAAAAGAAACCTGTAGTTGTTGAATCTGAAGATAGTTCTGATTCTATTGAAATAAGACATTCAGGAATTTTAAGTTTAACTTGGGACCATCGAGTTTTTGATGGGTCAACTGCTTTGTTATTTTTAAACTCAATAAAAGACAGGCTTGAAAACCATGATTGGTTAGAAGAGTTAAGTTGAGAGCTTTAAACATTAGATGGCTTGGGAATCTTCCATATTCAGAGGCTTTAACACTCCAAAAAGGCCTTCATAATTCAGTTTCCAAAGAGAACAACGAGGAGGATTATTTACTTCTACTTGAACACAATAATGTTATAACTCTTGGAAGGT
>CAZKFE010000150.1:0-1356 GCA_964551955.1 uncultured Candidatus Actinomarina sp. | reverse complement strand
TTCAAGATGATTTGAAAAAAGTTTTAGCATACTCAACCGTAAGTCAGTTGGGATATATGGTAACTGCAATGGGTTCAGGAGCATACACCGCAGGCCTGTTCCATTTGTGGACACATGCTTTTTTTAAAGCCCTTTTATTCCTTGCAGCCGGTTCAGTAATACATGCTGTTCATACAAATAATATGTCAGAAATGGGAGGGCTCAGAAAAGAGATGCCTAGAACATTTATGACTTTCATAATTGGTACAGTAGCCCTTGCTGGATTACCTCCTCTAGCTGGATTCTTTTCAAAAGATGAAATACTAGCTTCTTTAAATCACGAAGGTCATAATTTCTTTTTCATAATCGCTGTAGCAGGTGCATTTATAACTGCTTTCTATATGACTAGAGCAGTTTTGTTAACTTTTTATGGTGAATATAGGGGACATGGACACCCACATGAGTCTGATTCTATGATGACAACCCCTCTTATGGTTTTAGCTTTTCTTGCAGTTGTAGCTGGCTGGGTAAACATCCCTGGTATATTTACAGGATTTACAAACTGGATAACTACGAGAAAAAATGGAATTATTGAACATCATCCTGAATCTTTTGATTATTTTGCTTTATTTAGTGGTCTCTTTGCAGGGCTTGCAGGCATCGGTCTTGCTTATTATATATATCAAGTAATTAGTAATCCCGAAAATGGAGATGAAAAGATCAAACTTCAACCAGTCTGGAGAGTTCTTGAGAATAAATATTATTTAGATGATTTTTATTTTAAGTATATTGTTGATCCAATAAAAATAACTTTTGCAAAGAGTGTTGATAAATTTAATACAGAAATTTTAGACAGATTAGTAAACAGTTTTGGAAATGTTGCTTCATTTTTAGGTGGAATTGTTTACGACAAGTTTGATCAAGGTGGAATTGATAAAGCTTTGAATTTAACCTCCAAAGGGACAGATGCGCTAGGTAGTAAAGTTAAGCTGATACAAACAGGCAAGACTCAGCAGTATATAATGTATTTTTTAACAGGGGTAATAGTTATTAGTGTATTAGTTTTGTTAGTGTTATAGGAGGAAAATAGAAATTATGACAAATATTTTAGAAACATTTTCAAATGGGTTAGGAATTAGCTTAGTTGTTTTCTTACCACTTGTAAGTGCTGTATTTATTTTGTTCATTCCAAAAAAAGAAGAGTTTTTAATTAAGGTTGCAACCCTAGCTTCATCCTTGGTAACTTTTTTCCTTAGTCTTATTGTTGCTTATCAATTTGACTATGACAAGGCTCATACATTTCAACTTGGTAATAAACTTACATGGATTGAAAGTATCAATTCCAACTATGAAATAGGTATTGATGGAATTTCACTT
>CAZKFE010000149.1:0-1361 GCA_964551955.1 uncultured Candidatus Actinomarina sp. | reverse complement strand
AGAGGTGATGATGATGGTCCCCATCAACATCAGCAACTTCAAAAACTGTAATACTGTCTGTAGTAGTAAATTCCTTTATAATCTCGACACTTTTTAAATCATTTAATGCCCTGTACAAAGTCGATAAAGCAACCCTTCCTTCAAGTTGTTTTTGAAGTTTTTCTATAGATATTGGATTTTTATTATTTAAAATTTCTTCAATAATTAGTAACCGCGGGCTTGTAATAGAGATATTCTTTTCAATTAGTATTTCTGTAGCGCTCTTTTTCATAAACACATTATAAACAGAGTGGGAAAAAAAATGAGAATAATTCTCATTTATTTAAATAGTGTATTATGATATTCCAATATGACAGAATTATTAATAGTATTTTTTGCAAGTATAGCTGCGGGCTTACTCTCATTATCAGTTGCTTTATTTTTACTTGGAAGTGAAAGATTTTCATCCAAGCTAATTAAATACGGTACACCTTTTGCTGCAGGGGTATTACTGATGATTGCATTTAGAGACCTTTTACCTGAAGCAATAGTTGAGGGAGGAACAGAAGTTCTTAATGCAACATTAGTTGCAATTATTATATTTTTTCTAATTGAAAAAGGATTTAAGTCATTTCACCATCATCACGAAGAAGACAAAAACAAAGAAACAGATACTACTCAAGGTTGGTTATTTGTTATTGGAGACATATTTCACAATCTTATTGATGGTATTTCTCTAGGAGGAGCCTTTTTACTTGGAAGAGACACTGGTTTGGTTGCAACAGTTGCATTAATTGCACATGACATTCCTCTTGAGGTTGGAGAGTTTGGTAATCAACTAAGAGTAGGTTTTACAAAAAGACAAACTATTTTACGTAATGTTCTATCTGGCTTAACTACTGTTATCGGCGCAGTGTTAACTTATCAAATAGGTGGAGATTTAGACATACCTATGGGATATTTGTACGGAGGAATTGCTGGATTCTTTATTTACATTGCCCTTAGTGATATTGTTCCAACAATCCATTCATCAGAAAAAGTAAGATATGGACTTCAGACAGGATTTTTAATTTTTGGATTAATATTTGGAGGAACTGTTTCAGCTCTTGCCCACGACTATATTGATGTTGGGCACAACCATGATCACCATGATGAAGAAGGACACCATGATGAAGAAGGACACCATGATGAAGAAGGACACCATGATGAAGAAGAGGAAGTTTATTTTGACGAAGTTATTGTTCCAGAATCTACACCAGAAAGCCTTCAAGTATTAACCTATAATCTTTCTGATAAAGCAAAATTATATTTTATTACTACCGTTGAAACAGAGATTCATGTTCACGGATACGATATTCATTTTATGGTGTATCCAGATAAAG
>CAZKFE010000148.1:0-1386 GCA_964551955.1 uncultured Candidatus Actinomarina sp. | reverse complement strand
AAAACATGGCAACAACAGTGATAACACATCGAACGGAATTTGGACTTTATTCCTTTAGCGCCCACAAGGGTTTTTCAGGTATCTAGACCTAAACTCTGCACAAACTCTGAACAAGCCATTAATTTATTCAGCGCTCAGTAGTTCTAACTGTTTATTAGGTTTTCTTTGCTTTTTCTCTAAGAGAAAAATAAATTATTACAGGAACTAAGGCAAAAGTTGGGAATGTCCAATTAACCCATTCTGCCGAAAATAATTCTATTGTCACTATAAAAGCTGTCGTTGTAGCAATGGTACCCGAAAGCATCAAAATTAAATGGGTACTAGTTCTGTCATAATAATTTGGTTTTTCTGTCTTTTTTAATCGAACATAATCATTAATACCGAAACCAAGAGCAACAGTGCCAAAAAGTAGAGTTGTTCTCCACATAGAATTTCCCGATAGAAATAAACCTATTGTGAAGAAATAAAAAACAACACACGTCAATTGAATAAATATAGCTAATACATTATCAATTCTCTCACGAGCGCCTTGTCTATCTCTACCTTGACGGTATCCTGCAAAAGCTAGATAGAAAGAAAATATTGCAATAATAAAAAGAAAAGAATTAAATTCTCCAAGAAGGCTCAATGGAATTGCTGTCAAAAAAATTGTTGTCATACCATATACGTATATCATCCCAAACTTTTTGTGACGTTTATCTCCTTTGTTTAAAAATAGTATCGTATATGCGACAACCAAAGATATAAACCCTGCAAGGATATGAATATAAAGAAGTGGCAGTTCTATGTCTAGGTAATAATTTTTATTTATCATATAAATAACACTAACAATTATTTAAGTTCTCTCCAGAACTTTCTGGTTTGTAAATACCAAATAAAACCAAACAAGAATCCCATCATTGGAAAATATCTAAATAAAAGCAAGATGTCATATTTTGTAGCTAGATAACCTATTAATAAATTTGAAATAGTATACATTGAAAAATAAAAAGTATAATCAATACCCGCAATCCTACCTCTTAGTTTGTCAGGAGTGAGTATTTGTAATCCATACGAAGAAAATGCCCATTGCGCTCCACCACCACAATGTGCAATTATTAATAAAAACACAGTTAGATATAGTGATGCTGAAAAAGGAATCAGAAAATAAAAAATTCCCCAAATCATTATGCCAGGACCAATTGTCGATAAAAGCTTTCCATCGCTTGATCCATAAAAATATCGAAATAGTAATGGTCCTACAAAAGCTCCAACACCACGTGCTCCCCACATTAAACCAGAACCGTAATCTCCTGTTGAGTAAACATCAACAGAAAGAATAGTAAATAACGCAAGCAGTCCTGCTGCTGATATTCCAAATGTACCTTTTGTAATAACAAGGTAAAG
>CAZKFE010000147.1:0-1457 GCA_964551955.1 uncultured Candidatus Actinomarina sp. | reverse complement strand
TGTTGTTGTAGCACCATAAGCTCCAGTTTGCTGACCGAACTTCCAGCCGTCAGCAGATACAGGCAAGCCGTCATCAGATTGCTTTGTCCATGCACTTACTGACCATTCATCGTTGCCCCAATCGACTGGGCTTGCTGATGTTGTTAAGTTTGAATCATAATAAAGCTCTTCTGTTATTAGTGGTGCTGCTTGATTTTCTAATGTGTTACCTGTCTGTTCAAAGTCATAGTATGCAAATATGTTATCTTTTGGGACTGATGATGAAGAATATGCTACACCATTACCTGAATTGTAAAGTGCTCCAATTTCAGTAGCAGTAAGCTTGTCTGTCCAAACACCCCACTCGTCAAGTGTGAATGACCCGTACAAATCATTTGGGAAATCATATCCCATTCCAGCTCTATTGAATGTAGTACCACTAAACGCTGGGGAATCAGTACCACTATCAACAAGTGTTCCATCAACCCATATTTCACATCCCACTTGATCAAACGTCATTAAAACATGGTGCAGATTACCATCTGCCATTGCATTACCATTTCCGCCTAAGTCACAACCACCACTGCTTGGCGAGTAAATTCTAGTACCAGTATTCTGATTACTATCTTCAGAAATTCTCACATATTCATTCCCTGATGTCTTGAATAACATAAGACCTACTGGGTGGTATGGTGTTGTTGAATGGTTATCAACCCAACCACCAATTGTAAATTCGTCAGAATTGCCTATTGGTGCAAATTCATCGTCAGTAAATAATACCCTATCATCAGATCCGTCAAATGTCCAAGCATCTCCAATGACACCTGTTGCACCAATTGTAACACCACCTGATGCTGTTCCGTCAAGGTCAGAATCTACTGAGTCGTATGTGGCTGAGACAAACTCTTGCGTGTCAAACGCTGCACCGTCAATACCTGTTATCCAAGCGTCTGGGTTTGGCTCAACTACTTCGGCTGTTATTGCTGTATAATAGAAATCTTTTCCTGTTTCTGGACTTTGCCACCCACTAGCAAGTTTGGAAGTAACCTTTGCAGTATTAGTATCACTGTTAGTTGCATCGCCCCAAATATCAACCTGATTGGAGTTGTTAAAGCCAATACCTGTTACTACTATTCTATCTCCGTTTGCAATTTCTATTGGTGTTGCGAAAGTAAATGTGCGGTCATGAGCACTGGTAGCTGGATTTACCCATTGTGTTAAATCATCTATTAGAATCTTATCAGAATCTGATCCTTTTTGATTACCACTTGAATCATAGACTGCCATCCATACATAGTCGTTAGCTCCCCATGAACCATATTTGTCTATTCTTACTGTAATAGTTTCTAGTTGTTTGCCGATTAAGTCATGCCCTGTATATACTTCCATTCCTATTCGTTCCCAATATGTTGTTCCACCACCACCTAACGATCCTAGACCACCAACACCATCAGCATTAGCACTTATTGTTGAAGATG
>CAZKFE010000146.1:0-1460 GCA_964551955.1 uncultured Candidatus Actinomarina sp. | reverse complement strand
TGGAACAGGCAAAAAAGTAATAATTTTATGAAGCTCAAAAATTACAATTTAAAAGGTTAAAAGACCCACAAAAGACCCACAAATTGTCTAAAACGATAGATACTCTTTGATAACCTCTGATATCTTTTTGAAAGAGCTTAAGTTCATTGACTCTATAAATTGATACTCTGTGATACTACCTAATATTTAATTGTTCTTTCCTTACAAGGAAGAAGTCAGAGGTTCAAATCCTCTAGCGCCCACAAGGGTTTTTTCCCTTATATCAGATTATTCTTTAGTTTAATTTTAATCTTGATATTTTTTTGAATAACCCCATAAAGCACGATCTAGAGTTCTCATATCAAGATTATTTTTATTAGCTAAATCTCTTGTAAAGTTTACGTACAAAAGCCAAAAATTTATATCGTATGTTGGTAGCTCGTCATAACCTAAAGTCCATAATGCTCTGTAATCAATTATTGGATACTTTGTTTCGTGACATAAGTGTAAAAATGTTGAAGCCATTGGATAGGAAACCCCCTTAAGTAGTAGTAATGAGCCAATATGTGTAAGTTCAGATTTAGTACTTAGAACATCCTTTGCAACTTCTTGGATAGTTTCCTCACCATTACTTAGGATGTGTTTTCTTATTCTTGGACTTTTCCAATCAGAAAGTATTCTGAACTCATCAAGATTAGAGAAACCTTTTTCTTGTATTCTTTTATCTAGATCAATAACTTCAGAGTCTGCCTGTATATCATAATTAGGTAACCCTTCTTCTAAGATTTTATCTATATCTACTCTCAATTTCATATTGTGAATATTAGCAAGAAAAAAACGCACATTAAACGCAAAAATTATCTACAGACTGAACAGTATTTCATATTTGATTTAGTTTTAATAAATAAATTACAGCAATCTTCATCTGCGCAAGTCTCACCAATATATTTATAACAAATAAATTCAGAACAAAATTCATCACATTTATGGACTTTATCATTCGTTGCATCAACAAATCTATCTAATTCGTGACTAGTTAAATAACAGAATGGCTTATTGTTAATTAAGTTTGAGAATGCTCTCCAGTCAATAGAGTAGTTCCCGTCATAACAGCCTATACACATTATTTTACAATCATCAACACAGTAATCTGCTTCTGGTGTGTAGGGATCAAGTAATGTTACTAATGATAAAACCATATCAAAGTTGTTAGAAGTTTTTAAGTGTTTCCAAGTCTCTTCGACAATTAATCTGTGAATTTCTTTCTGAATTCTGGTTTCTACAGTAACCATTACAATTTAATTCTAAGTGTTCACTGTGACAAATTTTCAAAAATCGTTCCCAATATGACGCGTATATGACGCGCTTTTTGTAGGATTAAATTATGACAGATTCGCATAAAGACATCTTCTGGAATGAGGTTTACAAAAATACTTCTTTTTCTAATTGGGATTTCAAAAAAGGTCCATTGTTACTTGAAG
>CAZKFE010000145.1:0-1496 GCA_964551955.1 uncultured Candidatus Actinomarina sp. | reverse complement strand
GAAGAAGGAACTGGGAATGTATCTTACGAATCAGCTAATCATCAATATATGACTGATATGAGGGCTTGGAAGATAGCAAATATTGCAAACGACATTGAAGCGCTAGAGGTTACGGGAGATAAAAAAGCTGATGTTCTTGTACTTGGCTGGGGTTCAACTTATGGAAGTATTACTCAAGCAGTCAATAGATTGAATGAAAATGGAATTAAAGTAGCAAGTGCACATTTAACTTTTCTGAATCCATTTCCTGATAATACAGGTGAGATACTCTCAAACTATAAAAAAGTAATAATCCCAGAATTAAATACAGGCCAGTTAATAAAACTCGTTAGAGAGAGGTACTTAATAGATGCAATAGGAATAAATAAAGTCAATGCTGAACCTTTTACTGCTCAAGAATTATATGATGGGATTGAGGAAAAAATAAATGAGTAAAGTACCTGTAAATTATAAAAGAAAAGATTTTCAAAGCGATCAAGAAGTTAAGTGGTGTCCAGGTTGTGGAGACTATACAATTTTGGCTTCTGTTCAAAGTTTTATGGCGGAAATGGGAATCAGTAAAGAAAAAATAGTTTTTGTCTCAGGTATTGGATGTGCTGCAAGATTTCCATACTACATGAATACATATGGTTTACATTCGATCCATGGAAGAGCTCCAGCAGTTGCAACTGGTGTATCCGTCGCAAATCCTGATCTCTCTGTTTGGATTGTTTCTGGTGATGGTGATGCCCTTTCAATTGGTGGTAATCATTTAATCCATGCTTTAAGAAAAAATGTTAATTTAAAAATCTTAATGTTCAATAACCAAATTTATGGATTGACAAAAGGTCAATACTCCCCAACAAGTGAGGAAGGGAAAAAAACAAAATCTTCACCGTTTGGATCTGTTGAGATGCCTTTTAATCCAATGAGCGTGGCTTTAGGAGCTGAAGCAAGCTTCGTAGCACGATCAATAGACATGGATAGAGATCTTACAGCTGATGTATTAGAAGCTGCTTCAAAGCATAAAGGTTCTGCTTTTGTTGAAATATATCAAAACTGTAATGTCTTTAACGATCATGCTTTCGAACAACTAACCTCCAAAGAAGGTCGTGTTGCCAATAGGATTAATTTAGTTCATGGTGAAAAAGTTATTTTTGGCGCAGAAGACGAACTTGCAGTAACTATAGAAAATGGTGAAGCAAAAATAGTTAATAGAGCTGATATTGATGATTCTCAGATTTATGTTCATGATGCAACTAAAAAGAATCCTTCCGTTGCATTCTCATTGTCTAGATTATCACATGGACCTTATGGCCCAACACCAGTTGGTATATTTAGACAAGTTGAAAGAGAAACTTATAACGAAGATATCTTAGGACAAATCGAAACAGCAAAAGAAGCTAAGGGTGGTGGGAAAATCGAACAATTGATTCGATCACTCGGTACCTGGGACGTTAATTAATTTATTCGTCTATATAATCTATTTGATCAGTAGGCATAATTATTGCTGTAGC
>CAZKFE010000144.1:0-1520 GCA_964551955.1 uncultured Candidatus Actinomarina sp. | reverse complement strand
CAACTGAAGCTGTTTTGTGTCCAACACCTGGTAATTCCTCTAGCTGTTCAAAATTTTCAGGTACAACTGATTCATACCTATTGACTAGTATTTTTGATAACCCCACTATTGCTTTTGATTTTTGTGGTGACAATCCGCAAGGTTTAACAATGTGACGAACATTATTTACACTTTTTTTTGCCATATCTTCAGGGTTGTCTGCCAGTTTGAATAATTTAGGAGTTACCTCATTAACTTTTTTATCTGTACATCGAGCAGATAGTAATACAGCTATTAAAAGTGTATAAGGATCTTTATGATTTAATGGGACTGGTGGATTTGGATATTTATTATCTAATATCTTTTGAATCTCTTTTACCTTATCTTGTTTTTTCATATAATTATTTTATACAATATATTAATGTTCACTTATTCAGATGTTTAAGAATAAAAAAGTTATAGCAGTTAACGCATTGATCCTTGCAGCTTTATTGTTTGGATCAACATTTATTATCGTAAAGAACTTACTGGTTGACCTATCTCCAACCACTGTTGTGTTTCTAAGATATCTAATTGCAACTATTTTATTTCTTTTTTCTGGTGGAATTCCACCAAAAGAATATTTCAAACCAGGGATTTTAATGGGTATTTTTCTTTGGGTTGGATACATAACCCAAACACAGGGACTGCTTACTACTTCTACAATAAATTCTGGAATCGTTACAGGTTTCTATATTGTCCTTACTCCAATATTTTCAAAATTTATTAATAAAACAACAGTAGAAAGAAAAAATTATATTGGATCTACATTTGGATTTCTAGGAATATTATTAATTGCTATAAATAGCATAGATCAATTATTTGGAAATCTCTTTACTATAATTTGTGCTTCTGGTTATGCCCTTCACATAGTAATGGTTGAAAGATATATCCAAGGCAAAAATATTTCACAACTTATGTTTATTCAATCAATGGTGGGTGGATTATTTTGTATCCCTTTTTTAAACTTTAATGAAATTGGAGTAAGTCTAGATTATCTATACCCGATTTTATTTCTTGGTCTGCTTGTTAACTTCTGTGCCTTTTATCTTCAATTATTTGGTCAAAAGTTTATAAATGCATCTACTGCATCTTTATTGTTTGGCCTTGAAGGTGTGTTTGCTTTATTAATTGGTATATTTTACGTTGAAGAAGTTTTAAATGTTACTAACTGGATAGGTGTAATAATCGTTCTATGTTCAATTTATTATGTGATTAAAGAATAGAATTATTTTTTTGAACACTATTCATATATTTCATTATTAATCGAAGTAAAAATACTAGTAAAAAAAATACACTAATAAGGAATATTAGAAGTTTAGGGCCTTCACTTATAGGAATACTGCAATTTACTATATCTTCACATAGACCAAAAGCATCACCTCCATTGGCTAGATCGTAAATAATTATTAATGGGTACCCAAGAATTAAAACTAAAGAAACAAGGATAAAAAAAACTATAACTCTTAATAAAAACATATTTTTTTTATTTTAATATAGTT
>CAZKFE010000143.1:0-1558 GCA_964551955.1 uncultured Candidatus Actinomarina sp. | reverse complement strand
TGCAAGATTTATATTTTCTGAGGATTCAATCTTTTCATATATCTTTTGAAAATCTTCTGGCTCACATCCAACTCTGTGCATTCCCGTATCTATCTTTATATGTGTATTAAATGAATTATCTAATTTCTTTAGTCCCTCAATAAAAAAATCATTGTAAACAGTTAAATCTATGTTGTTTGAAACTACTTTATCTATTACTGATAATGAGGGCTCAGTAAGCAACAAAATACGAACATTATTAGATATACTCCGTACTTTTATAGCTTCATTAATAGCAGCAACTGCAAACCATTTCACTCCACCCTCGATAGCAGTTTTAACAGTCCATTCAATTCCATGACCATAGCCGTTTGCTTTAACAACTAAACAAAGCTCTTTCTCTGAAAGACTTCTTAAATAATTTATATTATTTAAATAATTTGTCTTATTGACGTATATATATCCTCTATCCATTACTCAACAGTAACAGATTTAGCTAAATTCCTTGGTTGGTCTATTGACTCACCTCTATTGTTAGCAACATGATATGCAATAAATTGCAGTGGAATAATAGATATAACAGTTGATAATATTTCATTACTATCTGGCAAAGTAATATACCTATCTGAAATATTTTCTAATTTTTCTGATGAACTATTCCCTATTGCAATAACATGAGCTCCTCTTGCTTTCACTTCTTGTACATTGCTAGTTGTCTTATCTAATAAGTGATACTGACTAGCAGTAACAATAATTGGCGTACCTTCTTCAATAAGAGCTAAGGTTCCATGCTTTAGTTCACCTGCTGCAAGTGCCTCTGCATGTAGGTAGGAAATTTCTTTTAACTTAAGAGCTCCTTCTGCAGCAAGAGTGTAATCTAATCCTCTTCCAATAAAATAAACGTCATTTTGTTTATAAATTGATTCAGCAATCTCTTTGATTTCTTTCTCACACTTTAAGGTCTCTTCTATGAGAGAAGGTAATCCTTTAATCTCTTCAAATGAAACATCTAATTTGTTTTGAGTGTCCCAATGTTTAGCTAAAACAAGTTGTCCGACTAACATCCCAAGATATGCTTTTGTAGAAGCAACTCCTATCTCTGGCCCAACATGTAGATAAATGACACTATCAGCCATTCTTGCAAGAGAACTTCCTACAACATTAACTAAGGCTAAGACATGGGCACCATTCTCCTTCAGGAGCTCTGTAGCTGCAATAGTATCCATTGTTTCGCCTGATTGAGAAATAACAATACCTAAATCATTTTTTCCTATTATTGGTTCTCTATATCTAAATTCTGAAGCAAGCTCTACGCTTACTGGAACTCCTAAAACTTTTTCAAATAAATCTTTTCCAAATAGTCCAGCATGATAAGCAGTCCCACATGCAACAATCCAGATTTTCTCATATTTTTGTGCTTCCTCTTTAGTAATTGGTATATCGGGGGAGCCATCTTCAAGCCTTCCCGTGATTGTTCTTTCAATAACTTCAGCTTGTTCTAAAATTTCTTTATACATAAAGTGGTCATGTCCAGATTTTTCTGCTTCTGAAACTTCCCAATCAATTATTTGAACTTCTC
>CAZKFE010000142.1:0-1566 GCA_964551955.1 uncultured Candidatus Actinomarina sp. | reverse complement strand
GAGGTATAACGATAACCTCAGCAGCTACAACGTGTGCTTGGAATGATCATACAATTAATATAATTGACACACCTGGGCACGTAGATTTTACCGTTGAAGTAGAGAGATCTTTAAGGGTCTTAGATGGAGCAGTAGCTGTTTTTGACGGAGTTGCAGGAGTTGAGCCACAATCAGAAACAGTATGGAGACAAGCTGATAAATACAATGTTCCAAGAATATGCTTTATTAATAAACTGGACAGAACAGGTGCTGATTTTGACTTTGATGTTGAATCAATTATTGAAAGACTAGAAGCGAGACCAGCTGTCTTACATATACCTATAGGATCCGAAGCAAATTTTGTTGGTGTTATTGATTTAGTAGAAATGAAAGCACATACTTGGACAAAAGATGATGGATCAGAATGGGATGTTTCTGAAATTTCAGAGGAAAAGTTAGATGAAGCAAAAACAAAAAGGCAAAAACTTATAGATATTGTTGCAGAAGCTGACGATGAAGTTCTTGAGAAATATTTAAGTGATGAAGAATTGAGTGTTGAAGAGTTAAAAAGAGCAATCAGAAAGGGAACTTTAGATGGATTATTTGTCCCTGTACTTGCTGGAAGTGCATTTAAAAACAAAGGAGTCCAATTGTTATTAGATGCTGTAGTTGATTACCTGCCTTCTCCATTAGATATTGAACCAGTAAAAGGCTTTAAACCGGGTGATGAAGAAAATGAAATTGAAAGAAAACATTCTGATGAAGAACCATTTGCTGCCCTAGCATTTAAAGTCGTAAGCGATCCTCATGTAGGAAAGCTAACTTATTTTAGAGTTTATTCTGGTATTTTGAATAAGGGAGATAAGGTTCAAAACACTAGCACAGGAAAAGACGACCGTCTTGGAAGGATTCTCAGAATGCACTCTAACTCAAGGGAAGATATAGATTTTATCTCAACAGGAGATATTGTTGCTGGAGTTGGGCTAAAAAATGCTAAGACGGGAGACACACTTTCTGATTCTTCTAATCCTATTCAACTTGAGTCTATGACGTTCCCTGAACCAGTAATTTCTGTTGCTATTGAACCAAAATCTAAAGCTGATGAAGAAAAATTGTCAGAGGGCTTACAAAAATTAGCAGAAGAAGACCCTACATTTAAAGTAAATTCAGATGAAGAAACTGGACAAACCATTATTTCAGGTATGGGTGAATTACATTTGGATATTCTTGTGGATAGGTTAAAAAGGGAATTTAGAGTAGAGGCAAATATTGGCAAGCCTCAAGTAGCATACAGAGAGGCTATTAAAAAGCAAGTAAGCATTGAAGCTAAATATATTAGACAAAGTGGTGGTAGAGGCCAATATGGTCACGTAATTATTGAGCTTGAACCAATTGAAGAGGGTTACGAATTTGTAGATTTAATCAAGAGTGGAAGAATTCCTAAAGAGTATATTCCATCAGTTAACGCAGGTGTTGAGGCTGCAATGGAGTCGGGAGTGTTAGCTGGGTATCCTCTAGAAAATCTAAAAGCCACATTAGTAGATGGTTCTTATCATGATGTTGACTCGTCAGAAATGGCATTTAAAA
>CAZKFE010000141.1:0-1568 GCA_964551955.1 uncultured Candidatus Actinomarina sp. | reverse complement strand
AAGATAAATTAATATATGAAGTTGGAGAAGAGAAAATTAAAATATTTTGTGATGCGCAAACAAGCGGGGGTTTACTAATTTCACTACCCGATAAAGCAAATACTAACCTTAAAGAAACAAAAGATAATTATGGAATTGATATCTGGGAAATAGGCGAAATAAATACACAATATAATGAAAAGATAAATATTATTTAGTTAATGATTAAAACACTCACCAAAATATTTGCTTTTACTACGATTATAAAAAATTTAGTTGAGACAAAAAAAAGCAAGATAGAAGGAGTAACACAACTTCATCCTTCAAAAATTTCTGGAAGAACAATTTTTATTCGTGAAAAAGAATATTTTATTAGAGAATCCTTTGTTGAAGGCACAACCCCGATAGTTTTTTTACATAGCTGGGGATCCGACTCATTAGGCAGTTGGTTTAAAGTTTTACCAAAATATGAAACAAAAAACTCTTTTGTCGCTATTGACCTAAAGAATCATGGGAAATCAGATGCAAGCTGGGATAGATGGGACATTGATGAAAATGCAGATATTGTAATCAGTGTTTTAAAAGATTTGAATATATCAGAATGCTATTTAGTTGGCTGGTCTATGGGAAGTGCAGTTGCTCTAAGCGTGACAAGGAAAAACCGAGACCTTGTAAAAAAATTAGTTTTAATCACTCCTTTCAGCTGGCAAGGTTTTAGCACTGAGTCACCTTTATTTAAAATATTTGTAGCAGGAGTAAGAGTAAGAGAAAGACTTTTTCCTAATTCAAATCCACAATCAAAGTATTCATTTCTAAGGAAATCAAAAGCTGTAAAGAACGAATATTCTGATTGGGCTTGGAATAATCTACATAAATCAAAAGATAATTTTATTTATGCTGACGGAGGTAGATTTGTAGTCCCTTTTGATGCCAGACCATGGTTAGATGAAATTAATACTGAAACACTTGTACTAACTGGTGGCAAAGATAGCTTAGTCCCAGAACAGGTCTCTACTGAAATAATAGACGGCTTGCCGAATGTTGAGTCTAAGATCTTTATCGACGCAACACACGGAATTCCATGGACTCACGACCAAGAGCTTTCTGATGAGCTAGATAGATTTTTTGAGATATGAAAAATGTACTTTTTGTTGCTCCAACTACATATCAAATACCTTTAACTGAAAATATAGAAAAAAAATTTAAATACTTGAGTGAAATTTGTAACTTACATATTTTTGCTTTTTCCAATGAAAAAAATCAGCTTAAAATTGGAGATACAAAACTCTATCTTTATAAGAAAGTCAAAAATAGAATACTAAATTATTTAAAAATATTTTTTTTGTCAGTTTTTATGCTCCCATCAGTCATCAAAGAAAACAATATAGAGATAATTTCATATCAGGATCCAGTATCTAGTTTTTTTTCTATTTTTGTTTTAAGACTAAGGAATATAAAAACAAAAATAATAATTGAAACTCACGGGGATTTTGTTGAGACATTAAGTCTTGAGAAGAATTTATTATTTCCGAGTATCTATAAAAAAGTATTTATAAGCATGGCTAAATACACACTAGACAAAGCTGACA
>CAZKFE010000140.1:0-1581 GCA_964551955.1 uncultured Candidatus Actinomarina sp. | reverse complement strand
ATTTTATTTACTACCCAAAAATTGATATTGCAGCTCATCTATTTGGAGTAGGTAGTGAAGAATGGAAAAAGGAGCTGAAAATTTTTGAGGAAGTTATTGAAGTAATTAGTAAATCAAGTATCAGAAAAACATATACACTAATTTCAGCTGATCATGGATTAACAAATATTGATAAAGAAAGTAGATTTAATCTTGAATATCCAAAGTCTGTCGAAGTATTTGGAGACCAGCGAGCAGTTTATGTAAACGGCCCTGAAGAAGAAGTAAATAAAGTATTTGAAAAAATACCTGGTGAATTCCTACCAAATGATATTTTGGAGTTATTTCTTGGAAAGAAAAAAAATAAGTATATGGATAGACTCTTTCCAGACTTTTGTTTTTTAGTAGATAAAGGAAATATAATTTTTCCTAAGCATCTTAAGGCAGACCTTGTAGGTTACCATGGCGGTTTAACTGATGAGGAAATGAAAATTCCTCTAATTGAGTTCTCAAATTTTTAAGAATATATAATATCAAATATGAATAAAAAATTAATCCTTCTCCTTTTTCTTTTCCTATTATCTTGCAATGTAGACTCATCAGGAGAATTTGGGATTGGATCTCCTGAACCTTTTTATGGAGAGATGACAGAAGATATGAGCATGTCTCGTTCAGAAAGTTTATCTCAAGGAGATTATATTGTAAAAACAGCATACGGTTCCGTAGATGTTAGCAGTGGCAGTTTTGATCAAAAAGTGAATGAATTCAAAACTCTAATTGATAAGTATGAGGGATACATAACTAATACCTATCTTTCAACAAATTATCAAGGTTTAAGAAGTTATAATTTAACTTCAAGTATTCCCGCAGAAAGCTTTGATGGGTTTTTAATTGAGGTAGAGAAAATATCTAAATTTTCAAATATAAACATAAATGCTAATGACGTTACCACCTATGTTTTAAATATTGAATCAAGATTAAATTCTTTGCTTAATGAAAAAGCAGACCTAGAAGAAATTAAAGCCGAAGCAAAAACTACATCCGAGAAATTAGAAGTTCAATCACAATTAAGATACGTTAATCAAGATATTGAAATTCTAGAAGATCAAAAAAATTATTATGAAACATCTGTTTCCTACTCAACCTTAAGCCTTGAAATAAGAGAAGGATCTGGAATATCATTATTCTCATGGAATTATTATGTTCAAAGAGCTCTTGGTTGGATAGAAGGGTTGGTCGGTTTTACAATTTCTTTATCAATTGTTTTAGTGCCTTTAGGTATTTTAATAATTGCATATAGAAGATTTAAAAACAATAAGTAATGGCTTTATCATATATAGGATTGTTTATTGTTCTTATTCTTATAATCCTTTTTGGAAGAAAAATTAAATAATTTAATATGAATAAAGAAGATATTTACTCTGAAATAGAATTTCTCATTAATGAACTTGAAACATTAGTTAAGTCTTTAGCAACTGCTAGAGAACATATTGCTGAAAACTCAAACTATAGAGCTACAAATAATTTATCCGATATAGAAATGCGATTACAAGCTATTGCTGGGAAAGTATCAAAGATTAAATCAAGTATTTGAAGGAAAAG
>CAZKFE010000139.1:0-1586 GCA_964551955.1 uncultured Candidatus Actinomarina sp. | reverse complement strand
ACAGGGATTAATTCTTTTAAGCACTTTTGGAATTTTCTATACTGCAATTCTTTTTACAGGATAAAATATAAAGACTTAAATTAAAAACAAAGGGAATTTGAGTCGCCCCAAATCCCCTTTGGTTTTGTTACTTTTGAGAAATACTACATAAGAAAAAATACTTGATAAATCTTTCTCTTTTCTCTCTTGTAGGGAGTAGTTTCCTCATAATCAAATTATTACATTATTTATATATATAATGAATCTAAATTAATGACCAAAGTCCTTTTATATATTTACTCAGTTTTAATATGTACTTTTATCTTGGTGCCTTTACTGCTATTAAACTTAGCCTCACCACTAAGTTCAATAGCTCTTATTTGAATATTTTTTAATCCAAAACCTCTACCCATTGACTCTTCATCAAAACCTTTACCATTATCTTCAATAGCTATATCCATATGTTTATCTCCTTGCTTGACTTTAATTGTTGCTTTTGTAGCTTCTGAATGTTTAACTATATTAGATACTGCTTCTTGCACAATTGTTGTGACTGCAAGTATTATCTCAGAATCTAGATTTTTATTTAATTTACATTTAACATCAAATTTTATATTTGACGTAGTTTCAGCCCTATAAACAATATCTAATATTTGCTGTTCTAAAGTTTCAACTCTAGCTTGAACATTCTCTGAACTGTCTACAAGTCTGTATAGATCAGATACTACTTTCTCAGACACTTCTTTTGTTGCCTCTAAAATAGAAACTATTTCTTTATTATTGTTTCCTACTTCTAATAGCTGCAACTGCATGTTCAAAGCAACTAAATTTTGTAATGCTGAGTCATGAAGGTCTCTTTTAATTGATTCAACTTTAAGCTGTATCTCGTTACTCTTAACAATCTCATTCATTCTTACATGAAGAATGGATTGAGCAATAAGTCTTGAGACAACTTCTATCATCGATTCGTCTTCTTTTGTAAAGCCACCTTTTTTATTTGCTGCGTAAACCCTTCCAAGTACTTCATCTTTATTGGATATACTTTTTGCTAGCAGATTATCCATAGGAGGATGGTGTTTTGGATATCCTGTAAAGCTGGCGTGTTGCTTAATTACAGGAATATTCATTACCTCACCGTCTTCTATAATTTCTCCTAGTAAACCAATTCCTCTAGGAATGTCACCAATTCTTTTAACAGTGTCTTTTGAAAGTCCTGCAGATAGAAAATTTAAATACACTCCTCTATCAAGCAACCCAATAGCAACATATTGACAGTCAAGCAACTTCTTTAAACTACTTCCGGTTTTTTCTAATAATCTAGTGAGATCATGTTCTGTTAAAGTATCGAACCCCATTGAAATAATTTCAAGTAAATTATCATTATCAATTAAAGAATTCGTCTTTTTGTTCATATACAAATAGTATAAGAGTATGAAGAAAAGAAAGATTAGACTTTGGTGACAAAAGTCCTTGTTATAGATGATCATCCATTAATAACTACTGGAATTAAATCTACTTTATCTAAAGAACACAAGGACTGGGAAATAGAGACAATTGAAAAATATGAAGATGCCATCTAATCAACAAGGTTTAGTAAAACATAAATT
>CAZKFE010000138.1:0-1627 GCA_964551955.1 uncultured Candidatus Actinomarina sp. | reverse complement strand
GCCCTGCTCCTGCAGCTGGTTTAACCCCTCCAATTCGATTGAAGTTAGGATGAAATCTTCCCCCTGTAACAGACTCTATTAAATCAAGGACTCTTTCTCTATCTTCCATTGCTAAAAATATTGGAGTTAAAGCTCCTATTTCCAAAGCATAAGCACCATTAAATACAAAGTGTGATGCAATTCTTGCCATCTCAGTCAAAATTAGACGAATATGCTGGGCTCTTTCGGGAACCTCTATCTCCATTAATTTTTCTGTAGCTGCTATAAATGGAATCTCGTTAGCAAAGCCTGAAACCCAATCAATTCTATTTACAAGGGTTGTTATTTGTGGATATGTTCTAACCTCAGCTAATTTTTCATAACCACGATGCATGTATCCAAGAACTGGCTCTACGCTTGATATTTTTTCTCCATCAACTTTGGCTACTAATCTTAGAACACCATGAGTTGAGGGGTGCTGGGGACCAATATTTAATGTCATATCTTCAGTCTCAATTTCTACAGACACTGAAGCATCTGAAACATAAGGCATGTTATTTGGGTCTATAGTTTTATCCAATTAACTCTCCCCTTCTTTGTCGCCTTCTTCTGGCATTCCTTCAACATCTACATCTCCAGGCCAAGGTTTTACTTCTCTGCTTATAAGTTCGAACGATTTAAGCATTGGGTTCCCTTCATATCCATCAGGTAAATAAATCTTTGTAAGGTTTGGATGATTAACAAAATCAATTCCAAACATTTCATAAGCTTCTCTTTCATGCCAATTTGATCCAGCAAATATGCTCACAAGTGAATCAATTGAAGGGTTCTCTTTTTCAACTTTCGTCGAGACAAGAACTAAGTTGCCTTCTGTTGATTCAGAGAGACAGCAAATTATTTCAAAATGTGGACTAACAGGTTCTTTAGGTGGATCACCTACTGCAACTTCATTTTCCCAATCAATAGCACTAAGCCACGAGAAGTACGTTAACCCAAATTCATTTTTCAATTCAGTTATAGTTTCTGTCCATTGGGAGGACTTGATGTTAATTTTTAATGTATCAAATTCATTTACTATATTGGTGAATTTTGATGAAAGTGAATCTATGAAACTTTGAGAATCAGACTGGTTCAATTTGTTCCTCGTTCCATTTAGCCTTTATGTCTTCACCTCTAATTTTTTCTTGAAGTAAAAGTATTCCTTCTTGTAAAGCTTCTGGTCTTGGAGGACAACCAGGTACATAAACATCTACTGGGATTAATTGATCAACACCTTTTGTAACAGAGTATGAATCCCAGTATGGTCCTCCACTATTAGAGCAAGATCCCATTGAAATTACATACTTTGGTTCAGGCATCTGATCATAAAGTCTTTTTACTGATGGTGCCATTTTGTCAGTAACAGTTCCTGCTACTACCATTAAATCCGCTTGCCTAGGAGATGCTGGTAAAGGAATTATTCCTAATCTCATAAAATCATGTCTAGGGCCACTAACTGCCATTACTTCGATAGCACAACAAGCTAAACCAAATTGAAAGTACCACAAGGAATAAGATCTTGCCCAATTAAATACTGCAGAAATTGGTTTTGGCAAACCAAACTTATCAACTACTCCCATTTTAAGACATCCTTCCTAATCGCATAGAT
>CAZKFE010000137.1:0-1643 GCA_964551955.1 uncultured Candidatus Actinomarina sp. | reverse complement strand
CGGAACGATGCTAGAAGATTAATTAATTTTTTCTGAAAACCAAAACTGCATTATGTCCACCAAATCCAAAAGAATTGGACATTGCTGTATTAATATCTAAGTCAACTGCATTATTTGGTGTGTAGTTTAAATCACACTCTGCATCAGGGGTATTTAAATTAATAGTAGGAGCAACCTTACTATGCTTTATTGATAATACTGAAGCCATTGATTCAAATGCACCGCCTCCTCCAAGTAAGTGTCCTGTCATAGACTTAGTTGATGAAATTACTACTTCATAAGCTTTTTCTCCCAAAACTGTTTTAATTGCTTCTGTCTCATTTTTATCATTTGCTGGAGTTGAAGTTCCATGGGCGTTTATATAATCAATATCTGAAGAGGTAACTTCTGCATCCTCAATTGCTTTCTCTATTGCTTTTACTGCACCTGCTCCCCCTTCAGCTGGAGCTGTTATATGGTAAGCGTCTGTTGTTGCACCATATCCAGAGATATAAGCATATATTTCAGCACCTCGATTATTTGCAGACTCCTCACTTTCTAATATGAGAACTGTTGAACCTTCTCCCATAACAAAACCATCCCGATCTCTATCAAAAGGTTTACATGCTTCCTTAGGGGAGTCATTCTTTGTTGAGAGAGCTCTTATTTGAGCAAAAGCAGCAATTGTCATTGGTGTTGTACCTGATTCAGTTCCACCAGTGACCACCATATCTACTATTCCATTTTCAATTAAATTTTTTGCTTCACCAACAGCATTAGCTGAAGCTGCGCAGGCTGTTGTGATTGTTAAAGAGGGTCCTTCTATTCCAAATTTAATTGCTACTTGCCCGGTACTAGAATTTGGCATCAATTGAGTTATTGCTAATGGGTTAACACGTGTTGGCCCTTTTTCATCATATGTTCTTACAGCATTCTCTGTTGCACCAATTCCACCAATGCCAGTTCCAAACACAATGCCAACATTCGGACCCAACCTTTCTTCTGAATCAAGTCCCGCGTCTTTAAGAGCTTCTTCTGTTGCATGAATAGATAAATGACCCGATCTATCTAATTTACGTGCATGCTGTTTTCCCATATATTCATTTGCATCAAAGTTCTTAACTTCTCCAGCGAACGTTACAGGAAGGTTTGTTGTATCAAAAGATGTGATTTGGTCAATTCCAGAAACTCCATTGACTAAGTTGTCCCAAGTATCTTGAACATTATTTCCTAATGGATTAATACTTCCTAGGCCTGTGACAACAACACGTCTTTTAGACATGATTTAATTACAATTTTGAATGAAGTAAATTAACAGCTTGTCCGACAGTTCCTACGTCGGTGAGTTCTTCATCATCAATCTCAATACTGAACTCATCTTCAAAGGCCATTACTACTTCAACTATGCCTAAAGAGTCGATTTCTAAATCCTCTTCAAGTTTTGCTTCCATAGTTACTTTACCTGCATCAATACCAAGTTCTTCTACAAATAAATTTTTTACCTTTTCAAAAACTTCATTACTTTCCATAAAAAACTCCCTTTATTTAACTAGTAATTCCACCATCAACAGAAATTACTTGTCCTGTTATATACTCTGACTCATCTGAGCACAAAAAAGATACTATATTTGCAATATCTTCAGGTTTTCCAATACGTTTTACAG
>CAZKFE010000136.1:0-1645 GCA_964551955.1 uncultured Candidatus Actinomarina sp. | reverse complement strand
TGAGAAAAGATTATGGATCAGGAAGAATACCTGTTCAATTTAAGAATGCACCAAAGGTTGATTAAGCATGGATGATGAAAAAAAGATTAAAGAAGATTTAGACTTTTGGGCTACCAATTCTGAAGAAAGTGGTTGGAATATTTCTTCTACAGATGAAGGCTCTCAAAAAATGCTTGAAGAAGAGGACGAAAAGCAGATAAAGATACAAACAGGATCTGATGTGGTAGATGACTATGTTTACAACGAAGAAACAACAGATGATGAAAGAATGATTGTAAATATGGGCCCTCAGCACCCTTCTACTCATGGAGTTTTAAGGCTTCAGGTTGAATTAGAAGGAGAGGTTGTTAGAAGAGTAAAGCCTGTTATTGGGTACCTACATACTGGTATGGAAAAAACTGCTGAAGAGCTCGCTTACTTTCAAGGACCAACTAACACAACACGAATGGATTATCTTTCACCACTTTTTAATGAGTTAGTTTTCTCTTTAACGACTGAGAAACTTTTAGGTATAGAAGTCCCTGAAAGAGCAAAAGCAATAAGAATAATGATGACCGAATTAAATAGAATCTCTTCTCATCTAGTAGCACTTGCTACAGGAGGTATGGACATTGGGGCATTGTCGATGATGATATTTGGATTTCGAGAAAGAGAATTAATTTTAAACTTTTTTGAGAAAACCACAGGATTAAGAATGAATCACAACTACATACGCCCAGGAGGGGTTGCTGCAGATTTGCCAGATAATTGGCAAAAAGATGTAAAGGAAATCTTAAAAGTGATTCCAGAAAAATTAAAGGATTATGATGAAATGTTACTAGACAACCCTATATGGCAGGGAAGATTAAAGAATGTTGGAATTTTAACAACAGAGGAATGTTTAGCATATGGAATTACAGGTCCTAGCCTAAGAGCTTCTGGTTTTTCTTGGGACTTAAGGAAAACTCAACCATATTCAGGAATTGAAAATTATGAATTCGAGGTTCCTTTGTTGATTGATGGTGATGTTTTTTCTAGGTGGAGAATCAAAGTACTTGAAATTTTTGAGAGTTTAAAAATTATTGAGCAAGTAATGAACACAATTCCTAAAGGTGCATACAGAATTCAAGACAAAAAAGTAACACCGCCTCCAAGAAAAAGATTAGATGAGTCTATGGAGGCTTTAATACATCACTTTAAAATTTACACAGAAGGTTTTAAGGTTCCTCCCGGAGAGGCTTATGTAGCAGTTGAATCCCCCAGGGGAGAACTCGGCTGCTACATAGTTTCAGATGGTTCTTCTAAACCATATAGGATGCACGTAAGAGGACCTTCTTTTTGTAACCTTCAAGCCCTCCCAGTAATTATGGCGGATAGCCCAATAGCCGATGCTGTTGCAGCAATTGCTTCTTTGGATCCAGTTATAGGAGATGTAGACAGATGAGTTGGGATAATAAATTAATTGAAAAAGCCAATGAAATTATAGAACTATATCCTCAAAAAAGATCAGCACTTGGACCGCTTTTATACCTAGCACAAGAAAAAGAAGGATACATTGACGAAGAGTCAGTTCAAGAAATTAGTAAGTTGATTGGGATTACTGAAGTTCAAGTTAAATCTGTAGCGTCTTTTTATACTATGTACAAACAAGAACCGACAGGTCAAT
>CAZKFE010000135.1:0-1664 GCA_964551955.1 uncultured Candidatus Actinomarina sp. | reverse complement strand
GAAGCAAAAAGATTTGCAGAAGCAGCAACTGCTACATATGCAAGAACTTACAATATAAAAACAAAAATTGTGAGAATATTTAATACTTATGGACCAAGAATGCAATTAAATGATGGAAGGGTAGTTACAAATTTGATTGTACAAGCATTAAATAACGAAGATATAACAATTTATGGAGATGGATCTCAAACTCGAAGTTTTTCTTATGTTGACGACACTGTAGCTGGAATCTTGGCTTTGATGGAGTCTGATAAATATGATGTATTTAATATTGGAAACCCTAATGAAATGAGTATAAAAGAGCTTTCAACTGTTATTTTAAAACTAACTGGTTCAAAATCTAAATTGATTTATAAAGACCTTCCTAATGATGATCCTAAGCAAAGAAAGCCAGATATCACAAAAGCTAAAGAAAATTTAAATTGGGAACCAAAGGTTGGTTTAGAAAGTGGCCTTACTTTAACTATAGATTGGGTAAAGAAAGAACTAGCTAAATAACTCTTGTAATTCTTTTCACTAAAGTTTCTAAAGACTCATTTCTTATCTCTTTCTGAGAATGCTCAATAATCTTAAGAAATTCATTTTGATCCAATCTAAATACTGAGGATATCTTATTTGATAAATCACTTGGAGTGCCATCAAATTTTAGATTTTCTTGAAATTCACTAGGAATATTTTTATCATAATCAGTATTTTTATAGAAATTAATAATCCCATTAACTGAGGTTTCTAGAACACTTTTATCATAAAAGCCTTTATCAGTATTATTAATATGAAAACTAACATTTTTTAAATATTTTACTAATTCAGAATGAGATACCGGACCAATAAAAGAAACATTGTTATTATTTTTATATTTATTTAATAGGTGTTCATAATAAATTTTATCTTCATTAGTTAGAGGCCCACCGATTATTAAAATAGACCGTGATTCAGAAGCATTACTATTTAAGAAGCCTTCAATAGATTCCTCGATGTTTTTTGATTTAGAGATTCTACTAACAATTGCAAAATCTTTCTTACTGAAAGAGTCTATTTTTTTATAAAAAGTTTTGTAATCTATTGCATGACCTATGGGCGTTACTTTTTTGCTCTTTAATGGAAATGAATTTTCTGAAGCAGTAATTATCTTACTTGCTAATAACGTAGCTTTAAACAAAATTAATTTGTTAAATAAATTCTTTGGTCCTGCATGTGTATACCAAAATATTGATGTTAACTTTCTCATAAGTAGAACTGGATAACTTGCTAACATCATGATTGCTGACATATGAGAAAAACAATATTCATACTTGTTTCTTTTAGTGAGTAAAATTATTGTTTTATAAAAATTAGATACACCAAATAATTTAGACTTATTTTTATTAATTTCATAAATATTTATATTGTCATTAAGGGCAGAAGTATGACCTTTGTTTAAAGTTATTACATCAACTTCTTGATAATTTTTTGAAAATTCATTAAGCCAAGATAAAACAAAACCAAGGGATGTGTCTTTTGAGTCGGTAGCTATATTTAGGATTAATATTTTTTTATCTTTAGTCCTCATTTATTAACCATTTCATTTATTGTCTGATGATAAATTTCAGCATTTGTATTGAAATTATATTCTTCATTTAAATATTTTTTTGCTAATTTAACTTTTGATTTAGCTTCATTTTTGT
>CAZKFE010000134.1:0-1700 GCA_964551955.1 uncultured Candidatus Actinomarina sp. | reverse complement strand
TTTTATCTTCATTTTTGGCTAAATCAATATTATTATCTACTCTTTTGAACATATCATTAAGATTTTAAAGACTTTACAGAGAAAAACACTGTTTAAGTTAATAATTAAAATAATTTTATAATTTATTTGTTTTACTTAGAAATTTAGTAATATACATTAATTAATAAATAAAGAAAAAATGACAAGAAAATTAGCACAATCAACTATTGATAGATTTAAGAAAAGGCTGTTAGAAGAACAGAAACAGTTAAGTGATCTTTTAGAGAGACATCAAGAAGAGAGGGAGAGAATAAGGCTATCAGAAGCATCAGCTGAAAGAAGTCCAGACCCAACATCTGCGGACGGGGGATCAATGGCATTTGAATTAGAGAAAGAGTTAACTCTTGATGAAAATACTAAGTATTTATTAAATCAAATTGACCATGCTTTAGTATTAATTAAAAAGAAAAGGTATGGAATTTGTGAGCAATGCAAGAACCCAATACCAGTAGCAAGGTTAGAAGCATTGCCATATTCAACAAACTGTAAAGATTGTGCAGTATTAATTGACTCTTAATAATTTATCTAAACCTTTAGGAATTTCAATTTTGCTAGCCTTAATTGATAACTATATTAAATATTTTGTTCGAATTAATAATATTCAAGAAACTGTAATTATTGAAAATATATTAACAATAGATTTAACTTTTAACACAGGCATTGCTTTCGGACTTTTAAGTGACAAAACAAATATTACATTTTTACTTTCCTTGATAGTTTTATTTTGGTTAATTACAGAATTAAATAAAGTACAAAGTAATTCTATGGAATTTTATTCTCTAATTTTGATTCTCGGTGGAGCAATTGGAAATTTAGGTGAGAGAGCTTATAATTTGATTACTCTAAATAATGGTAAAGTTACAGATTTTATAGAACTATTGTTTATACCTAGTTTCAATTTTGCAGATACATACATAACTATTGGCATATGCTTATTAATATTATCGGAGTTTAAAAATAAAAAATCTTGAGATAAAATTTCAAAATGATAACTTTATAGTGTTTAATAAACCTAATGGTTTGCTAACTCATCCAAATAATAAATCGTCAGAAACAACCTTAAGAGATCATTTAATTAAAATTAAACCCCAAATAAAAGAGTGGGGAGAAGAAAATAGAGAAGGAATAGTGCACAGGTTAGACAGAGTAACTTCAGGGTTACTAGTTTGCGCATTAGATCAGAAAACTTTTAATTTATTAAAACAACAATTTAAAGATAGGAAAGTAAATAAGAAATATTTGGCGATAATTGAAGGGCATCTTTCATCTGATACTGGAAAAATTGAATTACCACTCAAGAGATCTGTATTAAATAGATCAAAAAGAACTATAGCTAAGAATGGAAGATTATCTATTTCAGAATATGAAGTCATTAAGACAACAAATAAATACTCATTGGTCTTAATTAATTTAATTACTGGACGCAATCATCAAGTTAGAGTTCAAATGGAATATTTGAAAACCCCTATAGTTAATGACACTTTATATGGTGCAAAGACAAATACTCTACTTAGCTTATCTGAAATTTGTTTACATTCTCATAAGTTAAATTTCAATTTATTTGATAAAAAATTTACTTTTGAATCTTCACCTCCAGAATTTTTTAATAAAGTTCTGGAAGTGTAAATTTATTAAAAAACATTTACAATAAATCTATGAGT
>CAZKFE010000133.1:0-1702 GCA_964551955.1 uncultured Candidatus Actinomarina sp. | reverse complement strand
TTAATAATTAAGCAGTTTACAAGATTAGGCGAGGCATTGACCTCGCCTTTTCTTTTATATAAAAGGAATTATTATGAAAATAAAAATAGTAAAACAAACATTTGTTAAAGGTCAATTAGCAGAAAAAGGCGATGTAATAGACGCTAGTGAAAATGATGGAAATTTATTAATCGGTATGGGAAAAGCTATTGCTTCAGCAGAAGATGTTAAAAAACCAGAAAACAAAGCAGTTAAAAAAAAAAGCATTTTTTCTCGTAAAAAATAATAAAGGAGTAATATGTTAATTTTTGGAAGAAAGCCAAAGCATTGGTTTGCTAGAGCTAAAGATTATAAATATCATATTCTTGGTGCTATTGCAGTTCTAATTATCTTATCATCAATTTTTTAAATGAAACTTGATTTTATCAAGTATGGAAACAGAAAGATAAAAGTTGAGTATGTATTTTTAGATAAGTTATATGGGGAATTTGACCCTAATAAACATACATTAAAAATAGATAAAAGAATTTCTGGAATGGTATTGTTCAATACCTTGATACACGAGCTGTTTCATATTATAATATATTACGCTGGAATAAATGTAAATGAACGAGGCGAAGAACCTATTGCACAAGCAGTAGGAGATGGATATGAAAAAGTGTTTAGACAAAATAAAAAATTATGGGGACAATTAACTAGGTTATTATATGGCAGTAGAATCTGATACAGAAAGAGCAATATTTTTTGATAGTGATGACTTTGCTAGTTCGGCAACTTTCACAGATGTTAGTGCTGGTACATCATCAACGATAAAAGGAATTTTTGACAAAGAATCAGTAGAACAAGCAGTAGGCGAAGCTGGTTTAATTGAAGAAGTTCCTATGTTTACTTGTAAGACTTCTGATGTAAGTGCTGCAACATTTAATGACACATTAGTTATTGATAGTGTTACTTATTACATTAAAGAATTATTACCTGATGGAACAGGAGTAACTAGAATAACTTTATCAGGATAATATGGCTCATATTAGAAAAACAATTAGAGAACACGTTGTTACAACAGTTACAAGTTTATCAACAACTGGTTCAAATGTTTATGAAACAAGATATTTTCCTTTACAGACTGGAAATCTTCCAGCTTTAATAGTTTATACTTTAGATGAAACGATTGAAGATTATACTTTAGGTAAAAATACAAGAACTCAACAAAGGTCATTAAATTTAATTATAGAAGCACATTGTAGAGGAACTGCCAATATAGATGATACACTTGATACTATTGCCGAAGAAGTAGAAGAAGCAATGGTTAGTGATGTTACTCGTGGAGGAAATGCTAAAGATACAAAATTAGTTTCTACTGAAATTGAGTTCGATACAGCTAGTCAAAAAACAGGTTTGATGAGGTTGACCTATTTAATTAATTACAATACGATAGAAAACGCAGTACAAACAGGAGTATAATTTATGGCAACAAATAGAATAAGTCTTAAAACACCAGACGGAAATAGTATTATTCAAACATCGAAAGATATGGAAGAATATTATTTAAAAATGGGGTACACAAAAGTTGGCAGTGCTGATAAAAAACCATCATTTAGCGATAAAGCTAAAATAAAAATAAATAAGGATAAATAATAATGGCAACACATACAGGCAGTTCAGGAATAGTTAAAGTTGGAACTAATACTGTTGCTGAAGTAAGAAGTTTTACTTTAGATACAAC
>CAZKFE010000132.1:0-1731 GCA_964551955.1 uncultured Candidatus Actinomarina sp. | reverse complement strand
TTGAGTGTATAGGTGCTTGTGGAGGAGCTCCTGCTGTACAAGTTAATTATGAAACGGTTGAAGGTGTTACTCCTATAAAAGCTCTAGAACTATGTAAATATCTCAAGGATGAAGTTCCAAAAGTTATAGTTGCTGATGAACTTCAAGAAAAATTCGGAGGAGTCAAGTCTTTTGATTGGGCTATAGAAGATAATTCAGGAACCTCTAGTACAGCTCCTGGATTTCAGATTATTGGGACATCAGAGGAAAAGTAGTTATGAAGGAAACATTGTTATTAACAAAGCACATGAGAGAAAATCCGCAAGATAGTCACTTAATAGATATTTACGAAAAGAATAATGGATATAGTGCAGCTAGGAAGGTATTAAAAGAAAACAATCCTGGAGAAGTAATTGAAGAAATTAAGGACTCAAACATTAGGGGAAGAGGAGGCGCAGGATTTCCTACAGGTGTAAAGTGGGGATTCTTAGCAGAAGACCAAGAAAGATATTTAGTTATTAATGGAGATGAATCAGAGCCCGGAACTTTTAAAGATAGAATTTTACTTGAAAGAGACCCTCATCAGCTAATTGAGGGAATAATAGTTACATCTTTTGCTTCAAATATTTCAAAAGCATTTATTTACATTAGAGGAGAGTACGCAAAACCTGCACGAAGAGTTCAAGATGCTGTTGAACAAGCTTATGAAAAAGGATATTTAGGAAGAAATATTTTTAACTCAGGTAAGGATTTAGATGTTGTAGTTCACTTAGGAGCAGGTGCGTATATATGTGGTGAAGAAACAGCATTACTGAACTCATTAGAAGGCAGGAGAGGAGAGCCAAGATTAAAACCTCCTTATTTTCCAGCAGTAAAAGGCCTTTATAATAAACCAACCTTAGTAAATAATGTAGAAACAATTTCCTCTGTTCCTTGGATTATAAATAATTCTGGAAAAGACTATTCAAAACTAGGCGTAGAAGGCTCAACCGGTACAAGGATATTCAGTTTGTCTGGACATGTAAATAATCCTGGAAATTTTGAAATTGAAATGGGTTGTTCTTTTGGTGAATTTATTGATACTTTTGGGAAAGGTATAAAAGATAACAAGTCTGTAAAAGCTTATATTCCTGGAGGGGCTTCTGCACCATGGTTTACTGGAAGCCAACTAGATATAAAAATGACAATTGATGATGTTGCTGATGCAGGGTCTATGTTGGGCTCAGGAGCTGTAGTGGTTATGGATGAAGACACAAACCTTGTATTAGCTGCAAAAAGTATAGTTAGTTTTTTTGCACATGAATCTTGTGGCCAATGTACTCCATGCAGAGAAGGAACTACTTGGTTAGAAATGATATTAGATAGAATTGCAAGCGGTAGAGGTAGAACATCAGATATTGATTTGCTGCTTGATGTATGTGATAATATATCTCCTGGCTTAGCTTGGCCTCCAAAAATGACTACGATTTGTCCACTTGGTCCATCTGCAGTTTCTCCTATTACATCATTAATGGGAAGTTTTCGTGATGAGGTTGAGAGCCTACTTCCAAAGAAAGTTTTAATTAATAATGAGTGAAAATATCAAATTTACAGTAGATGGTAAAGAGCTTGAAGCAAAATCAGGAGAACTTTTGATTGAAGCTTGTGAAAAATCTGGAATTCATATACCGCGATTTTGCTGGCATAAAAGATTAGATCCAGTTGGAATGTGCAGGATGTGTCTTGTAGAAGTGGAGACACCTAGGGGTAAAG
>CAZKFE010000131.1:0-1760 GCA_964551955.1 uncultured Candidatus Actinomarina sp. | reverse complement strand
CAGAGCGCCGGTCTCCAAAACCGGAGGTTGTGAGTTCGAATCTCACCACCCCTGCGAGAGGTATTTATGAACGAAATGAATAGAGAAATGAGAAGAATGTCAGAGCGTGAAGAGCGTCTGGCAAAGAAAGCTGATAGAAATATTGGCCAATATTCAGGTGAAAAAGTTTCGAGACTAAAAAGAATTAGAAATTATATTTTAGAAGTTAAAACAGAACTTAGTAGAGTCAACTGGCCATCTGGAGATACACTCTCAACCTTCACTGTTGTTACTATTATTACAATTATTACTATGACTTTACTAATATTTGGAATGGATTTTGGTTTTAAGAATACATTGATTAACCTGTTATCTTTTGGAGAATAATTAAATGTCTGAAGAAGTAGCAATAGAAGAAGAAAATCATACTATTGAAGATTTCTCAGGAAATCAACACCCATATGATTTACCAGGTGAGTGGTTTGTTTTGAACGCTCAATCTGGACATGAAAAGAAAGTGAGAACCAATATACTAACTAGATTAAAGAACCTTCATTTAGAGGACAAAGTTTATGAAGTTGTAATTCCTACAGATGAGGTTGTTGAAATACGTAATGGGAAAAAAGTTAACGTTGAGAAGAAAACTTTTCCAGGTTATGTTCTTGTGAGAATGGATTTGGACGATGAAACATGGTATCAAATTAGAAACACACCCTCTGTAATTGGATTTGTTGGTTCAGGAAAAATGCCCATATCCCTTTCAAAAAGAGAAATTGAAAGAATATTAGGAACCAATGAAGAAGTAGAAGTTAAAAAAGAATCTCCTAAGTTTAAACCAGATTTTGAAACCGGAGAAACCGTAAGGGTCACTACAGGACCGTTTGCTGACTTTAATGGGATTATTGAAGAAATTAATTTAGATCAATCAAAAGTTACAGTTTTGGTTAATATATTTGGACGGGAAACTCCAGTTGAACTTGGCTTCACTGATATAGTTAAAAATTAGGATAGGAATGGCTAAGGAAATAAAAGCAAAACTTAAATTACAAATTCCTGGTGGAGGTGCAACACCTGCTCCACCTGTTGGATCAGCCCTAGGTCAATACGGTGTAAATATTATGGATTTTGTTCAAGCATTCAATAATGATACTTCAAGCAGACAAGGTGAAATTGTTCCAGTAGAAATTACAATTTATGAAGACAATTCATTTTCATACACAACAAAGACTGCTCCAGCTTCATACTTAATTAAAAAAGCTGTTGGACTTAATTCTGGGTCACCAGAACCCCATAAAGAAAAAGTTGCAAATATTACTACATCACAACTTGAAACTATTGCTGAGGCAAAGATGGAAGATTTAAATGCAAATGATTTGGGTGCAGCAGTAAAAATTATTGCTGGAACAGCTAGATCAATGGGTGTTACTGTTGATGGAGAAGCAATAGATGTTGCTGCTTCAAATGAAGCTGCAGAAAATAGAGTTTCAGAAGAGGAGACATCAGACGAACCAGTTTCAGAAACTGGGGAACTTACAGAGACAGTTGCAGCAGAAGGTGACACAGAAGAAAATTAATAAATAGTTTGGGAGATTATTTAATCGTTTGAACCAAAAGGAGTGATATGAAAAAGTACGGAAAAAGATACAATCAAGCTAAAGAGAATACTTCTAATTCAGAAATGTCAAAAGAAGATTCACTTAATCTTTGTAAGGAAACTGCAACAGCCAAATTTGATGAGTCTGTAGATGTTGTTTTTTCATTAGGCATTGATGCTGAGGATG
>CAZKFE010000130.1:0-1763 GCA_964551955.1 uncultured Candidatus Actinomarina sp. | reverse complement strand
AATCAGTAGTTCCTGCACCTTGTCTAAATTCGATTGTACCAGTTTTTTCTTGAGGTCTTGCATGTCTATCGTGATAAGCAACTAAACCTTTTAAATTAACTTTTACATATCTCTCGTTATATCCAGAATATACTTGATAAAGTTTTTTAATTGATTTTGCTTTTTTGATTTTTTTAATTAAATCATTTGTAGTTGCCGTTTGAAAAGCTAAATCTAATTCTCTTGGATTAATTCCTCTATTAGAATTACACCAACGAGAACTCCATCTTCTTGATTCTGGTTGAGTGAAAGCAATTACTTCTTCATAAATCAAATAACTTATAAGAACATTTTTTACTTCTTTTAAAGTTAAATCTGAAGCGTCTATATGAACATGTAATCCACAAGATTTATTTACACCAGCTCCAACTGTATTTAATTCATCAATTACAGATTTAATTTTTCCTAAATCTGAAAATTTAATTGGATTTGATGTTAACTCAACAGCGTTATTATGTGAACTAGAATGCAATGTAGAATCATATCCTAAAGTCCAAGCTGTTCTCGACCAAGTTCCATATCTATTTGGATTATAATTTATAGTTTGGCCATTTCTTTCGTTCTCAGTTTGGTTCATAAAATTTCTTACGAACCTTGCTTTGTCACTATTTAAGAAACATTCGATTTCAACACCGAAAGTTCTATCTTTTAAGTTACTCATGTTTTCTCCTTTGTTATTTTTATTATTAAACATAAGCAATTTATAAGCTATTCTACCTAAAATAGAAACAAAAAAGAGACAATAATAGGTATTTTTTTAAGCTAAAAAGGGTTGATTTTACTAGCTTTTTTGAAGTATTTTCAGGAGAATATATGCTGGATCTGACTATATTTTTAGAAAATCTTTATTTTAATAGAAAAAACGAGGTAGGGTAACTATCGCAGCGAGGTCTAAATCGCAGTCTGTGGGCTTGTATGGGCTTCCTATAACCATAAAAACAATGATTTTAGCTTAACCAATTAAAAACTCCCCAAAATCCAAATATCCAATAAAGACATTCCATTAGCATTCTAGCATAGTGTTTTGAACAATATCCATCGTATATCCAAATTGAACAACCACCAACAGATATAGCCCAACCGAGTGATTGCCATTGTTTAAAGCTCGTTAAAATAATAATACTTATTAAAGCTAAACTAAATCCGACCCATCGCAATTTTCTTCGAGATTTGATACTCGCTACATACCTAGCCATTTGAAGAATCACCTTTGTTTATTTTTTTTTAAAAGTAGAAACGCCTTTGATACCTAATATTGTAGAAAATGCACCAACTACAAGAGCTTGATAGAACATTGGTAAATTTGAAAACTTATCGAAAAAAATATCTATCTTTGCTTGTATATCTGGGTCATCACTAAACACAGACCAAGCTAATAATAGCAAAGGAATTGAAATAAGAATAAGACAAAATTCATCTTTTAAATCTCCTTTATGTGAATCAATAACAGCTTTTTTATATTCAACTTCACCATTAGCCATTCGTTCAGCTAATTTTAATTCTGCTACTGATTCAAATTCTTTTGTTTTTCTTCTATTTGATGCAATAGACATTCCTGTCTTAATAATTCCAGGAACTAATTTAGATGCAATACTTAACCACATTACTTATTACTCCCTCTCATAGTTGCAGCTAAACTTTCACATCGGCTAGTTGTCTGTTTATGCCAAGCTGAATCTATCATTTGATTTAGAAACTGAAGAAATTGTAAATTTGTGACCTCA
>CAZKFE010000129.1:0-1789 GCA_964551955.1 uncultured Candidatus Actinomarina sp. | reverse complement strand
CCAATTTCTAATCAATTCGCAACCCTTGTCATATGCCATCGAGAAAGATTAACTAAATACCATTTTTTTTGAAAGTCATTACCTTGAATAACTTTCTTTAATTCCTTCTCACTAAACAAATTTACTAGAGAATTGAATTCTTTTATTGATTCATAAAAATAATCTTCATCTTTTTTAATCCATTCCCCTATTGGGGCTCTAAAACCTTGTTTTTTTCTGTCAATTATTTCATTAGGAATATGCTTTCTTGCAACCTTCTTTAATAACGGTTTTGTTGTCGTACTATCCATAAGAATTTCGTGAGGAATGGATAAAACATACTCAACAAGTTTATGATCCAAAAATGGAACTCTTGCTTCAACAGCAGATTGCATTACTAATTTATCCATCCTCATTAAAAGTAATTCTGGAAGACGGATATTCAAATCAATTAATGTCATCCATTTTGATAAATTTGAACTTTTCTTTGTAAAATATTCGTCCCATTTATTGTCAGCATAGTTAATAAGTTCAAATTCTTTTGACAAACCTCCGTCAACAAGTTTATTAATTTCAGATAAATTAAACCCTACAGCCCCTCCAGAAAATGAAGTTCTATTAAATAGAATGTTTGAAACTAAATTCATACGATGGTTTTTAAAATCTAAGACATTCGAGCGAGTTTGGTTTATTGATTTTATATATTTATTTAACTTGATAAATCGCAACCAATGATCATAACCATAAAAAAGCTCATCGGCACCCTCTCCAACCTGAACCACTTTTATTCCATTAGACCTTGTGCTTTTTCCAAGAAAATACAATGGTATCCCCACTTCATCACCAATCAAGTCATCTTGATAAAATGAATAATTATTTAATAAATCTTGAAAGTCAGAATATTTTATATTTTCTTTAATCAATTCAATATTAATTGTTGAAGATGCAAATTCAGCTTCTACTACTTCACCTTCGTATCCTTCAAAGTGATCTTCATAATCTATATTGAAACCTTTTAATCCAGCAGTTTCATTTTCTTTCATTAATTTTCCTATTAGTGATGAATCTATACCTCCTGAAAGGAATAAACCTACTTCTACATCACTAACTTTTCTGTATTCAACAGATTCAGCCAATAATCTATCTACTTCTGAAATAGCGTCTTTTTCATTAATATCTTTATTTACTTCAAAACTAAATGGATCCCAATATTTCTTTTTTGAAATTCCATTCTTTAAGGAATACAAGACATACTCACCAGGTTGTACTTTCAATATATTTTTATTTCCAGTTCTATTAGAAGGCACACAAAGATGTCTCAAATAAGTTACATATGAATCCATGTCGGGCTCAAACGGGACAACCCCTGATTTTTCAATTGTTTTAATCTCAGAACCAAAAACAAACCAGTCTTCAAATATAGAAAAATATAATGGCTTAATCCCAATCCTGTCCCTTGCTAGGAAAATACTTTCTTCTGCGTTATCATATATTGCAAAAGCAAATTGACCTCTAAGTTTTTCCAATATACTTTCACCATGTTCCATAAACCCTTTTAATAGAACTTCCGTATCGCCTTCAGTCTTGAAATCTATTCCGATTGACTCTAAATCTTTTCTTATTTCTTTGTAGTTATATATTTCACCATTAAATACCAATGTAAACCGTCCATCTTCTGATTGGAAAGGTTGATTTGAGCGATCGTTTAAATCAATAATTGAAAGCCTTGTGTGGATAAAACAATTTGATTCTGTGATGTGTTTTACGGAAGAGTTGTCTGGTCCCCTATGTTCTAAGGAATCTTTAATAT
>CAZKFE010000128.1:0-1806 GCA_964551955.1 uncultured Candidatus Actinomarina sp. | reverse complement strand
AGAAGATAAAGAAGAAAAGATAGATATTGTAGTATCTCCATCTCACACATCTTTACGATCAATTCAAACAATTATTGATACTGATAAATTAAATATTCAACTATCTGCACAAGATGTATCTCAATTCAAAGAAGGAGCATACACAGGTGAAGTTTCAAGTCGTCAATTAAAAAAATTAAATGTCAATTATTGTGTTGTTGGACATTCTGAAAGAAGAACTGAGTTTAATGAAAGTGATGAAGTAATAAACAAAAAGATACACAACTTAGTTGGTGAATGTATCACACCGGTTATATGTTTTGGAGAAACATTAGAGCAAAGAAATAGTAATCAATATTTAGAACATATTTCAAATCAGATTAAGTCAGCTGTCAAAGGTTTAAGAAAAGATAAAGTAGGCAATCTTATTTTTGCATATGAACCTATTTGGGCAATAGGAACAGGAGAAGTAGCTTCTTTAGTTAATGTTGTTGAAGTTTTATCTATGGTTAAAGAATACATATCTGGAAAACCATTTTATGAAAGTGATAAGGTACGTTTTGTATATGGAGGAAGTATCACACCAAATAATTCTGATGAATTACTAAATTCTAAAATAATAGATGGAGCTTTAGTTGGTGGGGCATCTTTAGATGTTGATAAATTTGTAAAAATTATTAATTCAATAGATTTATGAATTTAGTTTTTGTACGCCATGGTCAGAGTATTTGGAATTTAGAAAATAAATTTACTGGCTGGGTTGACGTTGGTTTAACTGAAAAAGGTATTGAAGAAGCTATTAAAGCTGGTAAAACTCTGATACAAAATAAATTTATACCTGACATTTGTTTTACATCTTACTTAAGTAGATCAATTGAAACTTCAAATAATTTATTACATCAATATGATAAACGTCTAATTAATGAAATAAGTATTCTCAAAAGATGGCAACTGAATGAAAGACATTACGGAGCATTGCAAAGTTTAGATAAGGTTGATACAGCAAAAAAATATGGTGAAATCCAAGTTCATGAGTGGAGAAGAGGTTACAAAGCAAAGCCACCTTTAGTTGAAAAACATTCAAAATATGATCCAAAACAAGACCAAACTTACAAAGAGATAGATGTCGATTTACCATTAGCAGAATCACTTGAGGACGTAGTTGAAAGAGTTGAATCAACGTTAAATGAAATTATTCAATTGTCTGAAAATAAAAGCGTACTTGTTGTTGCTCATGGAAATAGTATTAGAGCTATGTTAAAAATTATTGAAAATATTTCAGACGAAGCAATAGTTGAAATTAATATTCCTACTGGAATACCTCTCGCATTTAATGTTAACAATGATAAAATAACTAAGATTGGGTACCTTGGTGACCAAAAAGCAATAGAAAGCTTAGAAAAAGAAGTAGAACTACAATCAAAATTAGAAAAGGATAATTAAATATGGGATCTACGACTGCAATACTTATATCAGTGCATATTGTTGTATCAATTGCGCTCATTGCATTAATTATGCTAAATAGTGGCAAAGGTGGTGGTTTATCTGATATGTTAGGTGGACCAGGGGCTTCTGGAAATATTGGACAAACTTTAGCTGAAAGAAATCTAAGTCGTATTACTGCTTTAGTTGCTTTAATGTTTGCAGCAACTACATTATCTTTATTTTGGTTTCTTGACTGATAAAGCGCGGGTGGCGGAACTGGTAGACGCGCAGGATTAAGGATCCTGTGGGATAAAACCCGTGGAGGTTCGAGTCCTCTTCCGCGCACAAAAAAATGAAATATAAAGAAACTATAGCAATTGTTAATGATCCTGATGTAACTCT
>CAZKFE010000127.1:0-1829 GCA_964551955.1 uncultured Candidatus Actinomarina sp. | reverse complement strand
AGATCAAAAGATGTTGCAGGATATTTATCTGGAGGAGAACAGCAAATGTTAGCAATAGGTAGAGCTCTAATGTCAAATCCAAAGTGCTTACTGCTTGATGAGCCAAGTTTAGGACTTGCTCCCAAGTTAGTAGATCAAATAAAAGAATTCATAGTAGAAATTAACCAGCAGGGAGTTTCAGTTTTGTTAGTAGAGCAAAATGCAAACATGGCTCTTAGTATTGCAACTCATGGATATATTATGGAAACAGGAAATATTGTCATGGATAACACACCAGAAAAATTATTAAAAGATGAAGATGTTAGAGAGTTTTATTTAGGATTAAATGCAGAAGGAACAAAAAGGAAATCATTCAAAGATGTTAAACATTATAAAAGGAAGAAGAGGTGGCTCTCATAAGTAATTTAATTTCTTTTAAAGATGTATCTCTAAGTTTTGGAGGAGTGAAGGCTCTTAGTAATGTATCTTTCGATATTAAGGAAGGTTCTTTGCAAGCAATTATTGGTCCTAATGGTGCAGGTAAAACATCTATCTTTAATTGTATAAGTGGAATTTATAAACCTACTAGCGGTTCTGTAGAGTTTAAGGGAGAGAACATCAAAGGATTGAGACCTGATGAAATAGCTAACATGGGTGTTGCTAGAACATTTCAAAATATTGAATTATTTGAGAACATGACTGTCTTGGACAATATTTTAATAGGCGCTCATAGACATATAGATTATGGCTCTATTGCTGGAATATTTTTTGGACGAAATGTCAGGAAGAAAGAACTAGAAGCAAGAAAAATCGCAGAAGATATTATAGATTTTTTAGAGATAGAAGAATATAGATTTTCTTTTATTCTTTCACTTCCATATGGAATTCAAAAAAGAGTAGAGCTTGCAAGAGCACTGGCTATGAAGCCAGAGGTTATACTTTTAGATGAACCTGCTGCTGGCATGAACAACGAAGAAACAGAAGATATTGCCCGTTTCATTCTGGATATACATGAAGAACTAAAAATAACGACAGTACTCGTTGATCACGATATGAATATGGTTATGGACATCGCAGAAGATGTAGTTGTTATGGATTTTGGAGAAAAGTTGTTTGATGGATTTCCAAAAGACGCAATACATGACAAAAAAGTGATAGAAGCTTATCTTGGAGTAAGCTCAGAAAAATGATTTAAGGAGAAAAATGGTAAAAGTACAACAATTGATGGAAGAGTTAGAAACTAAAGGTGGATTAACTCCAGCAAAGAAAATTAGAGAAACTGCAGAGAGATTCCCCGAACTTATAGCAATGAGAGAAAAGAATTTTGGAATATGGGAAGAAATAACTTATGAACAGTATTGGGAACAAGCTCAGTGGATTGGTTGCGGATTAAAATATTTTGGTATTGAAACGCAAGATAGTGTAGCTATACATTCAGAGAATAGGCCGGAATGGTTCATCTCTGATGTAGCCATCCAGGCTATTGGAGCAGTTAGTGTTGGTCTTTATCCAACCAATCCACCTTCAGAAGTTGCCTACTTAATTGGTCATTCTGAATCTAAAATATTGTTTGCTGAGGATCAAGAACAAGTTGATAAAGCATTAGAAGTTATTGAAGAGTTACCAGATTTAAAGAAAATAATTTACTTTGAACCAAGAGGGTTAACAAATTATGACAGCCCTTTATTGATGACCTGGGAAGAGTTTCTTGAAATTGGAAAAGAAGAATTTGAAAAAGATCCCAATTTTGTGACTGATAAACTTGAGTTAATAGAGCCTGAAGATGTTGCGATAATGGTTTACACATCTGGAACAACAGGTCCACCAAAAGGATCAATGATTACACATGC
>CAZKFE010000126.1:0-1861 GCA_964551955.1 uncultured Candidatus Actinomarina sp. | reverse complement strand
ATTTGTTCTTCAATAACTTCTTCAATCCATTCAGGAATAGTCTTTGAGTTTTGAGACATAGTTCTTCCAAACTTTTTCATTCCTTGTTGATGTCTAATAAATATTCTATCAATAACATCATTAACTACTGGGTCAGAAGTTTTAACTGCATATTTTTTCATTAATTCCTGATTCATTTTAGTTAATTCTGCATTATCTCTTTTAAGAGCAGATATATAAAATTGTGGATTATCGTTTGGTTTAGTTGTCATTTATAATCTATCCAAAATATCTTGTTGAATCTTTTTCGAGATAAAATAAATCATTGGTGGCGGAACACAATTACCTAATCTAGCCCATTGTTCTTTATAATTTCCAAAAAAAATAAAATCATCTGGAAAGCCAAAGATACGTTTTAATTCTTTAATCGTAAATTTTCTATTTTCAGTTGGGTGACAAACAGAAGCAGCTCTAGCAGCGGTAGCTAATACAGTATTACATGGTTTATTCCACGCAGCTCTAATAACATTAAAATATTTATTACTTTGTTGTCCTTGACTTAACTGTTCCCATTCTTTTCCATAAGCATACATAAAAGGAGTTCCATCAGGTCTTTTATTTTGCCAAACATCAGGTTCTTTAGTTTCATTTCTTAAATCCCATATTGCATCTTTTAAAGTATAAACAAATTGTTGAGGTTGAGGAAAAACAGGTTCTAATTTTAAATCATTTCTAACACCAACATAAAAAACTCTTTGTCTTGCTTGTGGAACACCTAAATATTTTCCATTTGCTAAATATGCTTTTACTTTATAACCAGCATCAATCATTCCTTGTAAAAAAATTTTAAAATAACCTTTGGCTACACCTTTAATTAAACCAGATACATTTTCTGCAACAAAAGTTTTAGGTTTTAAACCTTTTACTAATCTTATATATTCAAAAAATAAATCATCGGCTACTTGATGATGGTCGAAATACTTTTTTTCTTTTCCCCAATTCTTTTCTCTTTTACCAGCAGTAGAAAATGACATACAAGGTGGGCTTCCATCAAATAAATCAAGTTCTCCTTTTTTTAAATTTAAAGTTTTTAAAATATCTTCAGCATTTACTTTTCTAACATCAGTATTATCAACAATAGTTGTTTTATGATTAGCTTTATATATTTCTACTGCATGATTAACAAATTCATTAGCCCATAATATATTATAACCAGCTAACTTATAACCAAGTGATGAACCTCCACAACCAGCAAAAGTAGAAATAACTTTATAACCATTAGGTTTAATGGTTTTAATTTCTGCCATTGATGGAATTTTATATTTTGGTTTTTTTGTACTACCATTCATACTTGCATTTTGGACATTTGTTTTTTGTTTCTAATTCAGAACTTACTTCTTTAAAATCATCAGGTTCTGTTAATGTTCCAGCAAGTATTTTAGCAATTTCCTCTTGATTGAATCCTGTTGCTTTCCACCATTCAGCATCTAACTTACTGTTCAATTCTAATTCGGCTAATTCATTACGCAACAAATTCTTATCCCATTCTGTATCTTGAGTAACTCTATTATCAGCTATTCTAAATTTTCTAATATCTAAATCTGATAAATAGTCTAATTCAATATAAGGTACCATATCCATTCCAAGTTCTTTAGCTGCAGCGTATCTTGTATGTCCACTTACAATTTCTCTATCTCGCATATTATTAATAGTAATAGGAACATTAAATCCAAAAGTTTTAATTGATTCTTTAACTAAAGGAACTCCCTTTTGAATCTTTCTAGGATTTTTAGAATAAGGAACTAAACTATCTAACCTAATTGTTTTTAAATTAGGATTAACTTTTATTTCTATCTTTTTCGACATTGCTAAATACTATGTT
>CAZKFE010000125.1:1661-1873 GCA_964551955.1 uncultured Candidatus Actinomarina sp. | reverse complement strand
CTATCTCTCAAACTTTTACTTGGATAGGTATTTCAATTATTGCAGGAGTAATTGCAGCAATTCTCCCTGCAATTAAAGCATCTAGACAGAACATTTTAGAAGCTATTTCTTACGAGTAAATTAATAATTTTTTTTAAGGTCCACCGCCCTGATCTCCACCAGGAGGTTGTCCACCGCCACCACACTCTGGTGCATCTGCAAAGGCAGGATCA
>CAZKFE010000125.1:0-1561 GCA_964551955.1 uncultured Candidatus Actinomarina sp. | reverse complement strand
GAACAATCTACACCACCTTCACCACCAGGAGGCATGTCTCCTTCACCACCAGGAGCACCACACTCTGTTCTAGTTGCATTTTCTGGTATGGAACAATCTATCTCTCCTTCACCACCAGGAGGCATGTTACCACCGCCACCACACTCTGGTGCATCTGCAAAGGCAGGATCAGAACAATCTACACCACCTTCACCACCAGGAGGCATGTCTCCTTCACCACCAGGAGGTTGTCCGCCTTGACAATATGGATCATCCGGATTGTTTGCACAATATTCTTGCTGGTCTGGAGGAGTACCGCCTTCTCCGCTAGGAGGAGGTCCTTGACCCTCTTGACCACCGCTTTGAGGACATCCTGGAGCATAAGGGTTGTCTTCACAAGAACCTTCTTGCATTATTACCCCATCCTCCATAGGGGGTGGAGGAACTCCCTGTGTACATGAAACATCATCAGGATTTTCTTCGCAATAGGAATCTACAAACTGGCTGTAATTGTCTTGTTGGTCTTTAAATTGTTCTGCTTGTTCTTGATTTCCCCAAAATCCACCTTCACCACCAGGAGGCATGTCTCCTTCACCACCAGGACCAGGTGAACCAAAAGCTTCATCAGGCTCTCCTCCTGGAGTAGGTGCAAAACAAACTGGATCTTGAGGGTTTGTGTTACATATTTCATTTACATTAGCTGGATCAAAAGACTCATATTCATAAGCACCCCCTGGATCGTCACCAGCAAAAAGACTTGACTCTGCTGGATTAAAATCTTCAGAACACCCAGGTTCATTTACATTAGCTGGATCATTACAATCTAGTACGAAATAGTCATTATGATTTCCGTATCTTTCTGAAGCTAAGTCATCAGCACCATCTATTGAACTGTAGTAAACACCTTGTTGTGCTAAATCAACATAAGATTCGTCACTAAATAATCCACCTAAAACCTCAGCACCATCAACAGGTCCTCTTCCGTAGTAGTCTCTAAAACATTCAGGATGGTTTGGGTCTTCTGTACAAAACTCTGGTTTTTCTCCAGCAGTTGCATTCGGATTTGGAGCAGCATATTGGGCTAAGAAGTCACCAGTCAAAGGTCCTTTCAGTCCCCCACCTTGTCCAAAATTTGAATCGCATTCAGGAGCGTCCGGAGTTTCGTCGCAATAACCAGGAGCTACGTATTGCCCTTCTGTGAAAACATCAGCTGCTTTATAATCCTCAGCACATTCAGGAGCGTCAGAGTTTTCATTACAATACTCAGCAGGAGGACCAGTTAGTTCTTGTGGACCTCCATAAATATCAAACATATCGGATCTGTCCAACGCAAGGCCTGAAGCCCCACCCACATGTTCATGGAAGAAGTCTCCTTCTCCTGTACACATTGGATCATCTGGCCATTCATCACAATTTACTGGCTCCCAATCATCACCAAGAACACTTTCGTCGTAAACATGGAAGAATTCATAAACGGCACCTGCATTACCACCCATACACTCTTCATCTTCTGGATTGTCATAGCAATAACTACCTTCTTCATGTTGACCACCAAAAAACATTGCTCCAGCATCCTTACCTT
>CAZKFE010000124.1:0-1883 GCA_964551955.1 uncultured Candidatus Actinomarina sp. | reverse complement strand
TTACTTAAGTGAGCAAGTACTCTTAATTCGATTTGTGAATAATCAGCAATAATAAATGAATGTCCTGTATCAGCTATAAAAAACTCTCTAATTTTTTGACCAATTAGTGTTTTGTTAGGAATATTTTGTAAATTTGGTTTTTCAGATGAAAGTCTACCAGTAGTTGTTCCAAATAAATTATACGATGTATGGACTCTGTTTTTTACTATTTCATTTTTTAATCCTTCGATGTAAGTTGATCTAAGTTTTTCAAACTCCCTATATTTTAGAATTAATTTTGGAAGCTCATGAGATTTTGATAATTCCTCTAGAACAGATGCATCGGTTGAGGGGGCTCCTTTTGGGGTTTTTTTAATTACCGGATATTTCATATCAACATACAAAATTTCAGATAACTGTTTAGGTGAGTTTAAATTAAAATCTTTTTTTGTTATTTTTTTTATTTCTCTATCAAACAAATCTAACTCAGTATTTATTTCTTTAGATAATTTTTCTAATTTATTTTTTGATACCTTAACTCCTTTTTTACTCATAGAATCTAATATAGTTAAAAGAGGAAAGTCTAAATCTTCATAAATTCTATAAAGTTTTTTATTATCTTTAAATGCTTTTATTTCTTTATTAATAAATAAATAATGTTTTTGAAAAAATTTAAGATAATCTATAACTTTTGATTTTTTTGTAATTTCTGTATTTCTATCTATATGTTTTGAAATATTTAATAAGTTATCAGGCCTAATACTTGGATCTATCAAAAAAAGAATACAGTCATACGCAACAAAATTTAAATTATTATTCTCTTCATTTGTAGTGCTTATCAATTTTTGTGAATTTAAACATATAAATTTATCTAGTTTTGATAAATTACCAATATATTTCCCGTAGTTTGTTGGATTAATAAAATATATTTCATCATCGAAGTTTAAGATTAATTGAATTCCTGTAAGTTTTTCAGCAATTATTAAATCATTATTATTTTCAATGTCAGCATTTTCAACTTTATTAAATTTTGATGTGGATGTAATATATTTATTTAATTCAAGCTTTTTCACTTTATCTTGTGAAGCTTCTAAAAGTTCATCAGAAAAATATGCTGACTCCTTTAATTTTTCTTTTGGTAATTTTATTTTTAAGTTTGTTTTGATAGTCGCTAATTCTTTACTAGTTTTTAATATATCTTTGTTTTCTTCAAATGATTTTTTTATCCTTGGAGTTAAGTTATTTAAATTTTTGTATATTTCATTTATTGTTTTATATTTTTGTAAAAGTGACAATGCAGTTTTCTCTCCTACTCCAGGTAACCCAGGGATATTATCTGAAGGATCTCCTTTTAGTGCTAAATATTCAACATACTGATTTGTTTTAAGTCCAAATTTATTAACAAAAAATTTTTCATCAACTATGTCTGTTTCACTGATACCCCTTTTTGTATAAAGAATTTTTGTATTTTTTGATATTAATTGAAAAATGTCTCTGTCACCTGTAACTATCAATACTTCTTGACCTTTTTCATTATACTTTTTAGCTAAAGATCCAAGAACGTCATCAGCTTCGTAACCTTCTTCAGAAACTTGGGGAATGTTAAATGAATTTAATAATTCATGTAAGAGAGGTATTTGTACCTTAAAATTATCAGGAGCTGGAGATCTATTTGCTTTGTAATCAGAATATATTTCATTTCTAAAAGTTTTACCTGGTAAATCCCACGTAACAATCATTTGTTCTGATTTATATTCTTTTATCACTTTATTAATCATTGAAAGAAAACCATGAATAAGATTTGTAGGAATTCCCTCTGATGTCATTAATGTCTCTGGCAAAGCATAAAAAGCTCTAAAAGCAACACTGAACCCATCTATAAGAATAATCATTAAACCATTGTA
>CAZKFE010000123.1:0-1898 GCA_964551955.1 uncultured Candidatus Actinomarina sp. | reverse complement strand
CAAATATCCCAATACCAATATGAGCAATTTGTCCTGCCCAATAAGAACCAGATATTTTACCTTTTCTAAAATAAGAAATTAAATTTTTACTTAAGATAATTACCAATATAGTTGAAGCAAATATAGTAAAAATAAACTTATAACTTGCTTCATAATATAAAGATATTCCAATTGAAATAATTAGTGAGATATTAATTTCCATTTGATTAGTTTTTACCCATTCAGAAAAATTTAAATTTTTATTAGGTAGTTTTACTGAAAATACAATTAATAAAAGTAGAATCAATAACAATGGCCCAACCAAAGTATCATAAAAACTTCTACCTATAGTTAGTTGTCTATCATATAAAGTTTCATAGAATATTGGATAAACAGTACCAACAAAAACTACGATTGTTGCAGAGAAAAGTATTATATTATTTGCAATAAAAAATCCTGATCTCCCAAACCAATTGGATAATTTTTTTGCTGATGAAAAATATTCTAAATTTCTTGCACCCACTATTAAATACAAACCTGTAAAAACCGATAAACCAATTAATAGATATGTTCCAATATTTCCATTTGAAAAGGCATGGACAGAAATAAGAACACCAGATCTAGTAATGAAAGTACCAAATATAGTTGATAGAAACATCAAGCAAGATAAAGAATAGTTCCAATTTATTAGCGTTGATTCTCTAATTTGTGTTTTAGCAGAGTGAAGAAAAGCAGTGGCCAGAAGCCAAGGAATAAATGATACATTTTCAACTGGATCCCATGCCCAATATCCACCCCAACCTAAAACTTCATATGACCAAGCAGCACCTAATGAAATACCTGCCGTTAGAAAAATCCAAGGGAAGAATGTAGCTTTCTCAGCCATTTTTATCCAATCGTTGTTAGTTTCATTCCTAATTAAGTGACTTGTTGATATTACAAATGGCATTACTAAACCTATATAGCCCGCATATAAAATCGGTGGATGTATTGCCATTAGAGGGTGATTTTGCAGTAAAGGATTTGGACCTCTTCCAAATTCAGATGTTAATAAGTTGTTAAAAGGTAAGAGTGTAGAGTTAGCACAGCCAATACTTGAAAGTTCTATACATCCAGCAAAAGGTGAAGAGCTAAATATTGTATATCCTACGAAGAAAACTAGTATTGATGAAAAAATTTTAACATCAACAAAGAAATCTTTTTTGTGAAAATATTTAATATAAATTAAGAAATAAATACTAAGTACAAAATTCCAAAGAAGTATTGAGCCATCCAAAGATCCCCACAATGATGCAAACTTATAAATTGGTGGGGTAGTAGATGCTGAATAATTTGCAATATAACTAATTGAAAAATCATCGATAAAAAGCCCAATTTCAAGTAAACAAAATAAAATAAAATGAAAAAATAGATTTATCCTTACCAATCTTTGTGTTTGAAAATTTGATTTTGTAAAAAATAAAAAAATTAAGTTTAAAAAACTAATCCAAGTAACAATTATGCCGATATTCGATATCATTTTGAATAAGTTTTTACATCGTAGGTTTCACCATTTTCTGAAACATACTCATTATCGTGTTTAACCATCATGTCATCAGAATAAAAAACTCCATCCTTAAAAAACCCATCAAGAATGACACCCATTTCTTCTTGAAATAAGTCTGGCACAAAACCATCAAAATTAATTTCTATCTTTTCATTTCCATCAGTAATATAAAAACTTGTTATTCCGTCATTTTTTTTCTCAATAGAACCATTTTCAACAAATCCTCCAAGTTTTATTCTTTCTGAATTACTTGTATCAAGATTTGCTGTTGCTTCTGTTGTTGTGAAATAATATATAGTATTATTTGAGGCAATTTGGACACTAGCATATACAACTAAGGCAATGCCCACAAGGACAAGAATTAGGTTTTTAT
>CAZKFE010000122.1:0-1911 GCA_964551955.1 uncultured Candidatus Actinomarina sp. | reverse complement strand
GATTTCAAAAAAGGTCCATTGTTACTTGAAGATAGCGAGATTTTAAATGCTGTAGCTCATCTTTCTGACAAGCAAATTCCGGCAGGAAGTAAACAAATCAGAATTCAATGCGGAATGAATAACAGAGAGGAGAGACCTGAAATATTTGTACAGAGAGGTCTATTCTTGCTTCCATACACAAATAGATCAAGAATGATATTCAAGGGCGAAGGTTATTTAGACATTCCTAAACTAGACAATAGTTCAATTATTGAATTTGAAATAACTCCAGAATTTAAGTTAGAAGCCTCATCAGTAGGCAACTCTGAAATGCAACACTTAGATTATGCATTTGCAGTTGGAATAGTTCAAGATTTTGTTGGTATTGAAAATCTTAAATTAACAATAAGAGGAAGAAAGCGTGCAACATTTAACTATAAAGTATTAGGCACTGAGATGACAGCAAGAAGTGTACAAACAGAGGTAGATGCTGGTTATGAAGGAGAAGATGAAATTGTTTTATTTGAAGCGAAAAACAGTAGGATTACAAATGAAATTATCAGACAATTATTTTTTCCTAAGAGAAAATGGGAAGAAGATACAACAAAAAAAATAAGGACTTTTTTTTCTCAATATAATAAGGAAGAAAAATCTCTTAGTTTCTATGAATATGATTTTAAAGAAAAGTTAGAATACACTAGCTTGGAGCTAGTTAAAACTGCAAAATATATATTAGATAATTAAGTAGGCTATTGTTTTGCTCGTAGTTTTGTCATATAAAAAAAGTAATATATTTATAGAATGAAAAACACACAACCGATAATTAAGTGGGCTGGAGGAAAAAGAAAGCTTGCACCTTTAATATCCAAGATTGTTAAAGAAGAAATACCAAGCCATACTCACTATATAGAACCATTTTTTGGAGGTGGTTCTGTTTATTTTGACCTTTATAATAACAACTTAATTAAATCCTCTTCCATAAATGATCTTGTTCCACAATTAGTTAACTTTTATAAAACTCTTTCTGTAGAAAAAAATATTGAAGATATTCATCAAAGCATTGATAAGAAACTTAGATACTTTAACTCTTTAGATACAGATTCTAAAAGGAGAAAGTATTTCTCTTATGTTAAAAAGTCGTTTAACAAACTTTGGAGTAATGAGAATAGGAATACATTTAAATACATAAAAGAACCGGACTTCCTAAACAAGTCTGAATCTAAAAAATCAACTGTGTTGCTCTATGTTCTCAATAGAACGTGTTTCAATGGACTCTTTAGAGTTAATAGAAAAGGGGAGTTTAACGTGCCAATAGGAAGCTATAATAAAGTAGCTATTCCTAATTTAGAGAATATGAAGGCTTCTGGCAAAGCACTTAGTAAAGCAGAAATATTTTATGGAGACTATGAAGTACTGCTAAGGAAAAAAAATCTGAAAAAAAATTCATTTGTTTACCTCGATCCCCCTTATGTCCCTAATAGTAAAACATCTGATTTCACATCTTATAGTAAAGAAAGATTTAAAAAATATGAGGATAAAGATTCCGAACATAAGAGGCTTGCAGAAAACTTTACGAAATTAGTTGACAATGGGACAAAAGCAATTCTCTCGAATCATAACAATGAAAGAGCTTGGTCTATTTTTGTAGAGGGTAAAAAGAATATTTTTGTATACGGAATCAATATTACTAAAACAATAGGGCGAGTTAAAGGAAGTAAAAACTCAGCGGAAGAATTATTAATTTCATCTTTTGAGATTCCTTTTCTTAAAGACAAAAGAATAAACTTATGAAAAGAATATTAATATTTTTATTAATTCTTACAGCTTGTGGTTCAAGTGATATAACTGAAACACCTATAACTACCTATAATCAAGACACAACAACTACAACCGTTCAAGAAACTAATACTGTTACTGTTGTTGAAAACTCTG
>CAZKFE010000121.1:0-1945 GCA_964551955.1 uncultured Candidatus Actinomarina sp. | reverse complement strand
GTGCAGATGCTTACTACAACGTTGTAAAGCAAATAGGAAACTATGACGAAATCTTCTCAAGAAACCTAAACCCATTAGGTCTTTACAGAGAAGGTAGTTATAACGACTATTGGAATAATGGAGGATTGGTTTACGCACCTCCAGCAAGGTAATTAATTACCTTAATAATTTTGTAAAAGGGGCTGAAAAGCCCCTTTTACTTTGAATAGATACATATATAAAGCTTCTTTAAGGCATAAACTACATAATTCTGATAAAATTCATTTATGAAAAACGCAACAAAGTATTTACTTTTCTTTAGAAATGTTGTTTTTCTTAAATGGGCATTCCAAGTAATTTTTCTTTTAGGTATATTGTCAATAATTTGGAACTATATTCAAAATGCGATTGTTAATTTGGCTGATACAAATATTGCATTTTCTTGGGGGTGGTTAGGAGAAACACCGGGAGTTTCAATTGCAGAAGGACTGTATACATTACCTAATTCAGGATTACAGATGATTCAAACTGGTATGATCAATATGTTCAGAATTACAATAACAGGGATATTTGCGGCAACAGTATTAGGTACTTTTTTAGGAATTGCTAGACTTTCGAGCAACTACATAGTTGAAAAAAGCTCAACTGGATTATTAGAGGTTGTTAGAAATGTTCCGCTTTTAGTTCAAATATATTTCTTCCAAGCTTTTGTGCTTTCATTTCCTAGACTAGAAGTTTTTGATACGGGAGAATATTTGATTCACATAAGCGCAAAAGGACTTGCTTTTCCATGGTTCAATAGAGGACCCAATTCTTACTTGTTAATGGTGTATGCATTATTTGTTTTATATATTGCTAACAAAATATATAAATGGCGAGTGGAAATATTAGAAAGAGAAGGCAGAGACACAAAACCATTTTTATGGTCGATAGGTGCTTTATTAGGATTATTAGCTATAGGCTGGTATGGAGGCTTTAGAGCAGCAGGGGTAGTAGGGTTTTTAGCAAAATATATTTCTCTTGGTTTAGAATTTGTTCCAGCAATATTTTATCAAATATTGATTTCAGCCGTTACTTTTTTTATTGGCTTTAGGGCAACAAAGAAATTTATAGACAGTAAAAAATCTGAAGAAGCACAGGGGATCTATAGTGATGATGATTATTTTAAGATCATATTAAATGTTGTAGTAGTTCTTTTAGTAGTGCTTATCATGTTCTCATCTATTGGGGCAGGCTTTGCTGGTTTCTTAGTTGGTGATGAAATAACATTTAAAGCTGACTGGGGATTGCCTCAGCTATTTCACGGTATTGAAAATAAATTAGACTTTTATCCATCTGTAGATGTTGAGCTAGAACCTATAACTGAAGGGATGAAGAAAGCAGAGATTATAAATTGGACTATAGAGCCAGGTGCAGAGATAACCAAAGGAGATGTTATTGCTAATATTTACGCAATTGGCAAGACTAGTACTGACAGACAAGAAGCAGAGCTTATAGCTATATACACAGGAAACGTTGAATCATTAATAGCTAAGAATGGCGATACAATAAAAATTACTAAACCTATTTACGAATTAGAGGTTACAGATGGTGCGCCGTTTACTTTCTCGAAACCTAAAGTTGAACAAATTGGTACAACTAAGTTTAAAAGATATTCAGATGGACATGGGAAAAATCTTTCAGTTGGATATTTTGCTATATGGTTAGGTGTTGTTCTGTATACTGCAATATTTATTTCGGAAGTAGTTAGAGCAGGAATAATGGCAGTTTCAAAAGGTCAATCAGAAGCTGGGATGTCTCTAGGCTTAAGGAGAGGCGCTTTATTGAGATTAGTGGTCCTTCCACAAGCTATTAGAGTAATGCTGCCTCCTATGGGTAATCAGTATTTAAATTTAGCCAAGAATACATCACTAGGTATTGCCGTTGCGTATCCAGAAATAGTTGCTGTTGGTCAAACCTTATATAA
>CAZKFE010000120.1:0-1992 GCA_964551955.1 uncultured Candidatus Actinomarina sp. | reverse complement strand
ATAATACCTGTCATAAATAAAATTGACTCTGTTGATGTTGAAATAGAGAATGTATCTAAACAGATACATAACTTAATAGGTTCTGAAGATGAAGAAATTTTTAAAATTTCATCTAAAGAAGGAACAGGTATTGAAGATTTGATTCAACACATGCCAACCCTTATAAGCTCACCTCAAAAAGAAACAGATAAAACTAATGCCTTAATATTCGATTCTTATTTTGACTCTTACAGAGGTGTAGTTGCTTCCATAAGGATGTTTGGGGGAGAAATTAATACAAATTCAAGGTTAAAGTTAGTAAATTCAGATTATGAATTTGAAGCGTCAGAAATTGGATATTTTGATTTAAATCTAACCGAATCAAAACAACTATCATTTGGAGAAGTAGGGTACGTTGTTACTGGAGCTAAAGATTTATCGCAAATTAGGGTAGGAGATACTTTAGTTGATGCAAAAGATGATAAACCTATAATTTTATCTGGCTATAAGGAACCTCAGCCGACTGTATTTTCTAGTGTATATCCATCAGACTCTGATGATTATACAAAGTTAAGAGACTCATTAGACAAGTATGTTTTAAATGATGCAAGTTTTATATATGAACCTGAAACTTCTTCAGCGTTTGGCTTTGGCTTTAGGTGTGGATTTCTTGGGTTACTTCATCTAGAAATTGTGATTGAAAGACTAGAAAGAGAGTTTGGTTTATCACTGATAGTAACTCCTCCTTCTGTTGAATTTAAGATAATAAGAAACAACAATGAAGAAATAATTGTAAGAAATCCTTCAAAAATAGATGAATTTACAGATATAAAAAATATAGAAGAAAGAATTTGTGAATTAGACCTACTATTTCCTAAGGAATATTTGGGTTCGATAATGAAGTTATTAAACGATAAAAGAGGAGTGCAATTGGATCTAGTATATCTAAGCACTTCAATGATAAAAGCAAAATATAAGATTCCATTATTAGAACTTGTTTCTGGATTTTATGATTCACTTAAATCAATATCTCAAGGATTTGCTTCACTAGATTATAAAATTTTAGATTTTGAAGTCGGCAATTTAGTGAAACTCGATATTTTAGTTAATGGATTAGTAATTGATTCTTTTAGTTCTATATTGTCTAAAGAGAATTCAGAATTTATTGGAAGAAGTAGGGTAAATAAATTATCTAAATTAATTCCAAGACAGCAGTTCGATATTCCGATTCAAGCAGCAATTGGATCCAGGATAGTTGCTAGAGAAACGATTAAAGCTTTAAGAAAAGATGTTACAGCAAAGCTCTATGGTGGTGACGTAACTAGAAAAAGAAAATTATTAGAAAAACAAAAAGAAGGCAAAAAAAAGATGAGAAGTATAGGTAAAGTAGAAGTTCCCAAGGAAGCCTTTAAAGAATTTTTGAAGGAATGATGCATATACCAACAATATACAAAAAGAATATTGATGCAACTAATGAGTTGATAACCATAGATGATGATAAGTTGCATCATTTAAATAACGTTTTAAGGGTAAAAAATAATTCACCTATAAAAGTATCTAACGGAAAAGGCAGAATGTATTTTGGTAAATTTAAAGATAATAAAGTTGAAATAACTTCAAAAAAAGAATATGAACGGGGGGTAAGTATAAATCTATTCATTCCTCCAATTCAAGATAAAACTAGATTTAGATTTATGATAGAGAAACTAGGTGAGTTGAATGTAAATTCAATAACAATTGGACCTACTGATTATTCACAAAAAATTAATATAAATAGTGAGAAGATATTTAATTGGTTGGTATCTTCTATTGAGCAATCCGGATCTCCATTTATTCCTGATTTTGAAACTTGTGATGAGATTGATTTTAATAAATTTAACCATGCATTAGATATAACAGGACAAAATTTAAATGATAATATAAGATACACAAATATAGCTATTGGGCCTGAGGGTGGCTGGTCTGAAGATGAATTAGATAAATTTAGTTATACTTCTAATATTAATGAATTTA
>CAZKFE010000119.1:0-1997 GCA_964551955.1 uncultured Candidatus Actinomarina sp. | reverse complement strand
TTATACTTTTACTTTAGATAATTCTGCTACATCTAGTTATACTGCTGGAGATTATTTTTGGGTTTTAAAAGTTATTCAAACTACCGATAGTGAAACATTAGTTATAGATTCAGGTAAAATTACTGTTAAAGATAATTTTTTTGCAACTACTGGCGATACTAGAAGTCATGCAAAAATAATGCTTGATAAAATTGAAAGTTTAATAGAAGGTAGAGCTGATGCTGATGTTTCTAGTTATTCAATACAAGGTAGGTCTTTAAGTAAACTCTCGGTTCAAGAATTAACAGAGTGGAGAAACTATTATAAAGCAGAATATCAAAAAGAAATTGCAGAATTTAGACGAGGTAATAATGAAGGAACAGGTAGAGTAGTAAAGGTACAATTTAATGACGCTTAAAGAAAGATTTTTAAATTTATTTAGAAGTAGAAAAATAAAAAGAAGTTATTTTTCAGGTGCAAGTCAAAATAGATTATTAAATAATTTTGTTTTATCTTCAAAGTCTGCTGATAGCGAAATTAGACCAAGTTTAAGAGTATTAAGAAATAGGTCAAGAGATTTAGCAAGAAATAATGCGTATGCTAGAAGATATATCAATGTATATGTAGATAATATAGTTGGTGCAAAAGGAGTTCATTTACAAGTAAGAAGTAGAGACCCAAATGGAGCTCTTGATTCTTTTGCTAATAATTTAATTGAAAGACGTTGGAAAGAATGGGGATATAATTGTACTGCTGATGGAAAATTAAGTTGGATTGATTGTCAAAGATTATTTGCAGAAACTTATGCTAGAGATGGAGAAGTTTTAATAAGATTAATTAAAAATTTTGATAATCCAAATAAATTTGCGATTGAATTTATTGAATCTGACTTTTTAGATCACGATTTAAACTTACAATTAACAAATGGTAATCAAGTTAGAATGGGAGTTGAGATTAATAAATTTGGTAAGCCAGTAAATTATCATTTATTAAAAGTACACCCTAACGATGATTTAGTAGTAAGTGATTATGTAGGTGCTAAATATAATATAGTTCCAGCAGACGAGATAATTCATTATTATCATCAAGAACGACCACATCAAACTCGTGGAATACCTCCTTTATCGGCATGTTTAAGAGATTTAAAAATGTTAGATGGTTATATGGAAGCTGAACTTGTTGCAGCTAGAGTTGGTGCAAGTAAAATGGGATTTTTTAAATCAAACGATGGAGATGCTTATACTGGAGAGGATAAAATAGATACTAACAATCCAGTTATGTTTGCTGAAGCTGGTACATTTGAACAATTACCGACAGGAACAGAATTTCAATCATTTGACCCACAACACCCAACAACAGCATTTAAAGATTTTACAAAATCTATTATTCGTTCAATAGCAAGTAGTTTAAATGTTAGTTATTGTACGTTGGCAAACGATTTAGAAAGTGTAAATTATTCTAGTATTAGACAAGGTGCATTAGAAGAAAGAAATTATTTTCAATGTGAACAATATAGAATGATTAGAAACTTCCACGATTTAGTTTATTCAAAATGGTTAGAAATGACTTTATTAACAGACTTATTAGGAGGACTACCACCATCTAAATTACCTAAATTTAATAATCCTATTTGGAGAGCAAGAGGTTGGCAGTGGATTGACCCTAAAAAAGAAGTAGAAGCATTAAAAGTTGGTGTAGAAAATGGCTTTTTATCACATCAAGATGTTCAAGCTGGTTATGGTAGAGACGTTGAAGATGTATTTAGTCAAATACAATCTGATAAAGAGTTAGCTGAGAAGTTTGGAATACAATTAGCTTTTGAACCTTTTGGAACAAAACAAATACAACAAAATCAACCACAAGAGGTTGAAAAAAGTGAAGAAAATGAGTAATAAAGAAACTATGGAAAAAAAAGATGACATTAACGAAAAAGGGAACGGGCAAGTATCTGATAGCAACGAAAAGAAAGTGGTATCAGAACCAAAAGAAAACCCAGAAGTTAGTGAAAAAGAAAAAGC
>CAZKFE010000118.1:0-2007 GCA_964551955.1 uncultured Candidatus Actinomarina sp. | reverse complement strand
TAGGTATTGCCGTTGCGTATCCAGAAATAGTTGCTGTTGGTCAAACCTTATATAACCAAGAAGGCCAGACATTACCAGTTTTCTTGATCTGGATGGCATTTTATAGTTCTGTAAGTTTGACAATTTCATCAATAATTAATTATTACAACAGAAAAATGAAAATAGTGGAGAGATAATGGTTGATGTAATTAAAAAGAACGCCAAAGCATTACAAGAAAGTTTATTTTCATCAGTAGGTTCTTCTGTGCTAACAATTGGAACAACTTACTTAGTACTCAATTTCTTTAGAGGTATGTTCGGTTTTGTTATGTCTTCTGATAAAGATTGGTTAGCAGTATTAAATAATATGCAATTATATATGGTTCAAGCCTATCCAGAAAGTGACTTTATACGAGTTTGGATATCAGTAGGGCTTACTTTTGTATTTTCAGGAATTTCTATTGGGTTGTGGAGAAGTGATGATCGCTCAAATATAAGTGTTCTATTTGATAGATTTTATAAATTGGGGCTAGGTCTTTTATTCTTTACAATTGTTGCACCAACTTTTACAAGTTATATGGGAAATGATGGATCTGTAATAACGGAAGAAGTATTTTCTAGAAGTTCAAGAATAGGAATGCTAATCCCAATTCTTGTTATAACAGTCGGGTTTTTTCTATTAAAAAATAGAAAAATTAATTTTTCATTTAATAATTCTGATGTTGTTTTTCTTTATCTATTTATTCCAGTTGCTTTGCTCTGGATTATTAAGTTACCAACAATACAGCTTGATCAAAACAAAGATAGGATAATCCCCGATCCACTAATGCCTATTGCTAATACAACTAAAGTTCCTTGGACTGTAATTTTTGTTTTATTTCTTTTGTCATACTTTATTGGAATTTACTTTAAAGAAGTAAAGAGGTTAAAGAATATTATGTCAATTTCTTGGTTTTTACTACCTTTGCTTATTTTCTCGTGGATATTTAAAAAGCCGCAGATTGAAATGGCCGAAGTCTTAACAGGTGATATACCTATATTTCTTATATTTTTTGCAGCAGGTTTAGGAACGGTTTTATTAATAAATAACCCAATTGTGAAAAAATACTACTCAATTTATATAGGGGTTGTAATAGTTGCAACAATAACTGGTGTATTTGTAAGTATTCCGATGTTAGCAAAGGCTTGCTTATTATTACTTGGATTGTTTGTAACGGTTGTCCCTGCTGTTTCAACCTCACAACAAGGCAAGAAAAGTTTGATAATTATATGGGCTGTAGCTCTAGTAACTTTAACATTCCTATTAAGAGGTGGAGCATCAGAAACAGGAATTGTTGTTCCTGGTTCAAGTATTTTTGGAGGGTTTTCTTTAACATGGTTGCTTGCAATTTTTGGTACATATGTTTCATTTCCCCTAGGGGTAATGCTTGCTTTAGGTAGGAATTCAAAACTTCCTATTGTTAGGATAATTTGTACTGGAATAATTGAATTAGTGAGATCAGTTCCATATATAACTTGGCTATTCTTTGCGAGCGTTACATTAGCTGTTTTTCTACCAGCAGGAGTCGAGTTTAACTTAATAGTAAGAGTATTGATGGTTACAGCATTCTTCAGTGGAGCATATTTTGCAGAAAACATAAGAGGTGGTTTGCAATCAATACCTAAAGGACAGTATGAAGCTGCAGACGCAATTGGAATGAGTCCATTTCAGAAAACGGGGTTAATAGTTCTTCCACAAGCTCTTAGGGCTGTTATTCCAACGCTAGTTAGCAGTGCAATAACTGCATTCAAAGATTCGAGCCTTGTCACTATCATCGGATTATTTGACTTCCTAACAATAGGTAAAACTGTTATTGATAATCAATCTGTCCCGGTAAATTTTGTGGGACACCAAAGAGAAAATTTGATATTCGTTGCTGTTGTCTACTGGATATTTACATTTACCCTATCTAGGCGAAGCATGAAAGTTGAAAAAAGATTAGGATTAGGAGAAAGGTAATTAAATTATGAGCATAATTCAAGCTAAAG
>CAZKFE010000117.1:0-2013 GCA_964551955.1 uncultured Candidatus Actinomarina sp. | reverse complement strand
AAAAATTTGATGAAGTTACTTCATCTATGCTAAATAAGCTTTATATAGATTATAAAATTGAAACTAAATCTGAAATAACTCCCTCTGAGCAGGTAGCCATTAATGCCAAAAAAAACGAAATAGAGGCAATAGAAGATACTATTTCATCAGGGGGAACAACTCTTGCCCAAGTTAATGATAAAAAGAAAAAATTAGATGACGCCAAGGAAAGCGCTACTGAAGAAAACACAGCATGGAAAGCTGCTGATACGTCAATAAAGTCCTCAGAAGAATCTTTAACACTTTTAAGAGACGAGACAAATCCTGAGACAAAAGAAAAGAAAGCAAATGGAACACTAGACAGCACAATAAAAGATCTCGAACAATCTATTGAGAAGCAAAAAAGAATCAAAGCTTTAGAAGAAGGAAAAGAGTCAGGGATAGACGCAACAGAAGCTTTAGCAATAGAAACAGCTCAAAAAGCTTATGATGAGGCATTAGAAGCTTATAACGAAGGTGTTAACCAAGAATCAGAACTTGCTAAAGCAAAAGAAGAACTTCAAGACTTAGAATTATTATCAAAATCTGAAACATTTAGTCCAACAAATGCTTATGCATCAAAAACACCTTTAATTGTTGGCTCCTACATAAACAAAGTTGGTGGGGCAGTAACAATTAATGGACAGATATATAATACTTCTTCTGTCGGAATAGAGGTTTTATTTTGGCTTCCAGCTGCAGACCAGGATACTGTTACTTTAGGTGAAAGTGTTGAAATAGAGCTTCCAACAGATGAAAGAACAGACACAATTATTAAATTTATAGACCAAGTAGTAACAGAAACACAAACAGGAAACTTTATTCAAGTTAAGTTAGATGTTCTAAAGCCTGAAGAAATAGATGTATACGACCAAGCACCGGTAAAAGTATTTATAACAACAGAAGTATCACAAGGTGTTCTTTACGTTCCAGTCAATGCGTTAATTGCTCTTGCTGAAGGAGGTTATGCTGTTGAAATTTATAATGGAGATCCAGAAAGCGAAGTATTTAGCGGAGAATCAGGAGTAGACACAACATATGTGGGAGTAGAAATAGGTGTATTTACAGATGGTTATGTTGAGATAATTGGAAACATTAGTGAAGGGCAATTAGTAATCGTACCAAGATGAAATCAAAAACGAAAACAGTAATATCGTTAAACAATATTTCAAAAGTTTATAAAGGACCTCCGCCAGTAAAAGCAGTAGACAATATTTCCCTTGATATAAAAGAAGGAGATTTAGTTTCCATAGTAGGGCAATCAGGTAGTGGAAAGTCAACTTTGTTAAATATGATCGGCCTGCTGGATTCCACAACCGAAGGAGATATAGAGATAGAAGGTCAAGATGTTTCAACTTTATCAGACGATGAGTTATCAAAGTTTAGAGGAGAGAAAATAGGATTTATCTTTCAAAGCTTTTTTCTCTTACCTGGGTTAACAGCACAGGAGAATGTTGCAGAGGGATTACTTTATCAAGGGATCAAGAGAGAAGAAAGATTAAAAAGAGCAGCAAAAGTTTTAGAAGAGGTTGGATTAGTAGATAGGTTAGCACACCTACCAAAAGAATTATCTGGAGGAGAACAACAAAGAGTAGCTATAGCAAGAGCTTTGGTGCAGAACCCTGCATTTGTGCTTGCAGATGAACCAACAGGAAATCTTGATAAGAAATCAGGAGATAACATACTAAAGATCCTTAAAGACCTAAACAAACAAGGAAAAACAGTAATTATGATTACCCATAACCTAGGTCACGCTAAAAAGTTTAAGAAAGTTGTGAAATTAGTAGATGGAAAGATAGTTGCATAAATGAAGCAAAAACTTAAAACTGTAGATTTGTTTATGGTTGCACTCTATGGAGTTAAAGCAAGAAGAGGAAGGGCTACCCTAACATCTATAGGCATTGGTATTGGAATAGCAGCAATAGTCGCTGTTACTGGAATTTCTGCATCCGGAAGAGCCGACTTATTAGCAACTTTAGAATCTTTAGGAACAAA
>CAZKFE010000116.1:0-2031 GCA_964551955.1 uncultured Candidatus Actinomarina sp. | reverse complement strand
CAGTCATATATTGATGATTAGCTGATTCGTAAGATACATTCCCAGTTCCTTCTTCCTTTTCAAGACCACCAATTCTATGTTCTAGCCCAGGGGTTCCAGGAACAGCCCATGGCCTTGCAAAAGTTTCTACATCTCTATGGAAGGGGAGGAAACCCTCTTCTGTGTTAATTGTTGTTGTAAGGTTAGTATCAATTTTTGGTAAATCTCCAATGGCTGGTAGCTTCCAAGGCTCTGAACCTGTAGCAACATAATTATCAGAAAGCAAAATAACAGGTGTCATGTATTTTAATGCAACTCTAGCTGCTTCAATTGCCGTACTAAAGGCATGAGAAGGAGATCTAATAGCTAGAACAGGTAATGGAGATTCACCATGCCTTCCATATAAGGCAAACATTAAATCTGATTGTTCTGGCTTTGTTGGTAAACCCGTTGAAGGGCCGCCTCTTTGAACATTTACAACAACTAAAGGTAATTCGGTAGATACAGCTAATGAGATTGTCTCACTTTTTAGTGCAAGACCTGGCCCACTTGTACCAGTTACAGCCAATTTTCCTGTAAAAGAAGCCCCTACAGCAGAAGCTGCAGCTGCTATTTCATCTTCAGCTTGGAAAGTAATGGTGTCAAAATTCTTATGTTTAGAAAGTTCATGTAAAATATCTGATGCTGGAGTGATAGGATAGCTGGCATAAAATAATTCAAGTCCAGCTTGTCTTGCTGCTGTTATTAAACCCCAACTTAGTCCAATATTTCCATTTATATTTGTATATTCTCCTTCAGGAAGTTTTGCTTTATCTACAACATATGTGTGGTGAAAAGCTTCTACCGTTATTCCAAAGTTGTAACCTACTTTCAAAGCTTTTATGTTGGCGTCAGCTACTTCAGGAATTTTTTTGAATTTATCATTAATCCAATTTTCTGTATCTTCCAGAGGTCTATTAAAGACCCAAGAAATTAAACCCAACGCAATCATATTTTTTGATCGGAGAACAGCTCTACCAGTAATTTCAGAGTCCTCTAAAGCTTCTTTTGTCAATTTCTCCATAGGTACTTGGAAAACTCTATAGGAATCTAGTTCACCAGATGTTCTCGGGTCAACTTTATAACCTGCTTTTTGGATATTTTTTTCTTCAAATGCATCTTCATTTAGTATCAACATTCCATTTGGTGTTAAATCATCTAAGTGAGCTTTTAGAGCTGCAGGATTCATTGCGACTAATACATCTGGATTATCACCAGGAGTTAAAATATCAAAATCAGCTATTTGAACTTGGAATGAGGAAACACCAGCAATTGTTCCCTGAGGTGCTCTTATTTCTGCTGGGAATGAAGGTAGTGTTGCTAAGTCATTTCCAAATAATGCAGATGTATCTGTAAATCTAGTACCTACTAGCTGCATACCGTCACCAGAGTCACCTGCAAATCTAATTGTCACTGCAGGAATAGATTCTACCGTTTTATTCTCTAATGAAGGTTCTTTATTGTCCATAATCTTATATTAATCTTTGTTTGATTAAGTTGATTTGATTTTCTCCGTTTCGATGCAGTTTTCCATGTTTTCTCCTGAACAGCATTCTGCTTGATTTAAGCCAAACATTGCACAGGAACTATTAATACAAGCTGCATGACCATGAAGATAAGCCATTTCAGAGCTACACCAAGTACAAACGAGACTACTCATATATGTTGAACCTATGATATGGCCAGTATCTTACTTTCAGTTTCCAACAATCTTCGTATTTAATTGGACCAAGAGTTCTAGAGTCGCTTGTGGAAATATTCCTTTGGTCACCAAGTACGAATATCTCATCATCTCCGAGCTCGACAGAGACAAAGTCATCAGTTAAATCTTTAGACCATTCATCATCTATTTTTTCAGAGTTGATGATAATTTCTCCATCTGATGAAGAAACATTTTCATTTGGTAGTCCTATTACTCTTTTAACTACATCGATATTCTTTTCGGTGTTCGTAAAGACAACTATGTCTCCACGTTTTGGAGCTTCTTTTAATTTTACAGAAAGTACATATTCG
>CAZKFE010000115.1:0-2047 GCA_964551955.1 uncultured Candidatus Actinomarina sp. | reverse complement strand
TACAAGCTATTGCTGGGAAAGTATCAAAGATTAAATCAAGTATTTGAAGGAAAAGTTGTTACTTCTGAAATTTCTATAGATATTTTATCTCCAGGCTCAAAAATTGTTGATGGCAAAGATCTTGATCTAAATACTTGTCCTGCACTATTTTCAAAAGAGATAACTTGATCATGTCCATAAAAAATACACTCTTTTACTACATATGCCCCTTTCGAGTCGAGAGTAACTTCAATACATTCTGGTCTTATAGACACATCCAAAGCACCATTATAAGCTGAGACAAAAGTTCCTAAAGGTGTCTCTACTCTTCCCTCTGTAGAAAATCCTTTAATAATATTGGGGTCTCCAACTGAGTTTGCAACATTCTGACTAACTGGATTTAAATAAATTTCTTGAGGTGTTGCGCTTTGCATAACAATTCCATCTTCAAGAACACTAACGATATCACAAACCGATAAAGCTTCTTCTTGATCGTGTGTCACTATAATTGCAGTTGTTTGAGTCTCCTTTAAAAGGGAGACAACTTCATCCCTTAGCTTCCTTGCCATTTGAGCATCAAGACTTGTAAATGGTTCATCAAGTAAAATAACATCTGGGTTAGGCGCTAAAGCTCTTGCAAGTGCAACTCTTTGTTGTTGACCTCCTGAAATATCTTGAGGAAATTTATTTTTATATTCTGTTAAGTTACACATATCTAAAACCTCATTTAATCGATCTCTCTTTAAATCTTCCTTTGACAATCCAAAAGCTACATTCTTCTCAACATTTAAATGTGGAAATAAAGCATAATCTTGAAACACCATTCCAATATTTCTATCTTCTGGAGGAAGATTTGAGTTCTCATCAAAAATTATTTGATTGTACATTTCAATAGATCCAGAATCTGGCTTCTCAAACCCCGCAAGCAATCTCAAAGCTGTAGTTTTTCCTGACCCAGAAACACCTAAAATACCGAAGATAGAACCCTGCCAAACATCTAAATTAAAATCTTTTAATACAACTTCTTCACCATATGATTTGGTTAAAGATCTAGCCCTAATAATTAAATTATCAAATACCATAATTATCTACTTAAATTCCTTGTACTTAATATATAAGTAGGAATTGCACTTATTGCCAACAAAATAAAAGCAGAAAATGCGGCCTGTGTAAATAAACCCTCTGAAGCAAAGGACCAAACATCAACCGCCATAGTATTAAAACCAGTAGGTCTAAGTAATAAAGTTTGAGGTAGTTCTTTCATGGTTGAGAGAAATACCAAAGCACCACCTGCTAATAACCCTCTATATATAAGAGGAAAAGTTATAGTTCTAAATGTTTCAATCTTTGACTTTCCCAGACCTGAGCTAGCTTCAATATAGGAAGTTTTAACCTGTTCCATTGAAGCCTGTCCACCACCAACTGCTTGTGGAAGAAAAACAATCAAATAAGAAATGACGAGAGCAAAAAAACTTTGATAAATTGATGGGAAAATTTTTATTGTTATAAATAAAATTGATACACCAACAGCTAAATGTGGTAATCCATATAAAGCAAGAATTATCTTCTCAAGAAAAGAACTGAACCTAGATTTATATTGAGAAACCAAAATAACTATGGGCATAGATATTAATATCGCAAGAAATGAAGTAGCAATAGAAGCAGTAAAGGAACCAAGGACTCCTCCAAAAACAGCTCTTACATCGTTTCCAAGTGAGATACCTCTTATAAGCCAGTAAGAAAGAACTGAAATTGGTAATATCAAACCAAAAAATATAACTGTAATCAAAAATAAATAAACAAATATTTTATTTCGAAAAGTTAATTCAACTTTTGCGGGAACTCTAGGAGTGCCGGAAACTGTTGCTGCTCTTGAAACATCGGAACTTCTTTGAATGAAGCTAATAATTAATGCTAAGAAAATTAATAAACCTGAATAAAATATTATAGGATCGCCCATAAGGCTAAATTCATAATAAGTATAAATAGCCTTTGTTATCGTTGAATACCTCATTAAAGAGACTGCGCCAAAATCTGAAATAACATATAAGCCAACCAACAGACCTGA
>CAZKFE010000114.1:0-2101 GCA_964551955.1 uncultured Candidatus Actinomarina sp. | reverse complement strand
GTAGCGGCGGGCAGACTTGAACTGCCGACCTCACGATTATGAGTCGTGCGCTCTTACCAACTGAGCTACGCCGCCATGAGACTTCTATTTTAGTATAGAGGAATCTGAGCCCTCTTCCGGATTTGAACCGGAGACCTCTTCCTTACCATGGAAGTGCTCTGCCAACTGAGCTAAGAGGGCAAGTGCCGGGTGATGGATTCGAACCAACGTAGGCATAGCCGGCAGATTTACAGTCTGCTCCCTTTGGCCACTCGGGCATCCCGGCAAAAAATTGTCTTTCTAAAGTTTAGATTATATATGAAAATTAGTTAGATGAAATTTTAATAGATTAGGATTACATTATGGACAAAAAAGTCAAACAATTATTAAATAGATGGGTTGAAAATGGTCTGATTAATCAAGGTTCTTATGAAGAAATTGTAAAGTTTGAAGAAAATTTTAATCCAAATCAAAAATCTAAAGTTGCTAGAGCAATAACTTTAATTGGAGGTTTATTTCTCTTATCAGGCCTTCTTGGAACAATCCCTTTACTCTGGATGAATCTTGCATATTGGGCACAATTAGGACTTTTGATAGTAACTACTTACTTCTTATTTTATGCAGCAACTTATAGCGAAAAATTAGAAGATGGAAAACTATTCATTTTTAAATCAACAGAGAGGGTGAGTTCCTTTCTTTTCTTAATTTCAAATATTTCATTTGGAGCATCGGTAACTTTTGCTATTAATATTCTTCAACAAACAGAAATTGTAAATTTTAGTGAGGAGATATCTTATATTCTTGTTTCGTTTTTTGTTTTACTTTATGCTATTTATTTATTTATTAGAACAAAATTAATTTTTCAACATGCAGCATTATTTTATTGCATTTGTTTCCATCTTGGCGCTATTGGAAATTTATTATTTCCTAATATAGAACCTTGGGCTGGTGGGCTTTTTCTAATTGCTATTGGAAGTATCTGGGGTATAAATACTTATTCAAAACTTCTTCAACCAAGCTGGTTAGGGTATCTTCTCTCAGCATCGACTGTTTCTATTGGAACAATAATTTTTATAGAAGATCTTATTGAAAATGAAATAATTAGTATTTTAATTTTAATCTTGGGATCAATAATTTATGTCTGGGCAAGTATTCAACTTTCTGAACAGGTAATATTTTTTATTGGTGGTTTGGGTCTGATAATTAACCTTCCAAGGTTAATTACTGAAATATTGCCAGACAATATATGGCCACCTTTAATTCTTTTCCTAGTAGGAGGAGTCCTTGTAGTAGTAGGTTTATATTTAAATTCAATAAGAGAAAATATTAAATCTACTGAGGCAGAATAAAAAAATATGAAAAAAACGAATACTCCTTTGTTTCTATCACTAGGAATACTGCTTATAACTACAGTCGTTGTTGCTATGTTTGGAGTCGTACCTTTACCAGAATATGAAATCTTAAAGAATGAAGAAGGACTCAAAGGAAAATTAATTTATCATGTTCAGGTTCAAAGTCAAAATTTAATTCCTCCTGCACCAGATATTATGGATGAATGTATTTTATCAGTTGACCTTGAAGCTAATTCATTTAAAGAAGAGAAAATTATTTGTAGTAGCGACCTTTACGACATGTCATATGATATTTACTTTTATGATACTGAAATTTTTGAAGATGAAAATATCTTACTTAGATACTGGGATGAATCATCAGGTGACGAAATGGGGCTAATAATAAATATAGAGACAAAAAAAGTAGTTGATAAGATAAAAAGTCCAAATCTTTATTCGAATGAAAGAAATAAGATGAATGTATATGGTGAAAAACTAATTGATCCATGGGACACGTCTGATTATAGCTCAAGGGTAATTGGAGTCTACTATGCAAATAGAATGGAGAATATAGAAGTTTTCAATTCGAAAGCACCCACAAACTATTACTTTGAGTCTCTTCACTGGTCTCCAGACGGTGACTATATTGCAGCATTAGACTCTGAGGAAAATTTTATAATTTTTTCCAAAAAGAAGAAATCCAAACCAGGAATAATTGAATTTTCAGAATTAAATTTGAAAATTTTTGATGATGAAGAAAGAGAAATACAAAATTTAATAGGTTGGACTGA
>CAZKFE010000113.1:0-2119 GCA_964551955.1 uncultured Candidatus Actinomarina sp. | reverse complement strand
AAACCAGCAGCAAAGAAACCAGCAGCAAAGAAACCAGCAGCAAAGAAACCAGCAGTTCAAAATGGAGAAATAGCTGTAGAAGACGAAATTTCTAAATCATTTCTAGACTATGCAATGTCGGTTATCGTTTCAAGAGCTCTTCCCGACGTAAAGGACGGATTGAAACCCGTTCAAAGAAGAATCCTTTATTCAATGTACGAGACGGGAGTTAGACCAACAGGCCCATTTAGAAAGTGCTCGAAGGTTGTGGGAGATGTTATGGGTAACTATCACCCACACGGAAATGATGCCATATATGGAACCCTTGTAAGACTAGGGCAACACTTTAGCACAAGATATCCACTTATTGAACCACAGGGAAACTTTGGAACTCCAGACGATCCACCAGCCGCAATGAGATACACAGAATCAAGAATGTCCCTATTGGCGTCGCAACTACTTGATGGGATTGATGAAGAAACTGTTGACTTTGAACCAAATTATTCTGGAGAAACAAGTGAACCAAAGGTCCTTCCAGGAAGGTTTCCGAACCTTCTTATAAACGGAGCAGAAGGAATAGCTGTAGCAATGGCTACAAATATGCCACCCTACAATTTACAAGAAATAACCGAGGCGGTTAAGTTTACATTAAAAACAAAAGATCCAAAACCGAGAGATTATTTGAAGATAATTAAGGGACCAGATTTTCCAACAGGAGGCTTAATAGTTAAAACACCAACAATAAAAGATGCGATATTAAAAGGAAGAGGTTCTATAAAGTTAAGAGCAGTTGCTGATGTAGAAGAATTAGGAAAAGGAAGGTCAGCAATTGTTGTAAAAGAGCTTCCGTACCAAGCATCAATAGACAGAATAATGGAAAAGATTGCAGCATTAGTACAGGATAAAAAACTAGCAGGGGTATCAGACCTTAGAAATGAGAGCAGCGATAGAAACGGGATACGGCTTGTTGTTGAATTAAAAAGAGACGCCGTCCCTCAGGTTGTATTAAATCAACTATTTAAACAAACACAGCTACAAGACTCTTTTGCTGTAAACTCTGTAGCTCTTGTTGACGGGGTTCCAAAGGTTCTCTCCGTACCAGAACTTATAGGATTCTACATAAAGCACCAAATAGACGTTATTCAAAGAAGAACAAAACACAGACTAGAAAAAGCAAAATCAAGACTACATATAGTAGAAGGACTTTTACTTGCTCTAAATAAAATTGATCAAATTATAAAAACCATTAAAGCATCCAAAGATGTTGATGTAGCAAGAAAATCTTTAATGAAGAAATTTAAATTTTCTCAAATACAAGCCTCACACATATTAGATATGCCGTTAAGAAGGTTAACAGCGCTTGAAAGAGAAAAACTAGAAGAAGAGAAGAAAGAGTTGAAAGAAACAATAAAAGAGCTTGGAGGAATTCTCAAAAGTAGAGCAAAACAAAATAAGATATTGGTCCAGGAGCTTGAGGCAATAACAGAAAAATTTGGGGATGAAAGAAGATCAAGACTTGTAGCTGATGTAGGAGAGGTAAAGATAGAAGACCTAATTGAAGACGAAGAGATAATCGTTTCAGTTTCTTCAGGCGGGTATGTAAAATCGGTGCCTTCTACCTCATACAAAAAACAAGGTAGGGGAGGAAAAGGAGTTAAAGCTTCTTCTTCAGATGAAGATGTGATAGAGCATCTTTTATCAACATCTGTTCACTCATACTTATTATTTTTCACCGACCAGGGAAAGGTTTACAGAGCAAAAGCACACGAACTTCCAAAAACAACAAGAACAGCAAAGGGCTCTCTTATACATAACGTCCTTTCAATGGGTCAAGATGAAAAAGTACAAGCAATAATAGACACAAGAGACTACGAAACAGAGAAATTTTTATTAATTATGACAGAAAAAGGAACAGTGAAAAAATCTGCGTTTAAAGATTTTGATTCAAACTATAAATCTTTACAAGCAATAAAACTTAAAGATGAAGACAGAGTCGTTTCTGTGAAAACAACCTCTGGAAAAGAAGATGTAATTCTTGTATCAAAGAAAGGTCAAGCAATAAGATTTGATGAAAACAATCTAAAACCTCAAGGAAGAACAGCAATGGGAGTTAGAGGAATAAAACTTAGAGAAGGAGACA
>CAZKFE010000112.1:0-2146 GCA_964551955.1 uncultured Candidatus Actinomarina sp. | reverse complement strand
TCTATTAATTTTTTCAGCAATTTCTGGATAAAGTTCCCAATATGAATAAATTAATTTAATCTTTAAGAATTTTGAAATAAATATTGCAATTATGTTCATAGTTGGTGGATAGCTAAAGAGAAAGATATGAGAATAATCGCTTCTATTTTTAAACAAATATTTGATTGAATGATAATGGAACTTAAACCACTGGAAGATTCTTATAGAATCAGAATAGCTCCTTTGTTTTGAACTAATATGAATTACTCTCACATCTTTATAACTAGATTCAAAAATAGTTTTCGAAATTTTTTTTAATTCTACTTTATTATCTATATTTGAATCAAAATTATATTGTGGAGTACTAGCTAATATTTCAACATCGACTCCCCTGTCTTTAAAACCACTTGCTATTTCAGCAACAAGCATCCCTGTAGAAACTTTATCAGGAGGTATTGTTAAAGAATGGAATAATATTTTTTTCATTCTTTAAATGCATTACTTACATCATATGAATAATCATTACGATTATGTTTATTGAATGTATTTGTATTTGAAAGTTCTATTAGGTCATTTACAATTTTTTCTGAAGAGTTCCCATCACCAAATGGTTGTTTCCATTCATTTGATGTTAATTTATTTACTTTACTTATATAGATTTCAAAGTCTTTAATTTCTTCACTCGGATCAAACTTTATAGAAGAACCAACATCATAAACTTCAGGCCTTTCAGTAGAATGTCTCATTTGTATTGATGGCTTACCAATAATGCAAGCTTCTTCAACCACAGTACCTGAGTCACTAAGAACATAATCAGAATTTTTCATCAAATACATAAATTCCAAATAACCAATTGGGTCAGTAACTAAAATATTAGATTTCAAATTTAAATTAAACTCTTTTAACATTTCCTGAGTTTTATAACCCATAGGGAAAACAATTTTACTTTCCGATTGGTTAAGTAGATTTACTATATTAGTTAAGCTTTTCTGGTCTAATATATTTTCCCTTCTATGACTAGTTGCTAATGTAAAGTTATCATTTTTAATAAAATTTAATATTTTATCATCTAAGTGTTCTCCACCTGTATCAAATAATTTTTGATTATCATTAATTATGTCAACAATTGGGTTTCCAGTAACATTTATTACATTCTCAGAAAGACCTTCATTTAAACCTTGTTTTTTGTATGAGTCTAAATATGCATAAATTCTATCTGATAGATGGTCTATGGTTGTTCTATATTTCTCTTCAGGCATTCTCCAGTCATATGACCTCATACATCCCTCAATATGAACAACAGGTATGTTGTGTTGAATAACCCCAATACAGCCCATAACTGTATTTGTATCACCTAAAAATATGACTGCTTTATATTTGTTTTTGTCTAAATGCTCATATGTATTTTTAATTATTGAAGAAACAATTGTTGAATCGTTAGTAGTGTCAATTTCAAACTCAAAATCAGGTTTTGGTACGTTTAATTGACTAAAGAAGACATCTTTCATGTTCTCTGAATAATGCTGTCCCGACCATATAAAATCATAAGTTATTTCAGAGCTTTCAGCTAATAGATTTAAAATCTTACTGGCACGAATTACATCTGGTCTAATTCCTAATATGATTGCCAAATCTTTCATGCTGACTCCAAAATTTTATTTGTACCTTCAAAAAGAGATAATTCTTCTATATTCTCTTGGATAGTTTGAACTGAACTATATCCCCCTAATTTCCATATTAATTCATTTATTTCAGGATTATTAGTTTCTAGTGTTCTATCAATTTCTACATCAGCTTCAACAGAATTAATTACAATTTTTTTATCAAAATATTCTGAAAATAATTCCAAAAGTTCATATTTATTAACAATGTTTTTTGGAATTAAATGAAGTAATCCATCGTTTTTGTAATTTTCTTCAATCATGCCGCATGCTATTTTTGCATAATTTAGAGTTGTAATACCATTCCAATGATGATTCTTAAAACCATTTACAGCCTCCTCTTTGGTGTGTAGAAACCAATTTAATAATGACTTACCCTCACCCGGTTCCGGACCAATAATGCTCGCTCTGGTGATAATTTTATTTGATGCTTTTACCTCACCAACAACTTTTGACATCCCATAGACATCATCTGCATCCGTAAAACTTGTTTCATCATACTTTCC
>CAZKFE010000111.1:0-2150 GCA_964551955.1 uncultured Candidatus Actinomarina sp. | reverse complement strand
TTGGAGATGACAAGGTTGATGCTTATGATACTTTTGATTTTGCAATAGCTGCTGTAATTTCTGGAGATGCTGCAGCTTCTATTGTTGATGAAGTTGCTGGTCTTGGATACATGGGTGCAAACAAGGACAAGGTAAAACTAGTAGGTGAAGGATTACAAACTGATCCATTAGGTTTTGCTTTTCCTGAAGGAAGTCCTTTAGTTGATGTTGTCAATCAAGGTTTAGCTGAAATGAAATCAAGTGGAAAATTAACAGAAATTAATGACAAATTCTTTTCCCCTGGTTTTACAGTTTCTTATGATGATATCGCTGAATGCGATGCTCAAATCCCAGAAGATTACCTACCAGAGGATTGTGAAGTATAACTCTTAATTTTATAGAATTATATTTATTCAATAGGCACGGAAATCCGTGCCTATTGTTTATTATTAGATATTATGATTAAAAAAATATTTAAAATTGACAACACCTGGGCTTTCATACTCTTCTTTTTAATTGCTTTTATGATTTTTAAAATTATTACAGGTGAAGAATATCTTAAAGCTTTCAAATATATTATTCCTGGACTAAAAATTACATTTGGTTCAACACTTGTATCTTTTATTATTGCCCTTATTCTTGGATTACTGCTAGGTATTGGTAATATTTCAAAGAATAAAATTTCAAATACTTTATCACGAACTTACATTGAATTCGTTAGAGGGGTTCCTATATTAATTTTAATATTCACAATCGCTTTTGTTGTAGTTGTAGATGCTGCAAAATTTTTCAATATAAATAATGGCAATGTTCCAATGATTATTAGGGCAATCATTGCTTTATCAATATTTTATGGAGCATATATTGCAGAAGTATTTAGAGCAGGTATTGAATCAGTTTCTGCTGGACAGCGTGAAGGTGGAGCATCTTTAGGTTTAAACGATAGACAAGTTATGAGGTATATAGTACTACCTCAAGCTTTTAGAAACATGCTGCCAGCATTAGGCAATGATTTTATATCTATGATGAAAGATTCATCCCTACTTTCAGTATTAGCAGTTCAAGACCTTACTTATAAAGGAAGATTATATGCTGGAAGTACGTTTAGATTTCAAGAAACTTATCTTGTTTTGACTGTTTGCTATTTATGCATAACTTTATTTCTTTCAATTTTACAAAGAAGATTAGAGCAAAGACTTGAAGCTAGATAACAACAATTATCAAAAAGAAATTATTAATGAATATTTGGATTATTTAGAAAAAATCAAAGGATATTCTAAAAATACAATAATTGCATATAGAACAGACATATTTAATTATTTTAAATATAACGAAAAAAATAACAAAAATTATTATGATATTGAAAAATATATTCAACATTTATCAATAAGTAAATATGCTAAATCTACAATTAATAGAAAAATTAACAGCATCAGAAATTTTTTTAAGTGGTGCAAGAATCAAAAAAAATTAAATATAAAAGAAATTAATAATATTAAAAATATAAAGACAGAAAAGAAATTACCTTCAGTTTTAACAAGTAATTATATAAATAAACTTCTTGATACAATCCCAATATCATCAACTAAAGATGTTAGGGATAGATCGATAATTGAACTTTTGTATTCATCTGGTCTAAGAGTTTCAGAACTTACAAATTTAAAATTAAATGATTTAAAAAATAACAAATCTTTAAGAGTTAAAGGTAAGGGTAATAAAACAAGAATTTTGCCAATGACAAATAAAGCATATAAGATTATAAAACTTTGGATAAATTCATATAGAAGTGAATATGAAAATAGTATATCTGAAGACTATATATTTCTTGGTGTCAGAGGTAAGAAAATTTCCGAAAGGGAAGTACAACGAATTGTAAAATTTAGATTAGGTACATTCCCTCATAGTATTAGACATACATTTGCTACACATTTATTAGATGGTGGTGCAGATCTTAGAGTTGTTCAAGAAATGTTAGGTCATAGTGATCCTAGTACTACACAAATCTATACACATGTTTCAAGTAAACAACTTAAAGAGAAATATAAAAGATCACACCCAAGGGGTTGATTAATAAATTAATAGTATTAATATTTAAAGAAAATAGACACCATATTTACAAGCTTCCTTGGTGAACGAAAGTTTGGAAGTGCATATGCAAGGAATATGGGATG
>CAZKFE010000110.1:0-2225 GCA_964551955.1 uncultured Candidatus Actinomarina sp. | reverse complement strand
CCTAAGAAATATGCAAATTTTGTCATGAATTCAGATTAACATTGTTGAATTTTAAGGCGGGTGCCTCATTAAGAGGCACCCAAGTTTTATGAGACTATAAGCCGGATTCTGTTTACACAAAGTGTAAGATAATCATCCATCTTGCGTATTTGTTACCAAATACGTCTAGCTACCTACCCGCAATTTACTTAGTCGAGCAAACTAATTGCTTCTTGGTATTGCTCCGAGAGGGGTTTACAAGCTAATTTAATTACTTAAATTACTGGTGGTCTCTTACACCACCTTTTCACCCTTACTTATATTTATAAGCGGTTTATTTTCTGTTGCACTTTCCGTCAATTTCTTGCCTGGGAGTTACCCAGCTCTCTGCTCTACGGAGTCCGGACTTTCCTCGATAAATCGCGATTATCCGTCTCATACTAAAACTCTAATACAACTTTTAAGACTTATGAATGTAAATCTATAATTTCTTGAAAATCTTTAAAAGTTAAAGGACCTATATATTTTTTAATTATTTTATTATTTTTGATAATATGTGTTTCTGGAACCCCAAAAACACCAGCGTTAATAGAAAACTTACTATTTTCATCCATTACATAAGTTATTTCACCATAGCCATATTTGTTTAAGAATGTTATTGCGTTGTCTTTGCTGTCTTGAAAGCTAACCAGCAAAATTTTGTTTTTAAGTTCTGGTATTTCAGATAGTGAAATTAATAGTTCATGCTCTTCTATGCACTCTAAACACCATGATGCCCAAAAATTTACAATAACCAAGTCGGAGTCAGTTGTAACTTTTTCGTTATTTTGAATTGTTCTTAAATTCACGAAATCATTATTGCTTACTTCGATGTAGCTATCTTCTGTAGCATTTGTTGAACACATAGAAAACAATAAGAGTAAAGAGATGATTTTAACTTTCATATTGACTCACTAAGTTTTCTACAAAATTCCTATCTTCAGAGCTAAGTTTGTTAGATAACAAAATTTCATTCAAAAGCTCTCTTCCTTCAGTCCTAGTGCTTGGATCTTGTAAATAAATAATTCCAAGATAAGACTTAGCTATAATCGAGTTTTTATTAATCCTTAAGGCTTCCTCTAGGTAATCTATTGCAACTTCTTGGTTGTTTGACTCAAAAACCATCCATGCAATCTGTGAGAGTGCAAAACTTTTTAATTCACTATCGTTACTATTTTCTGCTACATACATATAGTGAGGCAAAGCATTTGAATAATTGATTTCATCGAAATATCTATTAGCAAGAGCAATTCTCATAGGGTATATATCAGGGTTATCAATTATTACTTGTTCCATTTCTTCATTTGTAACATTGTCTAAATCAGTATTAGTTCTAGTTGAAGTTTCTGAATTATTACTTAAGTTAATAAAAAGAATTATTATAAAAATAAATATAGCACTTGATGATAGGATCCATTTATTCATCTTTAGCACTCCTTATAAAGCCAAAAATGAATAATGAAATTAAAATAATAGGTAAAATAATCATTTCAATGTTTCTTCTTTGAGGGTTTGTTATTATTCTTTCACCATATCTAATTACCCAATAGTTGTATATTTCTTCATCGCTTAGTCCGCTGTCTATTTGTTCTCTTAATATCATTCTCATATCATCTGCATATTCAGAAGGGGAATCAGAAATAGTCTCACCTTGACAAACTGGGCATAAAATATTATTACTCCAGTTTTCATATCTAGTATCTTTATCTTGATTGATTAAAGGGACTGCCAGTAAAAGAATCAATAATGTAATGGTGAATACTTTATTCATATTTAATCCTTGGATAAATTGAAAAAATAGTCAACGCCAAGCCAAGCCAGATAATAAAAATTCCATAGTTTTTTCTAATTATTAATTTAAAGTCTTCATCATCAATTACTTTTATAGTTATATATGTATCACTTTCAATATTTCTAAATATTGCTGGACTACTAATAGCTTGTTGGCTTGAATTCTTAAATATATTTAATGAAGCATTTTTAACTTTATTATTTTTTGAAATTGGTAAATTTATAACATTCTTTTCATCTTTTGATTCTTGATAAGGTTGATTTATTAAGTAGTTGTTTCCCCCAAATTCTATATTTGATCCAGGACTCGTAATAATTTCTTTAGAGTAACTTTGAGTAACATTCAAAATTAAACCAATTGCAAATATCCCAATACCAATATGAGCAATTTGTCCTGCCCAATAAGAACCAGATAT
>CAZKFE010000109.1:0-2327 GCA_964551955.1 uncultured Candidatus Actinomarina sp. | reverse complement strand
CATCATAATAATTAACAATCTGGAATTCTTTTCCAATTACAGTTTTCCAACCACGATTATCATTTAATATAGAACTAATAAAATTTTCAAGACAATCAATATCTATTGGTAAATCTGATTCAATAGATAAAGAATAATTAATTTTCTCTTCATTGTAAGGATTTGCTTGAATAATATTAATCCACTGATTTTCTTTCTCAATTATATTGTCCTCCATGCAACCTTTCTCAAGGCTTACTCCAGGAATTATTTTGCTGAGTAATGTCTGTTCTTCGGTTGAATAAATTGAAATTTTTGATGTATAAATATCCACCCCATCACTATCAGGCAATTTAAAATTCATATCAGTTTGCATCTCTTCTTCAACGCTATTTTGAAATGATGGCACTGTTGTAGTAGTTGTATTTTGAACCTCATTTATGTTATAAGGAACATTTATTTCAACATAAGGCTCTTCATTTGCGATTAGGGTATTTCCTGAAATATTTAATTTTTCAAATAACACAAATATAGAGAGAAATATAAATAGTAATATATTAAAAAGTACAAATGTTTTTCTTTTTTCCACTAAAACTATGTTAGGGAAACTTAATTATTCATCAATATTTTTTTTATATCCTAGTTTATCGATAAAATTTTCAGGCTCTAAACCTAGACCATCCGCAACTCTATTTATATAATTAAAATATGATATAACTTGAACTATTTCTGAAATTTCTATTTCATTAAATTCAAAAGTTTTAAGTGATTCGATATCTTTTTTATTTATTTTTTCAGGGGTAACTGTTAATTTTTCAGCAAATTTACATAACTCCATATGTTTTTTGGATAAAGAGCTATTTTTCCAATCTTTAGCCACTTCGTCTATTAGTTTTTGATCTTCTGTCTCCGACCGGAGGTCAAATAGGTGTGCTCGTATTCAATATTCACATTCATTCGAAATAGAGGTTACTACAGCAAGCAGTTCTCTATCAAATCTAGTCAATTTTGACTTACCAAACATTGTTGATCCATATAATCTCATTGAATCTTGAAGTATTTGAGGAGTTTGTGATTGAATACTAAGTATTTTCCAAATTCTTCCAGCTCTTCTCATTCCTTTTTCGTATTCTTTTTTTAAAAGACCTGATGATTCTTCAAAGTTAAAGATATTTATAAAAGCCATATTAAATCATTTTTGCTTAAAATAATTAATATGCAACTATCTTTCGAAATTAAAAAGGCTATTGAGAATAATGCATTTTGTGCAATAGCAACACAATTAGGAAATGGTAAAATTCAAAATCATTTAATGTGGGTAGATTACAAGGATGATGCTGTACTTATTAATACAGAAAAAGGTAGAAAAAAAACATCGAATATTAGAGAAAACAATTTGATTACATTAGTAATTTTTGAACCATCTGCAATGTATTCAAGTTGGGAAATTAGAGGCAGAGTTGTTGAAATAATTGAAGATAAAACAGCAAATGATCATATTGATAAATTATCGAATAGATATACTAATCATCCATATGCAAGAGAAGATGCTGTTTCTTGGGATGAAGCAGGAATTAAAGATAGAGAAGTATGGGTTATTGAAGTTGATAGATTAAATTCTATGGTTCGTCCTCAAGCTAAATCAGATCCTGAGTGAAATTTTAAATAAGGATTTTCATCAAAACCTTTTATATCTTCTTCATGTAAATTATTTTTTATTAATTCTTCAGCATCAAAAGTTAAATTCCCACCTCTACTTTCTAAATGACCAGTTTTCCTAAATATATTTTCTGGAATTTTTTTGATAAACTTTTTTAAATTTTCTTCAGAAACTCTTAATTCTTTTGCTAAAGAGAGTTCAACTTTAATTGATTCTGGAAGGACATTACATGAAAAAATATATAAAGATGAAAACATAGCCCAATCAATATCAGTAGGCCTTCTTCCTTTTTCAAAAACTGAGAAGTCATAACCTGGAAAGTAATTATATGGTGAATAATTGAAACTAGTTTTATCACTTAGCTGTTTAAATAAGTATCTATCAAGAAGTTTTAAATCAAGGAATGATAATGAAGTTTCTAACATATCTTTAGATAGTGATAGCTCATCTTCAATGTTTATTATTTTTATTTGATTTATTGCTATTTTTCCGTAGTAATTTTCAATAAGAACATGAATTTCGGTATTTTTTGGTACGAAAATTAATCCATCATTATCAGAAGAGTTCAAAATAACTTCAAGAATACTGTTTAAATCAAAAGTATTTTCATTTGTTTTCATAACTTATTTTTTGTCTTGGTTAATAAATATTGTAAGACCATAATAGTTATATGGGGGTGAACTGGCTT
>CAZKFE010000108.1:0-2354 GCA_964551955.1 uncultured Candidatus Actinomarina sp. | reverse complement strand
AGGAATATTATCCCAAAAATCTTTAAAGGATTGCGTATATATATATTTATTATTTATTTTATTATTTAATATGTGGTCGCTTTTTGAATATAGGTTCGCCTGTGAGTTTGCCTGTAAGTTTGCCACTGGGTGTTGATATTCGTTGTAATTTATGATTTTTATACGTGTAATACCCTCGTCGGTTACTATGCCTATCATTGATGCAAACGCTAGTCGCTTTAAAAATCGCCTTACTTTTGACACATGCCAATTCCACTTTAAAGCTAAATATTTTGGAGATACTACTAATTCTCCACGTGAAACATGTTTTGTATATTGATTAAACCTTATTGTATCAGGTTTATAACTTGCTCTACTAATTAAATCTATCCAAGCTAATGTTTCAGTATAAGGTTCTTGCTTAAATACCTTATGTGCAAACACACTTCTATTAATCTTAATATAACCACTCATACTTTCCTCCTAATTTAGAACTATTCTAAAAAGCGAGGTGGTCCCTCTCGGTTACCACCTCTATCTCTTGACATTGCTAGCTGTATCAACAGAATCCTCCAAATATGGTTCTAAAATTCGCTTTAATGTTGTCCAAGTCATAACAAATTTCGGTTCTTCAAAATCTTCGACTAAAGCAAGTAAGTGAGCAGAACCAAGCCAATTATTTATAGTCTTAAATCCTGTCCCACCTTTTCTTGCTTTAACTTCAATATTAAGTTCTCCTAAACCTTTAATTTTAACAACAACATCATGTGGCAATCCAATAATTGCTCCTGACATCGGCTGCCTACGAGCTCTATAACCTTCTTTTTCAAATAGTTTTACTATTTTATATTCTACTCTATTACCTTTACGTTTTTGATTTATCGTCATCTTTAGGTTTAATTGTTTTATAATATCTATTAAAACTTCTCGTTTTATCTTTTTCTAAATGATGAATAAGGTCTTGAATTAAATCACATCTTGCTAAATCATCAATTTCTTGTTCAAATTTAGGCGAAAATTTAATTCCATTAACTTCCATAAATCCATCATCAATCGTAAATTCAAGATTATAAGTTTTAATATGTTTAAATGGTTTAATAATTTTAAATCCCATCTTTTATTTCCCTTTTATTAAATTTATTAAATAAAAAGCCAACTTTAGTTGTTGGAACATTAAGGGCTTGCCTTAATCTTTCTATTTTAACAGTGCTTGGAACATTAACACCAGTTTCATACTTTTGTACTTGCTGAAAACTTGTTCTTATTAATTTTCCAACTTTAGTTTGAGTAAGTCCTAATTGATTTCTTCTTTTTTTTAATTTCTTACCCATAAATTTGACATACTTTAATTCTTCTAAAGTATAATCTGCTCTTTTTGCTTTACCTCTTTTACTCATTTTACTTTCCTTTCTTTATAGCCAGCAAAAGTCTTTTTAACTTCTTCTGGTAATTTTTTAAATATAGTTCCATAGCATTCTTTACAATACAAAGCATTATCCCATAAACTATTAGTATCACTATTAAACCACCATAATTTATCTTTATCTTTAATACATTTGCTACAAACCATAGCTAAATTTTTAACTCTAATTACTTTACCTTGAGAATTAACTGCCATTATTTATACCTCGTAAATAACCTGTCCAATAAAGCCGATAAAAGAGTTGAACTTTCATCTTTAGAATTAGTAAAATATTGTTTAGCACGTTCTTTAATTTCAACAACATTATCAGGTTCAATATTGGCATAATCACAAATTTGATGAAAATCCTCTTTAAGATTAAACCAACTTTCTGCTTCATAAATAATTCGATGTCTAGTAGCCAAGCGATTATTAAATTTGCTATCTTCAAAAATACCGCAACAATCAAGGATAGCTCTTTTAATAACAGCTCTCCATAATTTAATTTCATTCGATATTTTATTAACTTCCAGCAATTAACCATCTTTTCTGCTCCCAAATAATTCAGTTTGTCTTTCATCTATTGGACACCAAGTAATATCGTATAAATGATATGGTTTGCCGTCTATTTTAGATATAACTTTTGTAGAATATGATTGCAATGCCTTTTGTAAAGATGAAACAGGAATCCTCATTTTACCTTTAGATTTGCCTTTTATTTTTAATTCTACAATTAATCCTCCATTAGCAATTCCATGATTAACCCATTGTTCTCTTAAAGTTATGCAGCCACGCCAAAGTTTTTTAACTGTTGCACTTAACATTTTTCCTCCTTTTGATAATAAGCACAGTTACCAAATATTGCACTATTAGGTAAACAAACTCGATTTTCTTTTTTTAACCATTGAAACCAATATTTAGTTGCTCTTTTATTTAATTTAGCACCATTCGGATTATCCTTTTCGTCATAATA
>CAZKFE010000107.1:0-2420 GCA_964551955.1 uncultured Candidatus Actinomarina sp. | reverse complement strand
CCTGAAATACTTGCAGTTATTAAATTAGCAACATCTAATCAAACAACTATATTTCTTCTTGTTATGACATATATATATGGACAGAGGAGGTTATTAAAACTTGGTGGTCCTAGCGTAGATGAGTTCTTAAATAAAACACCACCTCCTTGGTCAAGCCAACAATCAGGATTCTAAAAGTAGTAAAATTAAAATTATGAATGAAGAACTAATAACAATATTATATTTTTTTGGGATAGGTTTCGGAGTATACGTTCTCTGCAGATATGCATTCTTCCCAGGTATAAAATTTTTAGCAAAAAAAACAACCACTATTCTTGATGATATTCTATTAGACAAAAAGTTTTTGAATAGATTTTCTCTTGTAATAGTATTTTCTTCGTTAAAAGTGTATATGGAGACAAGTGTTGGTTTGCCATATTTCGATAGTTTTTCAGATAGAATAATTAATATTCTTTTAGCTATTTTTATAGGTCTAAGTATCTCAGAGTTTTTAACTTTAATAAATAAAATTTCTACACATTATGAAGCGTTGAAAGACAAGCCGATTAAAGGCTACATACAAATAGTAAAAATTGTACTTAATGCTTTTATCGTGATAATAATATTTGCTATTGGAACAGGTCAGTCAGTAGCTTATTACATAAGTGGACTTGGTGCTATTACCGCAATACTTTTATTAGTTTTTCAAGACACAATACTTTCGTTTGTTGCTTCAGTCCAAATTGGACAAAATGACATTATAAATTTAGATGATTGGATTGAAGTTCCTGAGTATGGAGCCGATGGAGACGTAATAGATATTTCACTACATACTGTAAAAGTTCAAAATTGGGACAAAACAATAACAACGATACCTACTTCAAAAATTGTTACTAGTTCAGTAAAAAACTGGCGAGGTATGTCAGATTATGGAGGAAGAAGAATAAAAAGATCTATCTTGATTGATATATCTAGTGTTAGGTTTATGGAAGAAAAAGATATTGATAAATTGAAACAACTTCCATCAATAAATAAATACTTGTCTGAAAAAATAAATGACATCGAAAAATACAATAATTCAGTAGATGAAGAAAAAGAAAAAAGAAGACTTACTAATCTAGGAACCTTAAGAGCTTATCTTGTAAGCTATCTAAAAAATCATAATGATCTTAATACTGAAAGCATGACTTTAATAGTTAGGCAGCTCTCCCCAACTTCTGAAGGTGTTCCTTTAGAGATCTATACATTTACAAATACAATTGATTGGGTTGAGTATGAAGGTATTCAATCTGATATTTTTGATCATATTTTTGCTGTTTTGCCTAAATTTGGATTAAGAGCTTTCCAAGGTGGCACAGTAGAAGCTGCTGCTTCAAGAGGCCTTTCTATTAACGAACCTGAAATATAGGCTTATTTTGCCCTTTCATCATTGCTGCTAAAAGAATGATTCTGAATATGTTGATTATTCCAGGTTGAAGTCTTTGTCTTTCGAAAAGAGTAAATAATAAAACCTATTGCAATCATTATATAATTTAAATAATTTCCCCAAACAGAATAAGTGGTTATATCGTCATAGGCAGTAACAAGATTTGTTAAAATATCTCTTGTGAATAATTCAGTTGTAGAATGGACTTTCCCATCGACCCCACTAATAAATGCTGATTTACCTGTTATTGCAGCATGAACAACATCTCTATGGTTTGACAAGGCATTTGCTCTAGACATAAGTATAAATTGTTCAGACATCCCGCTTTCTCCATAGCTTGCTTGGTTAGTCAATATAACAATAAGCTCTGCCCCATCTTGAACGCTTCTCCTTATATACCTTTCAAAAGACCCTTCGAAAGAAATAACTGATGAAATTTTTATACTCTTTTCACCAAGTGAAAATATTTTCTGACCATCACCACGAATCATATCTCTTGGAACTAAAGATAGAGGAGGGATCCAGTCCAAATACCTCCTAAAAGGAATGTATTCACCAAAAGGTACTGGATGTTGTTTTAAATACTCCCCGGTAATTTTTCCATTTTCGTTTATAAAAATTCCATAATTTTCAAAATAGTTTGAACCTACAGGTCTATCTCCACCGATTAAAAAAGAGCTGTCAAGTCTTTTTGCTTCATTGGAAATCTCCTCTAGAGTTTTTGGATTTATACCTGGATCATTCCCAAACCCACTTGAACTCTCTGCCCATACAATTAGTCGTTGTGTTGATTCATCTTCAATCAATGTAGCTACATTTAATGACTTAGTTAAATTTAAATGACTTTCATAAATTCTCTGTCGTTCGTTTTCACATCTGTTCTTTGCACCAGGACAAGGGCTATTGCCTTGAATTATTGAAATCTCAACATCTCTAGAAATTTCTCTAACTTTAAGTTCTTGGAAGAATGTAAATCCAAAGATTAAAAAGAAAACTAAAAAATATCTTAAATAAA
>CAZKFE010000106.1:1925-2449 GCA_964551955.1 uncultured Candidatus Actinomarina sp. | reverse complement strand
GCAGTGGTAAATCAAAAAAATAAATTATTAGAAAAAGATATAGCAACAGCAATTGCAGAAAGTGCTCAAGAAGTAATTGATGGAAAACATGATGATGATTTTGTATTAGACATCTTTCAAACAGGCTCAGGTACTTCAACAAACATGAATGCAAACGAAGTAATTGCACGTTTAGCATCAGAGAAAAGTGGAAGTGAAGTACATCCAAATGACCATGTAAATATGAGTCAGTCCTCAAATGATGTAATACCAACTGCGACGAACGTTGCTGCTGTCCTAGAGACAACAGAGGGATTAATTCCTGAACTTAAGGGTCTAGTTTCATTACTCGAAGAAAAGGGCAAGGATTGGGATAAAGTTTACAAGAACGGAAGAACTCATTTAATGGATGCAACGCCAGTTACTTTAGGCCAAGAATTTACGGGTTATGCAGCATTAGTTTCTGAAAGAATGCAAGATGTTGATAATTCATTAGACAATGTTAGAAAACTTGCAATTGGAGGTACCGCTGTAGGTACAGGAAT
>CAZKFE010000106.1:0-1915 GCA_964551955.1 uncultured Candidatus Actinomarina sp. | reverse complement strand
CACCAGATGGTTTTGGAGCTGAGGTTGCCAAGGAAATAAAGAAATCTTTAAGTACAGACTTTGAAGAGGTAGATAACCACTTCACTAGACAAGGTTCAAGAGATGAGATAGTTCAGCTATCAGGGGCTCTAAAGTCACTAGCTGTCTCTTTATTTAAGATTGCTAATGACATTAGATGGATGGGTAGTGGCCCAATATCTGGTTTAAATGAATTAAAAATACCGGCATTACAACCCGGATCTTCAATTATGCCTGGAAAAGTAAATCCAGTAATTCCCGAAATGATGATGCAAGTATCTGCACAAGTAATAGGGAACGATACAGCAATAACTTTTGCAGCTGCAAATGGTAACTTTGAACTTAACACAATGTTGCCAGTTATGGCCCATAATGTATTAGAAAGTATTGCAATTCTTTCAACTAGTACAAAAGTTTTTGGTGAGAAGCTAATTAAAGGATTAGAAGCAAATACTGAAAAGTTAGAAGGCAATATCCAAAAGAATTCAATCTTAGTTACAGCTTTAGTGCCAAAGTTAGGATATGACACAGCAGCAGAAGTAGCTAAGGAAGCTATGTCTAATGACAGAACTATTAAAGAAGTTTTGCTAGAAAAAGAGTTACTTTCTGAAGCAGAAATAGACGAATTGTTAGATATCGAAAAATTAATTTAATGATTACTAATATTGCTATTGCATCTGATCATGCTGGATATAAATTAAAGCAATATCTTATTGAAAATCTTGGTGAAGAAATAACTATTAAAGATTTTGGAACCGATAGTGAAGAAAGTTGTGATTTTCCAGATTTTGCTTCTGAAGTTTCTGATTTTGTATTAAATAATGAAGATTATAGGGGAGTATTAATTTGTGGTAGTGGAGTAGGAATGTCTATAGCTGCAAATAAAATCTCTGGGATAAGAGCTGCAAATGTTTCTGATGTTGATACTGCAGTACAAAGCGTTGAGCACAATAATGCAAATGTTCTTTGTCTAGGTTCAAATAATGTAAATGAAGGAGAAGCAGTTAAAATAGTGAATTCTTTTCTTTCAGCTTCATTTCTGAATGAAGAAAATTATGTTAGAAGAGTTAATAAATTCGAAAACTAATTTGGTTTAAATAGGTTTTTACCTTCAAACTTTTTTGTTCCATTGACATAGCTGTAATATTTTCTACATTCGCATGAAAGATATTCAATATCTATTGGGTTAAAAAGTCTTTTTGCTTCTGGCCAGTACTCTTTTTGTAATTCAATCATTTTTCTACTCGTTTCTTGATGATCATTGAGATTAAGAAATTTTTCTAATCGATCTAAATAAGCTACAGCACCAATTCCAGTTGGAACATCAGTTTCAGGCTCAATAATATCTGGACGAAACCATGCAATATCTATTACTGCCATAAATATTGGGAAGTCATTCTCCATTTTGAACTCTTGATTCACTGCGTTTGTAGCAGTTATAGCATTCCCTTTTGAATTTTTAATAATTTCTGCAAGTTCTTCTTTAATGGTGGGGAATAGTTTGGTTGCTGCATCCATTCTTGAATACTCTTTTCCTCCCCATTCAATAGGCTGCACAGGATATGCTGTTTCATTACACCATGATTCAATATTATTTAATATTTCTTCAAGTTCTCTAGGGTTTGATAGCATTTCTGGAGATAATAAATCAAGTGTTTCTTGTCTATTGCACCAGCGACCAAAGAATAAAGCATTAATTAATGTTGGTAAGTCATCTTCTAGGCCAGCAGCAAAACGTAATATTGCTTTACTACCCCTATCATCTTCACGAAAAACATTAAGAAATCTTCCTTTTTGAAATATAGGGTCCTTGCTCCACGGAGTAGGCTCTCCACTTTCTCGTAATTTTCGAATATTTTCTCTTTCACGACAGAATGCAAAAAAACTTTCTACAGGG
>CAZKFE010000105.1:0-2510 GCA_964551955.1 uncultured Candidatus Actinomarina sp. | reverse complement strand
TTTTAAATGAGCTTTTCGAAGAACTTATTATTGACGATCTTGTTGATAATTTTAAGATCCAATTTATTGGAAGTACAGATCTCCTTCCTGATTATTTAAAAGAAACTATAACCAGGCTTCAGGAAGTAAGAGGGGGTGGAGAGAAAACGCTAACAATAGCACTTGGGTATGGAGGAAGACAGGAAATTTTAGATGCGATAAAGAGTCTTGTTATTGAAAACAAGGAAAAAGACATTGAAGGGTTATTAGAAGGGATTAATGATGAACAGATTAGAGAACATCTCTATTTACCTGATGCACCTGATATTGATTTAGTAATTAGAACTAGCGGTGAATCTAGGCTTTCAGGATTTTTACTTTGGCAAAGCGCATATTCAGAATTTGTTTTCCAGGACGTTTACTGGCCGGAGTTTAGAAAGATTGATTTTCTTAGATGTTTGAGAGAATATACACAAAGAGAAAGAAGATTTGGGAAATAATTTGTAAATATTCCTTATGGTCTGTTTACTATTGGTAGATATGAATATCGTAGAGACTCTTAATCAGCTAAATTTTACTTCTTTATTTTTGATTTTCATCATATCCAAACTACTTATTGAAACTTATTTAAAAATAAGGAATATTAATTCAATTAATAGAAACAAAGAAAAGATACCAGAAAGGTTTATAGAAGTAGTTACTGAGGAAGAATATAAAAAATCTATTAATTACAACATAGAAAGAATAAAGTTTTCAGTCTTAGTTTCAGTATTTGGAGTTGGTGTTCTGTTGTTTTTTACTATTGGTGGAATGTTAAATAATTTAACGTTATTTGTTTTGGGAGTAACTGGTTCAAATATAGTAGGAGCTATATTGCTTGGGCTCTTACTCATTCTTATAAGTGAAGTTATTGAAATACCCCTTGCAATATATTCAACATTTTACATTGAGGAGAAATATGGATTCAATAAGACCACTACAAAAACATTTATAACTGATTTGCTTAAAAATCTTTTAATACAGAGTATTTTTGCTTCAATACTTTATGCTGTTGTAATTTCAATAATTGAAAACCTTGGAAAAAACTGGTGGATCTATGCTTTTGCCGCTGTATTTTTACTGCAATTAATAATCTTTTATATCTATCCAGTCTTAATTCTTCCACTATTTAACAAATTCGAACCTCTTGAAGATGAGAAATTTAAGAAACCTATAGAGAGGTTATTAGAAGAGATTCGTTTCAAGGCTAAAGGCTTGTTTGTAATGGACGGGAGTCTTAGGAGCTCACACGGAAATGCTTTCTTTACTGGTTTTGGAAACAACAAGAGAATAGTTTTTTACGATACTTTATTAGAAACTATTACGCCCGATGAAATGGAGTCCATTCTTGGTCACGAATTAGGACATTACAAACTTGGACATATTAGAAAGACATTGATTAGTTCCATACTCTTTGGTTTCGCTGGCTTTTATTTTCTTGCCCAAGTCTTTCAGTCTGAAAACTTTTTTTATGGACATGGACTTGATGAATTAACAATATATTCAAAGTTCCTTTTATTTTATTTAGTAGTAGGCTCTTACACTTTTTTCACCAAACCAATTACTTCATATATTTCAAGACAAAGAGAATTTGCAGCTGATGATTTCTCAATTCAATATACAAAAGGTGAGAGCATGATTTCCGGACTCCTTAAGCTTAGTAAAGATAATGCCTCAAACTTGACACCAGACCCTCTTTACGGTTCTTATTACTACTCACATCCACCAATAGCAGAACGAGTAAAGAGTTTAGAAACCAAATTAAACTAAAAATTTAGCACCTGTACGAACAATATTATTTTAAGGAACACTTAAAACAAACAGTGCCTGAAGAGTCAGAGCAACAGTTATAAATAGAAATATATATTGTGTTTTATCACTTTTTTCATGACCAAAAAGCTTAACTGATAAATCATGAGCTAAAACAACGCTTAACATATGACCAAGCAAGGTAATAATTACTTGAATAGTCCAGAGCGCTACTGGAGATAAAAAGTAAACAATTGTTACATCATCTATTCCAAATAAATCAGCACCGGTTCCTATTGGGTCATTTAATCTATAGAAAAAGGTTTGAGATTCAAAAAGTAATAAACTCAAATAATGAGTGACATGATAAGCAAAGGCAATTGGCAGCATTGTATGAGCAAATGTTAAAGAGACTTCATCTAGTGAATAATCTGAGTTTGAAACTTTTATTGCGAAATAACAAGCAAAACGATAAAACGCAATTAAAACAAGGTTTATTCCTATAAAAGCAAATGTTGAAAAAATTAGATCATAAACCCTTGTTCCAAACTGGTTATACCAAAAGACCGTTCCCCTAAGCCCGTCGTAGGTCACAGTACCAATCATTAACAGGATGAAATACTCCATTCCTTTTAGTCTTGAAAGATTTGAAATATTTTGTAATAAATTTTTAAATACAGGTCTAGAGTTAACAATTTTTAATTTGCTATACAGATGGTGAAGCAATAAAAGAGGGTCTATCT
>CAZKFE010000104.1:0-2523 GCA_964551955.1 uncultured Candidatus Actinomarina sp. | reverse complement strand
CAAAAAGAATGGTTGAGAGATCAAGAGCTCAAGTATGGGATGTTTTAGCTGAAGTCATTGAAGAACATCCTGTGTTATTAAATCGTGCTCCGACTTTACACCGATTAGGAATCCAAGCATTTGAACCAATTTTAGTTGAGGGAAAAGCTGTACAAGTTCATCCTTTAGTTTGTGAAGCATTTAATGCAGACTTTGATGGAGACCAAATGGCAGTTCATGTTCCACTGTCTGCAGAAGCACAAGCAGAAGCAAAAGTTTTAATGTTAGCTACGAACAATGTTCTTTCTCCTGCAAGTGGAAACCCAATTGTCTCACCTAGTCAAGATATGGTAATAGGGCTTTATTATATATCTGAGTGTCATGATGAATTAGATTCAGCTGCTAAATCTTATGTTGATATTAATGAAGCTCAAATGGCCTATGAAGCTGGACATATCAAACTACAAACACCGATTAAAGTAAGAGTTCAAAATTTAGCAGGAGACCCAAAATTACATGCACAATTAAAGAATAGATTTTCAGAATTAATCGGTGATAAACCTATTAAAGGTGATGTATTAATAAATACTACTTTAGGAAGGATGTTACTAAATACTATATTGCCAGAAAATTTCCCTTACGTTCAGTCCACAATTAGAAAACCAGAGATGAGAAAAATTATTTCTGAAGTTATTGAGAGATACAATAAAGCTGAATTGAGATCCTTCTTAGACTCAATGAAGGAAGTAGGTTTTAGATATGGTGCCAAAGCTGGTTTAACAGTAGCTATGAATGATGTAAAAACTCCTCCATCAAAAAATGACATATTAGAAAAATATGAAAAAGAAGCTGAGAAAGTTGAAAAGCTTCACAAAGACGAGATTATTACAGAAACTGAAAGAAAACAAAAAATTATTGAAATTTGGAACGAGGCTACAGATCAAGTTCAATATGCAATGAGTGCTGAGCTTGAATCAGAGAAGTTTAATCCAGTAGACATGATGGTCAAATCAGGTGCTCGTGGAAACATGATGCAAGTTAGACAGCTAGCTGGGATGAGAGGATTGGTTGCTAACCCAAAAGGGGACATTATTGAAAGGCCTATTAAGAGTAACTTTCGAGAAGGAATGTCAGTATTAGAATATTTCATCTCTACTCATGGAGCAAGAAAGGGACTTGCAGACACAGCTTTAAGAACAGCAGATTCAGGGTATCTAACTAGAAGACTTGTAGATGTTGCAGCAGGTATCGTCATTAAAGACAGAGGAGACGAGAATATTGACTGGAGAGGTACAACTAAAAAAGTTAAGGATAATGATGGAAAGGTGAGCAAATATTTGCACTCAAGTATTTTTGGAAGAGTTTTGAGTGAAGATATAAAGAAAAACAAAAAGATCGTAGAGTATGGAGACAAACAAAAATTAAACAAAGGTACTTTTATTGATGCCGAGGCTTTAGACGCAATTTCCAAATCAGGGGTTGACAGTATTAAGGTTCTCTCACCATTTAATTCCCTTGATCCAGAATCAATGGATCCACTATGTTATGGTTTTAGCTTAGCTACTGCAAGACCTGTTGAAGAAGGAGAAGCTGTTGGGATTATTTCAGCACAATCTATTGGAGAACCTGGAACACAATTAACGATGAGAACATTTCATACAGGAGGTGTAGTAGGTTTAGATATTACATCTGGTTTACCTAGAATTGTAGAGTTATTTGAAGCAAGAACACCAAAAGGAAAAGCAGTCCTTTCATTGATAGATGGGAAAGTTAAGTCTATTGAGCCAAATGAAGAAGGGAATAGAGAAGTTACAATAGTAAATGAAAATCATGAAATCGAATTACTTGTTTTAAGAAGGCAGACTTTGTTAATAAATCAAGGAGACAAGGTTGAAGCAGGTCAGGCATTAACTACAGGACCTAAAGACCCAAAAGAAGTTTTACAGATAAATGGTGTTAGAACGTGCCAGGAATATCTTGTAGATGAAGTCCAAAAGACTTATCGTGATCAAGGAGTTGAAGTTCACGATAAACATGTTGAAATGATAGTTCGACAGATGCTAAGAAGGGTGAGAATTGTTAAAACAAATGATTCTGATTTTCTTCCTAATGAACTGGTCGATTCAACATTGCATAGAGTTGCTAGTAATGAACTAGTAAAGAAAGGAAAAGCACCTGCTGAAGGAAGGCCTGAACTTATGGGTATCACTAAAGCTAGTCTTGCAACAGATTCATGGTTATCAGCAGCTTCTTTTCAAGAAACAACAAGAGTACTTACAGAGGCCGCAATGAAAAAGAGCACAGATGCTCTTACTGGCCTTAAGGAGAATGTAATTATTGGTACATTAATACCTGCTGGAACAGGTTCAGATGCTTATCAGAAATTAGAGCCTTCTTTACCTGGTGCTCCTGTAGTTTCCGAATTAGGATTTATGGAGGTTTCTTCAGAAAATGAAGAATCTGAAGAAGATTCTCTTCCAAATCCTGCGCAATGGCTAGCTATGTTAGGCGATGAAGGAGACGAAGAAACAGAGTAAAAACTTG
>CAZKFE010000103.1:0-2539 GCA_964551955.1 uncultured Candidatus Actinomarina sp. | reverse complement strand
GCTGGAATAGATAAATCAAATATCGAAGAAGGTTTTGCTCTCCTTCTTCCAGAAGATCCAGATAAAACTTGTAGAGATATAAGAAAAAAGATAGAACATGAAACAGGAAAAAAAATTAGTGTAATTATTTGTGATACTTTTGGTAGAGCGTGGAGAAAAGGTCAAACTAACGTAGCAATAGGATCTTCTGGAATTGAGCCTTTAGAAAGCTACATTGGTGAAAAAGATAGCTTTGATAATGAGCTATTTGCTACAGAAATTGCAATTGTTGATGAATTGGCTGGTGCGGCTGAGTTAGTTATGAAAAAATCAGACAACATTCCAGTCGTAATTATTAAAGGGGTTAAATACAATATATCTGATTTAGGAGTTGATGAACTTATCAGAGATCCTCAGGAAGATTTCTTTTTATAAAGAGGTAAGACCTAGTTTCCTAGGCCTTACCTTGATTTGAATTTTATTCTTCGTACTTATTCCAAGCTAGATAGCTACCTATACCAAATCCATAAGTAAGGAGTAAATAACCACCCCATAAGAAATCTAACGTTTCTGTTGAAAATAAGTAACTCTCAAAAAGAACCACTGTCAGGCATAAAGCGCCAATGCCAGTAATATATCTCCAAATGTTAGGTATAACATCATCTGCTACAGTTAGGTAGCTCATAGTTATAATACAAAAGAAGAGATAAAAAATCGCAATATCCTCACCAGGCATAGCATCAGAAGTCTCCAACAAGTTTCCAATCAACATAGTAGTTGCAACCATTGTTGTTCCAGTTTCCCAGTTTCGAGGAACACCTTTCTTTTCAATTAAAGGGTAACTCAGTAATATTAGATTCGACATAGACACAGCCAACAAAAATCCCATTAAGAAAACTAAACTTTCTATATCTAGTTCTAGCAAATCAAACGTTAATGCAACAAGGTATATTACAGCCGAGAGCTTCGCTTGAGTTTTTATTGGATATAAAAACAAATTAAATTTTTTCATATAGTCTCTTCCTTTCTTTACCAATAAAGCTAACAGGTAATTTACAAAAAATATTCTTGTAAGAATTATTCCTTATTTTTAAACCAATCAATTAATTCATTTAAACCATTATCTAGTGTGTGAGCAGGCTCCCAACCAATCTGATCTTTTGCTTTTTGGTTATTCAATACACTCCTAAGCAACTCTCCTTCTCTTTGTGCTTTATATTCTGCTTCTCCATCCCAGGAAATTTTTTCTGAGAGAATTGATACTAATTCATTTACTGAAGTTTCTACACCCGTACCAATATTTAAGAATAAATTGTGATCTGATTCAGAAGATTTTAATAATGCATCTACTACATCTAATACATATACGTAGTCTCTTGTTTGCTCTCCATCCCCATAAATGGTTGGAGTTTCATTGTTGAGAAGTTTTCCAGTAAAAATAGACATGACACCAGCTTCTCCATGTGGATCTTGTCTTGGTCCATAAACATTTGATAAGTTCAATATTGAATACGACATTTCTTTATTTTGTAACATTACTTGTATTAATTCATTCAATTTTTTCTTTGCTAAACCATAAGGAGATAATGGTTCTCCTCCATAGTCCTCTTCTGAAGTAGGAATAACTTCAGGTTCACCAAAAATTGTTCCCCCAGAAGAAGTAAAGATAAATTTCCTACAATCAGTAGCTAACAATGTTTTAATTAACTGAACTGGTTGTAATAAATTATGCTCAAAATCCAGAAGTGGATCTTCTACTGAAATAACTACAGAAGATTGTGCAGCTAAGTGAAAGCAGACATCTGGATTAAAATTTCTAATATTTTCTAAAGCATCTTCTGAACCAACATCACCATATATTGTATTTTCTAAATCTAATGATTTTAAATTTTCTTTTTTCCCAGTTAATAAATTATCAACTACTAAAACTTCAATATTGTTTTTATGAAGAGTATCTACTAAATGTGAGCCAATAAACCCAGCACCTCCAGTAACTAAAGCTTTTTTATAATCCATTATTTTTTATATATCTCCTCATTAATCTCTTCATTGCTTTCTATATTTGAATTGCAACATATTATAGAATTACTAATTCCAACATTATCTCCAATGGAAGAACCTCTTAAAATTACTGAATTTTCTATTTTTGTATTTTCACCAATCATTACATCATCTGCTATCCAGTTAGTATTATTTTCGGTATGAGCAAATATATAAGACTCTCTTGTCCCTACATCTATCATTTCACCCTCAACTTTATAGCAATCTAATAACTGACTACTTGCTAATTCTGGAAATAATGATTTTTCAAAAGAACAAGGTATGTCTAGTGCGTTTTTTACTTTTTGTATATCTTCTTTAAATAAACAATAAACACCAAGGCTGATATTGTTGCCATATTCTAAATCTTCAGGCTTTTCAATAAAATTTATAATCTTGGAGCCATCAAGATCTAAAACACCATACCTCGATGGATCATCCACTGAAATAGAACAAATTGTCGAATTTTTAGCTTTATCTACTTCATTTAAAAACAAACTAAAGTCCATATTTATTAATA
>CAZKFE010000102.1:0-2576 GCA_964551955.1 uncultured Candidatus Actinomarina sp. | reverse complement strand
CACAATAAATACATCTCAACATATTAATTTCATAAATGAAACCGTATCTCTCACCTGGACTCACGGGATCTTCTTCAGGATTATCTTCTCCCCTAACATAAATACATTGAGCTGGGCAAGCCCCTGCACATAGCTCACAACCAATGCACTTCTCCATGCCATCTTCATATTTGTTTAGAACATGTCTTCCATGAAATCGTTGTGGTTTATCTCTAAACTCTTTTGGGTATTTATCAGTTACGGACTTTCTAAATAACTCTCTAAAAGTTACTTTTAATCCTTTTAATAAATCGTATACAGCACTCATAATCTTTTTAACTCCATGGGAAACCAAACTCTCTAAGACCTAAGACGATTGATGTAAGAATCAACCATACAAGTGATATAGGTATTAATCTTTTCCAACCCAACTCCATTAACTGGTCATATCTTAAACGTGGCAAAGTTGCCCTAATCCATACATAAATAAATAAAAGCCCAAAAGTTTTTACACCTAACCAAAAAGCAGGCATAAATGCCGAAATTAGAGGAGGTAAAAAGTTTGAAAATGTAGGCCCCAACCATCCTCCTAAAAAGAATGTTGCTGTAATGGCACACATATTAAACATATTGATATATTCAGCTAAGAAAAACATAGCAAATCTAAAACCTGAATATTCAGTGTGGAAACCTCCAACTAATTCTTGTTCTGCTTCTACAAGGTCAAATGGTGCCCTATTTACTTCTGCAACTGAGGCTATAAAAAATATTACGAAAGCTACAAACTGTGGAAAAATATTCCACTTTGGGATAAAGCTAACAATTGCATCTAAAAATGGTATTGGGCTCGAAAGATATCCTGCTTGACTTTTAACAATTTCAGTCATTGACATAGATCCAGAATATAAAATTACAGGAACAAGAGAAAGGCCCATTGCTGCTTCATATGAAATCATTTGAGCAGATGCTCTTACTCCTCCTAGTAGGGGATATTTTGAACCAGATGACCACCCTGCAAGTACTACACTGTAAACAGCTATCGATGAGAGTGCCAGAAAAAATAAAACACCTACGTTAAGATCAGCACCTACAAGCGGTACATTAACATTTTGTCCGTTTATTTCTAAGTTAAGATCGGGGCCAAGAGGAATAATCATGAATATTAAAAATGAAGGAACCAATGCAATAATTGGAGCTAAAAGATACATAGCTCTATCAGCTTTTAGGGGCATTATTTGTTCTTTTAGTAATAGTTTTATGGCATCAGCAAGTGTTTGTAAAATTCCAAAGGGTCCAGCTCTATCTGGACCAATTCGTGATTGCATCCCTGCGACAACTTTTCTTTCCAACCAAATTAATAAGATTGTATTGGTTAGTAATAAACCTAAAACTAAAAAAGCTTTGATAACAGAAATAATTAAATCAATTGACACTTAATTCCTCTCTATTCTTCGCTTCGGTTATTTCAAAATCTTTAGAGGAATCGATATTTTCAAAACCTCTTCTATTAATGGGAGCTATCACTAAACCATCTGGAAGAAACTCATTTATATCTATATTTATCAATATTGAATTAGAACCCTGTACAAAATTTGCTACGTTTGCATTTATTCCATATTTTTTTGCAGTTGCAGAATTTAGCTCTATGAATCTTTCTGCTCCTAACATTGAAATCGAAGGTGAATTTATTTGAGTAGTTGAATCCCCATAAAGCCTTCTAACCATCAATAAATAAAAGTCTCTTTCTTCAAAGTCTTTAGTGTTAATGTTGATTTCTTTTCTGTTTATAACACCAAAAAGATTTCTTGGTTTATTTAAATTATTAAAAGTAGGTAGTTGATCTTGATCTTTATATTCTTTTACTAAATAACTATTTATTTCATTTTCATTTTTATATTGGACATTTACACCAAGGATTCTTTGTATAGCTGTTAAGTATTCCCATTCAGATAATGTAGAACCTGGAGCAGGAAGGATTTTATTCTGCTTCATAACTCTCATTTCTATGTTTGTTACAGTACCTTCTTTCTCTCCTAAAGAGGTTGTAGGAAGTATTAAGTCTGCTAATTCAGTTGTTTCGTTAATAAATAAATCCATAGAAATTACAAAATCTGAAGAAATGAGTTTTTCTTTAATTACTTGAGCAAAATGAGATGAATTTACAGGATTAACTCCAATCGTAAATATGATATTTTTTGCATCACTATCAAATTCATTACAAAATTCATTTAAGCCTTTAACTTCATCTATGTTTTGCAAAGCGCCAAAAGTATTGCCCTTACTGAAAGAATTCAATACTTTTAATTCGGATGACTCATTTAGATAATTAATTAACTTATCAAGCGATTCTTTCTTTTGATAAACTGTTGATTTGCCAGCAATAACAGTTACTTTTTTTCCTTCAATATTATTTTTTAACTCTTCTATTTCACTTGGATTTACAATTAAATCAAATTTGTTAGATACCACACCCTCTCCGAGATAAATATCTGCAAGTCCTGCTATTGCTGTATTAGTATGTCCAAAGACAATTAACTTGGTACCATTCTTAACTGCTTTTTTAATTCTTAGATAAAGAATTGGTAAATTATCTTTAA
>CAZKFE010000101.1:0-2587 GCA_964551955.1 uncultured Candidatus Actinomarina sp. | reverse complement strand
CAAGAAAAACAAAAATAATTGCAACCGTTGGACCAAGTGTAAATTCTAAAGACGGTATAAAGAAATTAGTCGAAGCAGGCGCTGATGTTTTACGATTAAATTTTTCACATGGAACACAAGAAGATCATTCTAATGTAGTTAAATGGGCTAGAGAGCTTAAGTCCTCAGTTGCTATTATGCAAGACATTCAAGGCCCAAAAATCAGAACAGGTGAGACAAAAGACCCAACTCAACTAGAAGCTTCAAATCAAGTAAATTTTACTAATAGAGAAACTATATCAGATGAAAATACAATTTATATAAACTACAAAGATTTATATAAAGATATAAATGTTGGAGAAAGAATTTTGATTGATGATGGTCGAATTGTAATTAGGATTACTAAAAAAACTAAGTCATCTATGGTTGGAAATATTGAGGTAGGAGGTGAATTAAGGTCAAATCAAGGGGTAGCTTTTCCAGATTCTAGGTTATCACTCTCTGCAATAACTAAAAAAGATATATCGGATCTAAAATATGGAAAAAAATTAGATGTTGATATAGTTGCAGTCTCATTTGTTAGGGATTCAAATGACATTAAAAAAGTGAGAGAAGTTATCGATAAAAATATTAAAATTATTGCAAAAATTGAATTAAAAAATGCTATAAAAAATTTAGATTCAATAATTGATGAAACGGACGGTGTTATGGTAGCTAGAGGTGATTTAGGAGTTCAGCTTGAACTTGAAAAAGTACCATTTATACAAAAACAAATTTTAGATAGAGCTAATGCAAAAGGAAAAATAACAGTTACAGCTACAGAGATGCTTCAGTCAATGAAAGAATCCCATAGACCCACTCGTGCAGAAGTCTCAGATATTACTAATGCAATTTTAGAAGGCACAGATTGTGTCATGCTATCTGCTGAAACCGCAATAGGGAAGCATCCAGAAATTGTAGTAGAAGTAATGTCTAATATTTGTAAAGAAGTTGATTCAAGGAATGATACTTCAATATTAAGGTTTAAAGAAGCTTCAGTTGTTGACACTCTAACAACCTCACTTGCAAAGGCAGCTGTCCAAATTGCAAATGAGATAGAAGCCAAAGCTATTGTTGCATTTACTGAGACTGGTAGAACACCTCTTCTTATATCAAACTATAGACCAGAAGCACCTATATTTACTTTCACTACTGTTGATAAAACATATAAACAAATGCATATACTTTGGGGAGTACAACAAGTAAAGATTGAGAGGTTAGAAACAACATCTGAAATGTTTGAAATTGCCGATACTTGGCTACAAAACAATAAAAAATTTAAGAAAAATGATAAAGTTGTAATTGTTGCTGGTACACCTCCAAACAAAGAGGCAGCAACAAACCTAGTTAGAGTTATGAAAATAGGTGAATTTTAATGGGTCAAAAAATAGAATTAAAAACAACTAAATTTAATAAAAATGTAATTTTTGATTTAAACAGATCTCTTTCTGGACAAGATGGGGTTACATATCATAATATTGCACAAGCTTCTTTGACAGATGAAGTTAGTGCTCAATTAGCATTAAAACTATTTCAATACTCTAGTGATATAGATAATATATTTATTCAGTCAAATGTAGTAACTATAAATTTTACAACAAATATTGGTACAGCTGTTGATGAGTATGAGAAACAGATTGAAGATTTTTTCTTGTTCTATAAGGATGAAGAGGAATGAAAATAGGCGTAACAGGCGCTAGCGGCTTTATTGGAAGAAAACTAACAAAAAAACTTCTTGATAGTGGATATGATGTAAGAAAATTTGTTAGAAGAGAACCTCAATCAGAGGATGAAATTTATTGGAGTCCCTCTAAGAAAGAAATAGATATTGAAAAATTTAAAGAACTTGATGCAATTATTCATTTAGCAGGAGAGTCAATTGCACCGAAGGATATATTTGGTTTCCTTCCTTTTGCTGGTGGTAGATGGAGTAAAGAAAGAAAGTCAAGAATTTACTGGTCAAGAAAATGGGCAGCTGATTTATTTGTTGAAACTTATAAAAGCACTGAAGAATATCCAAAAATATTTATTTCTGCTTCAGGCGTAGGAGTCTATGGAGAACATGGTGATGAAATAATTACAGAAAGTAGTAATTACAATAGAGGTTCATTTGAGCAATTAGTAGTTGAAGAAGCATGGGAGGATCCATTAATTGAATTAAAGAAGATGGACGTAAGAGTAGTCAATGCTAGAAAAGGTATAATTTTAGGCAAAGGAAATATTGCAACAGATATTTTTACACTTGTTAGTAAATTAAATATAAGTGGCCCTATAGGGAAAGGAAATCAATATTTTTCATGGGTTTCTATAGATGATGTTGTTAATGCTTATATATTTTGTATAGAGAATGAAAATCTTCAAGGTCCAGTAAATTTTGTATCTCCCGAACCACTTAAACAGAAGGATTTTTCAAAAGTAATAGCAAAAATGATGAACAAAAAGTATTTTTTTCCACCTTTGCCACCTATATTAATGAAAATAGCAATAGGATGGGAATTAGGAGAAAGTTTAGGATTAACTAGTATGAGAATAATTCCAGAAAAGCTTTTAAAAGAAAATTTTGAATTTA
>CAZKFE010000100.1:0-2626 GCA_964551955.1 uncultured Candidatus Actinomarina sp. | reverse complement strand
TAAACTAAAGATAAGAGTAGATACTAAAGAAGGGAATAATTACAAAGTTAATGAAGAACATATTATAAAAGAAGAAGAAGGAACTTTAATTATTTAGTTGATAACTTTCATTAAGTATTTTCATCATTGCTATGGCTTTTCTCTAACAGTTTGATATCCCACCCTTTAAATCGTTACAATAAACTTGTAGGGGGGGGTGAGATCTACAATTAAAGCGATTATTAAAAAAACAGCTTCTCCTGGATTATTTATTCAAGAACTTGAAAAGCCTGAACCAGGCCCCTTAGATGTAATAGTCAAAATTATAAAAACATCAATTTGTGGGACAGATATTCACATTTTTGATTGGGATGATTGGTCATCCAAAACAATAAAACCTCCAATGCAGATAGGTCATGAATGGACAGGAGTTGTAGACACAATTGGTTCTGAAATAAAAAAATATAAACCTGGTGATAGAGTTTCAGGAGAAGGTCATATTGTATGTGGTGAGTGTAGAAACTGCAAAGCTGGTAAAAGACATTTATGTATTGACCAATATGGTATTGGAGTACACTTGCCAGGAGCATTTGCTGAATATTTTAAAATTCCTGCAACAAATTTATTTAAAATACCTGATTGGGTTCCAGAAAATATTGCAACAATCTTTGATCCATTAGGAAATGCAGTGCACGCTACTCTCTCATATGACTTAGTTGGTGAAGATGTTCTGATTACTGGTGCTGGGCCAATTGGCATAATGTCGGCTTTGATTGCAAAACATATTGGAGCTAGAAATGTTGTAATAACAGATATTAATGAATATAGACTTGAACTAGCAAAAAAGTTAGGGATTACTCATGTTTATCATGCTGAAACTAATTTCACAGAGTTGATGCCTTCCTTAAAAATGTATGAAGGCTTTGATGTTGCTCTAGAAATGTCAGGAAGCCCCGATGCTTTAAATGATATTATCTCTTCTGTAAAAAATGGTGGAAAAATTGCATTGCTTGGGATACTGCCTGATAATACAAAAATTTCTTGGAATGATGTTATTTTTAAAGATTTATTTATAAAAGGTATATATGGAAGAGAAATTTTTGAATCATGGTACAAGATGATTAGCATGCTTGATTCTGGGTTAAGTGTTGATGGTTTGATTACACATGAATTTTATTTTGAAGATTTTGAAGAGGCTATAAAAATTATCAAATCTGGAAAGTCTGGAAAAATTATTTTGAATTGGGAAAAATAAATGGTTTATACCTCAAAAGATATTTATCAAAAGCAACTAGATGACATTAAAAAAAGTGGCTTATATAAAGAAGAATGGACCATTACATCACCACAGTCAACAAACATTAATGTTCTAGAAGATTCTGATAATAAAAAAAGCATTCTAAATCTTTGTGCAAACAATTATCTTGGTTTATCAAATAATATCGAAATTATAGAGGCAGCAAAAAGTAGCTTAAACAACAAAGGATACGGGATGTCATCAGTTCGTTTTATTTGCGGTACCCAAGATATCCACAAAGAACTTGAATACAGGCTTTCTTTGTTTTTAGAAAAAGAAGACTCAATACTTTTTGCATCAGCTTTCGATGCAAACACAGCGTTATTTGAAGCAGTACTAACCGATGAAGATGAGCTGTTTTCTGACAAACTTGTCCATGCTTCACTCATAGATGGTATGAGGCTGTGTAAAGCTAAAAAACAAATATATGAACATTCAGACATGAACGACTTAGAAAGGAAACTTTCAAAATCAAAAGCCAGAATAAAAATGATTGTGACAGATGGAGTTTTCTCAATGGATGGGGATATGGCAAAGCTAGATGAGATTTCATCTATAGCCGAAAAATATAATGCAATGTTAGTAGTTGATGATTGTCATGCTACTGGTTTTATAGGTGAAAATGGGAAAGGAACACATGAATATTTTCAAGTAAAAGACAAAGTAGATATAATTACAACTACTTTTGGCAAAGCGCTTGGTGGAGCTATGGGTGGATCCATTTCAGGCCCAAAAGAAATTATTGAGGTACTTAGACAAAAAGCAAGGCCATATCTTTTTTCAAATGCATTAATGCCAGCAATTGTTGAAGGAACTTTAAAAGCATTAGATTTAGTTACAAAAGCTGATAAAGAAAGAAAGAACTTATTAGAAATGAGTAAATTTTGGAAAGAAGGATTAGTTGGTTTAGGTTTTGATATTAAAGAGGGGGACACCCCAATAGTTCCAATTATGTTGAACGATTCAAAAAAAACTCAAAAGTTCTCAAAGAAATTATTTGAGTACGGAATTTATGCTGTAGGATTTTTCTATCCTGTAGTTCCAAGAAATGAAGCAAGAATAAGAACACAAATTTCTGCAAGCCATAACCTTAATCAACTAGATAATGCTCTTGAGGTATTTTCAAAAGTTAAAAAAGAATTAGAAAGTAATTAAGTAAATAAAGAAAATATACTAAAACTTCGCGAAAAAAACCTTTTGCCATATTTTTATTTCTTAATAATGTTCCAATATGTTAGAAATAAAGGTTTCGTCTTGGCAGTATGATGCCATGTGTAGACAACACAGTAGCAACTTATTCTTTCCTCCTGCTACGTTTGAAAAAAAAGAAGATAGAGAAAAAAGAGAAGC
>CAZKFE010000099.1:0-2641 GCA_964551955.1 uncultured Candidatus Actinomarina sp. | reverse complement strand
TGATATTCCTATTTACATAGCTGCTATTGGTCCCAAGAATATAGAATTAACTGCTGAGATTGCAGATGGATGGTTACCATTCATGTACTCACCAAGTCAAGGTGATGATGTATTTAAAAAATATCTAGAAAAAGGTTTTAATAAAACATCGGAAAAAAATAAAAAAGATAGATTTAATATTGTCGCAACAGTTAATGCAAAAATATGTACTGAAGAAGAAAAGGAAGAAAATTTAAAGGTAGCTAGAAACGTATACACCCTTTACGTAGGAGGCATGGGTGCTAAAGATAAGAATTTTTATTTCAACTTAGTATGTGATTATGGTTACGAAAATGAAGCTCATCAAATTCAAGAGTTATATTTATCGGGGAAAAAAGATGAAGCAGAAGCATTATTTCCTGCTGATTTATTAGATGATTTAACTTTGGTAGGTACAAAAGAAGAAATAAAACAAAAATATGAAATCTGGAAAAATTCAAATGTAACTGAATTATCTATAGGTTTACCTGTAGATATCGAGACTATTAAATATTTAAAATCTTTAAATTAAAATATAGATAATATTGCATTTACACAATCTTCTGGGTTATCTTCCTGAAGGAAATGTCCAGCTTGTTCAATCGTAGTGTGAGGCATATTTTTGGTACCAGGCACAAGTTTAAGAAAAGCTTTATCAACACCATTCATGACAGGATCACTGTCGCTAAATGCACACAGAAAAGGTTTATCCCATTCTTTTAATTTAACCCAGGCATCTCTGTTATGTTGAGAACTTGGATCATCAGGTGTTATTGGTACAAGTGTTGGAAACTGTCTTGCAGCTTCTTTATAAGTATCATCTGGAAATGGTGCATTATAAGCATCTATTGTATCTTGTGATATATCTCTTACAGTACCTCCTTTAATTATTCCTCCAACGTGAAAGTCTTTAACTGTTTGAGAGTATTCTTTCCATTTCATAAAAGCTTCTCCTGGATCATAATCTCCAGTTGGAAGCATTGTATTTGCAGCTACAATATTCATAAAACGATCAGGATATTTTGTGACTAATCGTAAACCTATTAATCCACCCCAGTCTTGTCCATAAAGCGTTATGTTATTTAAATCTACAACTTCTAACCAATCAGACAACCAAGTAACGTATTTTTCATATGTATACCCATTTCTATCTGTTAGTTTATCTGATCTTCCAAACCCAGGTAAATCTGGAACTACAACTCTTTTTCCAGCCTTGACTAAAGGGTCTATCATCTTTCTATATAAGTAACCCCAGCTTGGTTCTCCATGTATTAAAAGTATCGTATCAGAATTTTCTGAGCCTTCGTCTATGTAATGAATTCTTATATTTCCGTATTCTGAATTTATTTCTTTATAATTTGCCTCATATGACCAATCTTTAAGGTTTTCAAATCTTTCATCATCAGTTCTTATAATTTCTACCATATATTTATTTTACAGATTATGAATAACATTTGTAACAACACCCCAAATATATCCTTCAGTCTCTTTATCAACAGTGATAGGTTTGTATTTTGGATTCTCAGGTTCAAGCACTATTTTTTTGCCATTTGTTTTATATCGTTTTACTGTTAATTCATTATCCATAACTGCAATTACTACCTTGCCATCTTCGGCTTTTAGGCTTCTGTCAACAACTAATATATCATCTGGAAAAATTCCAGCATTAATCATAGAGTCACCAGAAGCTTTTACTAAAAAAGTTGATGAAGGGTGTTTTACTAGATATTTATTCAGATCAATCTTGTCTTCTAAATAATCATCTGCAGGGGAGGGAAATCCAGCTGCTACTTTATTTCCGTATAAAGGAATTTCGTGTAGCCCTTTATTTATGAACTTTGATACATAATCAACCTTGCTCATTGGTATGCGAACAGCTTTTGTGGACTCGCCATACTTACCTTGTCCTTTTGGTCTGCCTGCTCCCTTACGAGCTCCACCTCTTGTCATAAATAATGTCTTTCTTTTTCTTTAGAATAGTGTACAGTATTCAAAGGAGTAAGTGAATGAATAATAAAATATTTGCCTTAGTTGACTGTAATAATTTTTATGCCTCTTGTGAAAGAGTATTCAACCCAGAACTAGAGGGAAAACCAATTGTTGTACTTTCTAATAATGATGGCTGTATTGTTGCACGATCTAATGAAGCAAAAGAATTAGGAATTCCGATGGGAGCACCTTACTTTAAGTACAAACAGTTTATAAAGAGAAATAACGTACATGTATTTTCTTCGAACTACACATTTTATGGAGACATGTCCGCAAGAGTTATGACGTCACTGCGCTCCATAGTTGGTGAGATAGAAGTATATTCAATAGATGAAGCATTTCTTGATATCAGTGACTTTTATTATTGTGATTTAACAGAGACCGCAAAAGAAATAAGGAGACTAGTTAAGCAGTGGACAGGTATTCCAATATCAATTGGCATAGGCCCAACAAAAACATTAGCAAAAGCTGCCAATAGGCAAGCAAAAAAATATGAATCATCGGATGTTTTTGATATTAGAGGTGAGTCTGAGAGAGTTGAAGTTTTAAAAGATTTAGAATTGGAAGATATTTGGGGAATTTCTACAAGATGGGGTAGGAGATTAAGGAAGATCGGGATTCAAAATGCTTATGA
>CAZKFE010000098.1:0-2750 GCA_964551955.1 uncultured Candidatus Actinomarina sp. | reverse complement strand
GCATCACAAAATATTTTAATTTTCTCTTCTCCAACTTCATATATTAATTTATCTTTTATAGAGGCAAGGTTTCTTTCACTCCCCAAGGGGTAGATGCCTTTATTAAGAAGATCATTTACTCCCTTAATTACTGGAATATTATCTGAATTTATAACTGCTGATAACTTTGTCCCGTTTATCATTTCTGTTAAATGACCAAGTAAACCGAAACCAGTTATGTCTGTCAATGCATTTGCATTATTATCTTTTGCAAACTTAAGTGCATTTTTGTTTAGTGCAACCATATTATTTGTAGCTTCCAGGATTTCTTCATCTGAAGCCATGTCTTTTTTTATTGCTGTTGCAATGATTCCTGTGCCTAGTGGTTTTGTAATATATAGTTTGTCTTTATCTGAAATGGTGTTATTAAGTAATGGATTATTTTTTATTACTCCCGTTACGGAAAAACCATACTTAGGTTCTTTATCATCAATACTATGGCCACCAATAACTGTACAACCTGCTTCACCCATAATATCAAGACCTCCATTAATAACTTCAGCCAAGATATCAAAACTTATATCTTCTCTTGGCCAACAAACTAATTGAAGTGCCGATACGGGATCTCCTCCCATTGCATAAATATCAGACAAGGCATTGGCAGCTGCAACTCTTCCCCAGTCATAGGGGTTATCAAGAATTGGTGTAAAAAAATCTACAGTTTGTATAATTTTTGTTTCACCAACATTAATCACTCCACCATCATCTGGATTTTCTAAACCAACAATTAAGTTTTCAGATTTTAGTGCTTTATGTTGTTCAAATTGCTTCAAAACTTGAGCAAGCTCGCTTGGTGCGAGTTTACAAGCTCAGCCAGAGCCGTGAGAATATTGCGTTAGTCTCATTGCACCTCCTAGTCTTAAAGTTTTTCACTCTTTTCTTTTTCAATTTCTATTTTAAAAGACTCTTTAATCACACCAACAAGAGGGTCTTCTGAATACTCTGCTTCATCAATTCTGTTAACAAAGATTGCATGTTTTGCAGTAGATAAAACAAAAACTGTATCAACTTTATAAAGTTCGTCAATTGATATCCTCTTCACCCCTATATCAAATGCCCCACTGTCTCCAATTTCAATTAAACACCTTCTAGTTACAGAATCTAATATTCCAAGATCTAATTCAGGAACAAAAACTTTACCTTCTTCTACCCAACCTATTGAGAATGATGGACCTTCAAGTACTAGTCCTTCTCTGTTTACTAATAAAGCATCTGTAAATCCATTTTTCTCAGCAAGTCTTGTTTGGTTCATATTCATTGCATAAGAAGTTGTTTTTGCTGCTATATTATGAATCTCATTTATTTCAAAATCTCCTCCTGCCATCCAATGTGCTTTCTGTGATTCCAAAGAATAAGATTCTGGAAAAGAAACTGGTTCTTGATGGAAAATATATACATTAAATTCATTTACGGAAACACCTCGACCAATTATTACCCTGACATAACCTGTATCAAAATTTGAAGCTAATTTAATTAAGTCTTTTTCTATTTTATTAAAATCAATATTTTCAAAATACATTTTTTTTGCAGAGTTCTTAAACCTATTCATATGCTTTTCTAATGCAAATAAAAAACCCCCGTGAATTCTTATAGCTTCAAAAATTCCATCACCTCGCCAGACAATTAAGTCCTCAACAGGAATATTGAAATCTTCTCTTTTAACTTCTTTTCCGTTAATTAAATACACTTTTAATACCGGTCTCTTATGTAGGTGTTTGTTATAGGCATTCTTCTATCTTTGCCAAAAGCCCTACTAGTTAATTTTACACCTGGTGCTACCTGCTTACGTTTATATTCATTTCTATCTATTTTTTCAAGAATCTCAAAAACAACATCCTTTTCAATGCCAGACTGTATTATTTTTTCGGATGAGTAATCAAGTTCTATATACATCTTTAATATCTTGTCTAATAAATCGTATTCAGGTAACGTATCTGTATCATATTGATCTTCGCTGAGTTCAGCACTTGGTTTTTTATTAATGATATTTTCTGGGATTACTAGTGAAATTAAATTACGATAATTAGATAGTTTGTAAACTTCTGTTTTGTAAACATCTTTTAGCAAAGCAAAACCACCTACTAAATCACCATACAAAGTTGAGTATCCAACAGCCATTTCGGACTTATTCCCTGTTGAAACAACCATAGCTTCTAGTTGGTTGGATAATGCCATCAATATATTGCCTCTTATTCGGGCCTGTATGTTTTCTTTTACAACGCTTTGTAAATTTTCATCTACATTTGATCCTATAAGATCTCTAAATTTTTGTGCAGTTTCTTCAATGCTTATAGTCTTTAACTCTATATTTAAATTTTTTGCTAAATCTTCAGCATCTCTAAGAGAAGATTCTGGATTAAATCTTGATGGCATAGCAACTCCAATAACATTATCAGAGGACAATGAATCAACAGCAATTGTTGCTGTCAAAGCAGAGTCTATTCCTCCAGAGATTCCAACTAAGACTTTCTCAAAATTATTTTTTTTAACATAATCAGATAAACCAAGCTTTAAAGCAGAATACATTGATTCAAGCTCCTCTAAAGGCTCTTTGCTCTTAATAGAAGGTATGTCAGAATATTTTTCATTCACCGTAAGTTTATTTTTTGAATTTATATTTTTAATTTCTAGTTCGATGTCAAAACTAAATACTTCTTCAACAAATTGGGATGCTTGGTGAAGAATGTTCCCATCTGAGCCAACAACAAAGG
>CAZKFE010000097.1:0-2787 GCA_964551955.1 uncultured Candidatus Actinomarina sp. | reverse complement strand
TAAAAGAATTAAACAATTTAAAGTTCTTTAAGCTTCTTTTCAATTATTTTTGAATCCATGCTCGCTGTTAAGTTGAAACAGTTCTGAACTTCATCTTTTGATATGTTATTAAATTCTGACAAAGTAGATTCAATTATTGCATCTATAGAAAAATTATTTTGTGTAATATTTTGAACAAATTTATAACCATCATCTCGTGAATTGCCTTTACTTACAATTAGAGAAAGTAGTTTTTGTGATCCAAGCTTTGTTTTTGCTGAATTTAAATTTGACTTAATATTTTCATGATTAATAACAAGATTATTGATTATATTAATTAAATCTTTTGTCATGAAATCAATTAATTTAAACGTATCAGGAAGAATTATTCTTTCAACTGATGAATTTGATATATCTCTTTCATGCCACAAAGCCATAGTCTCATAACTTGCTTGAGTATTTCCTCTTACTACTCTTGCTAAGCCGCAAATTCTTTCACACCCAATTGGATTTTTTTTGTGTGGCATAGCTGAAGAACCTTTTTGTCCTTCCTGGAATGATTCAAACATTTCACTAACTTCGGATCTTTGGTAGCTCCTTATATTTGTTGCAATTCTTTCATATGTTCCAACGATTATTGAAAAACTAGAAAATAAATCTGCATATCTATCCCTACTCACTACTTGTGAAGCAAGCGGTTCTGCTTTTAGTGAAAGATTTTCAAGTATTTTACTTTCTAGTTCTTCAGAAACTAGAGAATGATTACCAACAGCACCACTAATTTTTCCAAAACTAATTATTTCTAAACTTGAATTTAATCTACTCAAACCTCTTGAAACCTCAAGACACCAATTTCCAAATATATTACCTAAAGTTGTAGGCTCAGCATAAACACCATGAGTTCTTCCAATAATTATTGTTTCAGATTCGCTTATTGCTTTATTTTTTAATGAATTCACCAGTTCACTTATTTTTTGAGAAACAACCTTAATTGATTCTCTGATTAATAAAGCATTTGCAGTATCAACAATATCAGAACTAGTTAAACCATAATGAATCCAATTAGAGTCATTTTTTACCTTATTCTGTAAAACATCTACAAAAGCTGCTAAATCATGGTTAGTTATGGCCTCTCTTTCTAAGACTTCATCATGTGATATTGAAACTTCATTTAGTTGTTTAGAAAGTCCTTTTGGGGTTATTTCTTCTTTTTCAAGAACTTCAATTACTGCTTTTTCAACATCTAGCCATTTTGCTACTTTATTGTCCTCACTCCAAATTGAGGACATTTCTTCGGAAGAATATCTTTCTATCATTGCTCTCTTATTATATTTTGATTTCTTTCAGGTCCAACAGAAATAAAAGTAATAGGTACTTTTATAAAATCTTCAATAAATTTTATATAACCTTTAGCTTCTTCAGGAAGGTCGTCAAAAGAAGTTATATTTGTTATATCTTCATCCCAACCTTTTAAAGTTTTATAAATTGGTTTACCATCATAGAGTACTCTTTGTTGTCTTGGAAAATCTGTTACCTCTGAGCCATTTATTTCATAAGCAATGTTTACTTTCAATTCATTTAATCCTGAAAGTACATCAAGTTTGGTAATAAATAATTCACTTAATGAGTTGACTCTTACAGAATATTTAAGTGAGACAAGGTCTAACCAGCCGCACCTTCTCCTCCTGCCTGTTACTACCCCATATTCAGCACCTTTATCAATTAAGTAATCACCAATTTCATTTTCTTGCTCTGTTAAGAAAGGACCTGTTCCAACTCTTGATATGTATGCTTTGGTAACTCCTACAATTCTTTCAATATCACGAGGCCCAATCCCAGACCCTATTGAAGCATTCCCTGATGTTGTATTTGAACTAGTTACAAAAGGATAAGTTCCGTGATCAATGTCTAGCAATGTTCCTTGGGCTCCTTCAAAAAGTATATTCTTTCCTTCACTTACTGCATTTGAAATTAACAAAGAAGTATCTGTCATAATTTCTTTAACAGTGTCTCTATAGTTATTAAACTCTTCTAAAACTTCTTCAAGGGTGAAAGGTTTCTCATTATATATTTTTGTAATAATCTCATTTTTCTCTTCTAAAACTACTGAAACCTTTTCTTCAAAAATTTTCTCATCAAATAAATCTTGTACTCTGATACCTAATCTCTGTATTTTATCTGCATAACAAGGACCAATCCCTCTTTTTGTTGTTCCAATCATGTTCTCACCTAGTCTGGTTTCTATTAATTCATCAAGAAGTTTGTGGTAAGGCATAATTAAATGGGCATTTGATGAAAGTTTTAATTTTGAAGTGTCAACGTTTTTCTCTTTAAGCATTTTTAGCTCACCCATTAGGACACCAAGATCTACAACACAACCAGAAGCGATTACAGGTATACAGTCTGGGTACAAAACACCAGAGGGGGTCAAGGAGAGTTTTATTGTTTGATCCTTTACGACAATAGTGTGACCAGCATTATTACCACCTTGGAATCGAACCACCATATCGGCATTTGAAGCAAAAAAGTCTGTGACTTTACCCTTGCCTTCATCACCCCACTGGGCACCTAAAACAACGGTAGTAGACACGCTTCTCCTTGGATTACAACATTCGATAATACAGTGTTTTATGGGGTATTTGCAACAAATTTATAAAGTTTAATTGATTTAATGTTGAACTATACTCAAATATCATTAAATTAAACATATGACGGTTCAACCGACTTATTTAACAGGGCGGTTCGATGGACTGGTCAACTTTTATATAAAAGGAGAAAACATTGAGTAAAAAAGCAATCGTTTCTTTG
>CAZKFE010000096.1:0-2875 GCA_964551955.1 uncultured Candidatus Actinomarina sp. | reverse complement strand
AGAGGTTGCTATATCGTAACCAACTGCAAATAGATTTTTTATTGCACGTCCCCACGCTGCAGTTTGACAGCATTCAATCGCACGAGATTGTTGAGGATTTTTAGATTTAGGGTCTTTAAATCTTTCAGCAATTCCTGAAGCTAAAAACCCACCATCTAATTTCGTTAAAGAAGCATTGATTACTACTCGATGTTCACAATCATGTACTACTTTTGTTTTGAGTACCAAGCTATGTGCAAAATTATCTCTTAATACTCTAAAAAGAGTAGCCACTTTTAAATATGGCTTCCCTTTAATATCAACCCACGACTTACCTTTTTCTTCACTATTTGAAAGTAAATCATTAAGTTGTTGTCTTGCTACCTTTAAACCATTAACAATATCGGAATTAAACATTCTTTCCTCCATTGTTGATTCGTTTTTATTTATTTTCAACATTTGGTCCTCCAGTAGTTGCAACTTGCATTACTAAAATGGCATCTCCTCTTATAAAGAGAGTACCAGCAAATGGCATTGGTGAGCTATTTTTCTCAGTCAACCACGCTTTATATAAATCGGTAGCTTGGTCATTTATAACTTGAGATTTATCTTCTCCAATACTTGCTACAAGTCTTTTTTCTTGTTGTTTATAAATACAAGGATATTGATCTATTTCCTGACTTCCTAATAAAGTTCTATAATCGTCAATACTAGGATTTCTAGGACGTTCAATTATCTCTTGTGTTCCATTTACATTTAACTTAATCGCACTATACATCATCTTTCCTCCTATTCTATTGTATAAGTGTTCAACACATTATGACCTCGACCATTTAAACATCGAGATAATAATTCTCTATCGTACCAAGCGGCATAAAACGCATTAAATTCTTCTTTAATAAGCATTTTACAATGTTGTCTATCTTCTTGGAACGAATTAGCATTTTTACTAGCTTTTAAATCTGGAATTGGTTGATACGCTGCACAACCAACTAAAAAACTAAAAGCTAATATACTAATTAATTTTTTCATCGCTTTCCTCCTTTGCTATTATTTAGGTGCCAGTGCCTTAAAGGAGCACTATCTTTAGAGTGGGCACTGACACCACAGTTTAATAACAGCTCTAAAGAAGTGATACACGCATACTTACGAGTATTCTGTAATATTATCATTTTAATAAATCCTTATCTATAAATGTATTTACTTCAATTTCATTTTTAACGTAAAATTCTCCCCATTCTTGTTTTAATTCTAATTTCATTTCTATACTTGATGTTTGATAATTTAAAAAATCTATTCCTTTTTGATTTAATGATACTAAATACATTTTATCATTAATCATGTGTCTTTTAATATAAGTTAATGATTCTAACTTATATATTTCAATTCTTATCTTTAATAATGAATCTTGGTCATTTTTATTTAAAATTTCTTTTGTTAAATCTTTTACAGATTTTTGAAATATGTTCGGTTTTGGAGACCTAGTCCAATATAATCGGTCTAAAATCTCTAAAGCCAAAGAGAAATTAATCGGTTCTTGTACCCACTTTCCTAAAAGGTACTTGAATGGATTATTATTTTCTCTATTATTAACCATTGATTAATCCTATTAACCAATTTAAACCACCACAAAACACGAAAAACATTAATCCACCGAATATAATATAATCTAAAACATTTAATATTCTTTTAGTTATACTCGGTTTAACTTCCCATTCTTTTTTTAATATTAATGGTTTCATTATTCCTCCTTATTTAATTCAAGACAAATTCTACCAATCAAATTATTTATTTGTGATTCAGTTAATTTTTTATGTCCTGTATCGTGATTTTTAAGGTCCATTTCTTCATCTTTATTTTTACAAACTACACTTAATTGAATAGTTGTATTATATTTAGTTATACTCATTACTTTTCTCCTTTTATGTTATTATTTCCATAAGGTCTTAAATCGTCAAATAATGTTTCTTGATTAAAATCATAATCATTATCGTCAAATTTATAACTTATGTTATTTTTAGGAATATTAATTACTTTACTACGAGTATTAATTCCCCATTTCGCACCACAATCAACTATATCGGTATTTTTTCGATTAATTGAATTGTAAAACGCTTGTTTCAATCGTTGAATAGGTAAACCACAATCTTTATAACCTTGTTCACAAGATGAATAATAAAATTCACTCGGTGGCTTAACATCTTCTTGATTATTCATAATATAATAAAACAACTTAACATTTTGATTATCGACTTTTGCTATAGTTGTTTCTTTATTATAAAATGTTGGATAACCTTCATAACAATCCAATTTATAAATATCCCATGAATTAACTTTAAAGATTGCACCAACAACTTTCGAGTTAGATCTCGCACGTTCTATATCGAGAACGCCACGAAAAACTAACTTGAAACCTTCTAATTCCGCTGCACTAATCAATGTAGCGGTTGGACAACGAGTTTCCATTTGTTTTAAATTAAGATTAGAACCATACGCAAAATAATATCGTGGGTGGTTCTTATATTTTTTCTTAATATCTTTATAAGAAGGTCCTCGAGATATATAACTTTTCCAATTATACATTTTCAAAATCCTCCTCTCTAACTAATTCAGAAGTAGGTGGCATTAAGTTCGTTCTATTAATTAAATCTCTTTCACTTTGATTAGAAGTAGTTTTAGTAAAATGTGTAATTCTTTTTACTAAAAATTTTCTAGTATTTTGATAAACTCCATTAATAAAATTTGCATTATATTCTTCTTTTGAAGCAAAAGCTCTCATTAATCTAAATCTTAAGTTTTCAAATAACATTCTTTTCTTACGAGCAAAAGGTAAATAGATTTGTGAACATCTTCCGCTATTACAAAATCTACTTGTTTCAACAATCATATAACAAAA
>CAZKFE010000095.1:0-2897 GCA_964551955.1 uncultured Candidatus Actinomarina sp. | reverse complement strand
CCTACTATTGTTACTGTGTTATCTACCATTTTTATCTACCTCTAGCTTTCCATCTTTAACACTTTGTGTCTAATAACATCATCAGATATTTTTAGCACTCTATCTAACTCATTTGGAAGAGTTGCAGGACCTTCAAATGTGGTAATTGTATAAATACCTTCATTAAACGTATCAATTTGATATGCTAGTTTGCTTTTTTTCCAAACACCTTGCTCTTGAACCTTGCCTCCATTTGAAGTAATAATTTCAGCAATGTTTTTGTCAATTTCATCTACTCTATTTTCTTCAGTAGTAGGTCTCAAGATTGAGACTAAATCATATTTTTTCATTTCTCTCCTATGGACACTGTACGTGGCTTCTTTCAAAGCAGGTACTTATTAATTTAATACTAGATAAGACTTATGACAGAATTTTCTTAACTTCTTTTTTCCACTCTTTTATATTATCTTCCGTAAGTTCTCCCGCTTCATAAGAATGCTTTTCTGTAGGGAAATCCCTATTTTCAATATCTTTTTTAAAGCTTTTCATACTTTCTAATACGTCTTCATATTGATTTGAATACCTTTTAACAAATTTTGCATCTATATATTCCTTAGATTTCATCCCAATTAAATCGTGGTATACAAGAACTTGTCCATCAACATTTACACCTGCACCTATTCCAATTGTTGGTATGGAAATATTCTCACTTACTGTTTCTGCAAGAACTGATGGAACTCCTTCTAGGACTATGGCAAAACACCCAAGTGATTCTAATAAGATTGCATCTTCTAAAAGTTTTGTTGCAAGCTCTAGCGTTTTTCCTTGTATTTTATAACCGCCCATAACATTTTTTGATTGAGGTGTTAACCCTAGATGACCCATAACTGGAATTTCAGCATTAACTAAAACTTCTATCATGTCTTTTCTCTTGTCTCCACCTTCAAGCTTTACTGCATCAGCCTTTCCTTCTTGAATGAATCTTGAAGCATTGTAAAGTGTCTCTTTTTGTGTGCTGTGAAAACTCATGTATGGCATGTCTGCAACAACAAGAGAGCTTGGCTTAGCCCGAGTTACTGCTTTAACGTGGTGTAACATTTCATCCATTGTTACTGATAATGTATCATCATGACCAAGAACTACTTGAGCTAATGAATCGCCAACTAAAATGATATCAATATCTGCTTCAGAAACAGCTTTTGCAGAAGGGTAATCGTAAGCAGTCATCATAGAAATTACTCTATCATTTTTTAAACTAACTATTTTAGGCACTGTCTTTTTCATATTTATCTCTCCGCCTTATTGGTCGAAGGACTTACTTCCATTTTATATTAATAAACACAATAAACAAAAACTTATAATTATTATCTACTTAGTGTGAAAAATTTAAAATTTATTTTCCTATTATTATTAATTGCATGTACAAATACAACTGTGAGTAGTTTAATGTCAGAACAAAATGAAAAAGCTTATTTTGCTGGAGGATGTTTTTGGTGTATGGAACCTCCTTTTGAAGCATTAGATGGCGTTATAGAAGCAACATCTGGCTATATGGGTGGTTCAGTTGAAAACCCAACTTATGAAGAAGTTACAACTGGAAAAACTGGTCATGCTGAAGTAGTCGAAATTTTATATGATCCGAGTGTTGTTTCTTATGAAGAACTTCTTGAAATATTTTGGAGAAATATTGATCCGACAGCATTAAATTATCAATTTGCTGATGTTGGTTCCCAATATAGGACAGAGATTTTTACTGTTGGAGAAGAACAAAAGAGATTAGCAGAGGAATCCAAAGTCAGACTTGAAGAATCAGGAAAGTTTGATAAACCACTTGTTACTGCAATTTCAGAAGCACCTCAGTTCTATATTGCTGAAGAATACCATCAAGATTTTTACAAAAAGCAAAATGCACGCTATCAACTTTATTCAAGAGCAAGTGGTAGAAAAGGTTTCCTCGAAGATACTTGGGGAGACAGCTAAGATTTTAAAGTTTTATATAAAGCTTCTTTCCAAGCTTTATTATCTATCTCCCAACAGACATTGATATTTCTTTCTGTGTTAGACCACCATTCGTCTATATTTGGTTCATTCTCTCCAACATGTAGTTGGTCAACAATAGTCATCCCTCTTGATGGCCCATCAAGGACAACTTGAACGTTATGTTTTGATTCTCTTTCTGTTACATTTGTGTCTAATGCCACTGCCATAGCAACTGGATCTGGTAATCCTAAGCCTGGATCTCCTAGCCAATTTTTACTTGAATCTAAAGCATGTTTATTGCAATCAATTGCAAAATTTCCTTTTTCCGTCTCGAAGCTATAAACATACTCCATTTCTTCTTCCGTTAAGTTTGCACCACCTCTGCAAAGTTCCCAACCAACCATTGTTATGTCAGGGTGTTTAGATTTAAAGACTATATCTGCTGCTTCGGGATCACACCAAATATTATATTCGGCTGCAGGTGTCACATTACCAACAGTATTGGAAGCTCCTCCCATAATCACAATATTCTTAAGCATTAAAAAAGAGTCTGGATATTTTGTAATAAAATTTCCAATATTAGTCAATGGCCCTAGAGTCACGAGAGTAATTTCATTTGGATGTTCCTCTATTAAGCCTCTTAAAACTTCTATAAAATCTTCCTCTGTTTCAGAATGTTTTGGCTCAGGATAATTCATTCCTCCCATGCCGTCAGGTCCGTGAAACCAATCTGCATGCTCCCTCTTCTTTTTTAATGGTTTATCTGCACCTATGTAGACTGGAGTATTCTTTTTACAAAGCTCGACAGTATATCTTGCATTAATACTTCCTTGCTCGATTGGCATATTTCCCGATACAATACTTATTCCAAGTACGTCAACGTCGTCCCACTCTAATGCCATTAATAAAGCAACTGCATCATCGGAGGCTGTATCTGT
>CAZKFE010000094.1:0-2898 GCA_964551955.1 uncultured Candidatus Actinomarina sp. | reverse complement strand
GAAATTAAGCTAGGTCCTGCAAGGTGGTATATCAATACACCAAAGAAGGGTACAAGATAAACTATTGCTAGCCACATATACTTACTTCTTCCCTGAACTTTATCATTAGAGTCAATGTCTTTGATTGCTAATGCAGCCCAAGCTGCATATAAAACAAAAGGCATTAGATATCCGTAAAGTTGAAATAACAATTGCCAAACATTAGGGCTTGTAATCGGTACTCCACTCATAATTATCTCCTTTTTAGCTCCAGTAAGATCTTCAATACTATCACCATCTAAAAGATGGAAAGGAAGATCAACTGAATTCATATCTGGTACGTAAAATAAATTTATTGCTGGGGATGGTTTATTTATATCACTGAAAGCCATATTTTCTTGAGGCTCTGGCCAAGGGTAGTCTTTATATCTTGCTTTAGGGGCTTCTTGGCTTGCTGCATCTGCAAATAAACCTGCAAGCATCATTAATCCTGATACGTCACCCTGTAATGGGAATCTTGAAAGAAGAGAACCAGACCCGACTGATTCACAATCATGAAGTTGCTCAAGCAAGGGAGGAGTAGATGTTTGATAGATATTTCCTTCAAAACAGTTTCCAGGACCCCAAGGGCCAGCTAATGCTAAGTCCGTATAACCTGAATCCATTATTAGATTGTTCTTAACTTGCACATGTTGAGAGAAATAGAGGTTTACATCTAACATTGGGCTTGCGACAAGACCATATTTATCATGGTTAATTACTATATTTTTTTCGATTATATCTCCAACCCTACCGGGCACAACAATACCCATTCCTTTAGCTACTAAACCAAAACGGTTTGAAGGTGCTTCATAGTTATTATTGTTTACAACTAAATTACCAACGAGAGTTGTTTCTCTTCCAGGGGGGTCTAATTCAGAATCTAATGTATTTGGAATAACTCCTGACATGTTATCTCTCCAAATATTATTGAATATATACAAATGACCACCAGCATTTGTTCCAGAGTACCCAAGTGCATTGCCCTCAACAACACTGTCATAAATTAAGGAGTTGCATGGGTAGCATTGACCAATATAGATACCACTATCAGGATGTCCAGAAGCGTATATATTCTCAAATATACCGTCTGTCGAACCAAATGCATAAACACCATAATCACCATTGTTATAAGTTGTTAAATATCTACCAGCAAAGCCTTTAGAACCATTCCAGTAAACACCATTTAGAGAGAAATTTCTAACGGACAGGTTCTCAACACTCACTCCATCAGTATCGTAAACATTTATTCCATTTTCTCTCATAAACTCACCATCAATAATTACATTATTTCTATCTCTTCCACGGATTGTTAGATAAGGAGTGGTAACAGTAATTGTTTCGTTGTAAACGCCATTATTTATAAGAATTAAATTCCCCGGTTTAGCTGCATCAACAGCACTTTGTATTGTTGAAAATGAAGAGTCTTTGCCGACTTCTAGAACATCACTAGTTAGAGCAACATTTACGTCTTCTACAGGAGGAATATATTCTGCATCTCCAACAATAATGATTCCAACCATGCCTTTATTGTTAGTTCCATGATATGGGCAATAATATTCGTATACGCCAGCTTCATTAAAGGTGTGTTCAAACTGATCGCCTTTAGTAATTATTCCATATTCAAAATAATCAGAGGAGACAGCCTGCCATGATCCATCACTAGCTATTACATTATGGTCATTTGACCCACCAGACTCCCAAATAACAGTAGTTCCCTCAGATATTTTTAGGACCTTAGGAGAGAATTCATCATCAACAACTCTAATTATTTGGAGATCTGGCCCAGAAGCTTCTTGAGAACCGCAAAAAGAAATTAATATAGATAACCCAATGAAAAGTAATATTCTAAGATTTATATGCTTTTTAAATTCCATCACTATTTAATAGTACAATATTCATATGGAAAATAAAACTTGGTACTGCACAAAGTGTAAGAATATGCAATATGAAGAAGATACTGTAACTATGACTGGAAAATCATGGTCGAGATTCATGAATATTCAAAATAGGAAATTCACTGCAATTACATGTGCTAAATGTCAATACACAGAATTTTATAAAGGGACAAGCAAAGGCTGGGAAAGCGTTGTAGATTTCTTAGGAAATTAAATTTATTTTCTTTTTAGTACAAAATCTTTAAGCACTACTGTTTCTGTTTCTTTTTCAATTACATTTGCAATTGTATAGGAATCTTGATCCCAGCTGTTTATTTGCAATGTATTTCCAGGAGTTACTGGTCCGCTAAATCGAGCAGAAATTTCAGAAACTTTTAGGGGGTCATTTTCAAATTCACTTTCAATTAATTTTTTACAAGTTATTCCATATGTACACAATCCATGAAGTATTGGTCTTTCGAACCCAGCAACTTTTGCAAAGTCAGGATCAACATGCAAGGGATTATTATCTCCAGAAGGAACTCTGTAGAGAATAGCTTGATTTTCAAGAGTTTTATATTCAATTACATTATCAGGGTCAGTTTTTGGGGAAGTTAGTTTTTCTTTCTTCTCTGGCTTTATGCCAAAACCACCTTCTCCAATAAACAACATTACTGATTCTGCGGTTGATATTTTTTCATCGCCTATATAAGAATCAGAGGCAATAGTTACCGATGCAAATTTTCTGTAATCTTCAACAGCTGTAATTTTTGCTTTAGTTATGGCTGTCCCACTAGTTGGAATATCTTTATGTATTGTTTTTTTTTGTTCACCATGAAGAAGAGAGGCTAAAGAAACCTCAAGACCCTCGGTTCCAATAATTGAAAAGACTGACTCCATGGGGTATATACACGCCGCAAAAGATGGTATAACTTTTGGATTAGGACCTAAAGTAAATTCAAGATCACTTTTATTTAGAGGATCTTGACTACTTCCAACAGCA
>CAZKFE010000093.1:0-2964 GCA_964551955.1 uncultured Candidatus Actinomarina sp. | reverse complement strand
AGTATCCTCTATACTCTTCAGGTGTCCCTTCATATCCTTCATCTCTAAATTCTTCCAATTTCTTTTTACCAGTTCTTGATAATTTAGAAGGAGGTTTTATAGCAACTCTTACATACAAGTCTCCAGATCTCCTACCTTGAGGAGAGATTCCCTCTCCTTTTATTTTGAAGGACTTACCACTTGGTGTACCTTGAGGTATCTTTAGGCTAACTGTTTTTTCAAGTGTTGGAATTTTAATTGTAGCTCCAAGCCCAGCTTCAGAGAAAAGTAAAGGAACTTCTAATATTAAATCGCTACCATTTCGTTTAAAAAACTTATGAGGCTCTACTCCTACTTGGACTAACAAGTCACCATCTGGGGCTCCAGCATCTCCGGGTCCACCATAGCCTCTTAGTCTAATTACAGTTCCATTATCAACACCGGCCGGAACTTTAACTTTTATAGTCTCATTTTTTATTACAGACCCTTGTGCTCTACATGGTTTACATTCCTTGTCTATTACACTTCCTTGTCCTTTACAGGCTGAACAAGGTTGAGCGAAAGAAAAGAAACCTTGGTTAGATGCCGTTTGTCCGCTTCCATTACAAATATTACATGTATGAAAGGCTTTACCTTTTTCTGACCCATTGCCTCTACAGTCTTCACAAACAACTTCTTTCCTTAGGGGAACATTAGTTTCTATGCCTGATGCAGCATCAGTAAATGAGATTGTAAGGTTTGTTTGGTATGTTTGACCCTTTCTTCTGCCAGACCCTCCAAATCCGAATATATCACCAAAAATATCTCCAATATCTACATTGAAGCCTTGACCACCTGAAAAGCCAGAGAATCCGGAAGCACCCATTGTTCTAACTTGATCATACTCTTGACGCTTTCCTTCATCAGACAAGATAGCACTAGCTTCTGATATTTCTTTGAATTTTTTCTCTGCCTCTGTATCTCCAGGGTTTAGATCAGGATGATTTTCTCTTGCTAATTTTTTGTAAGCTTTCTTAATGTCATCAGCACTTGCATCTTTTGAAACACCAAGAATGGCATAAAAATCTTTTTCTAGCCAGTCTCTATTCACTTTGAACTTTAACCATTGCTGGTCTTATCAATCTATCATCTAGTTTGTAACCTTTTCGCAAAACCTCTCCAACTATTTGGTCATCACCTTCACCTGTGTGTTCTATTGCTTCATGGTATGAAGGATCAAACTCTTCCCCTACTCCTGGTACTTCAGTAATATTTAAACTTTCAAGGAAAGTTAATACTAATTTATATAATGCCTCAAGTTCTTTAGGAACTTCTTCTTGACCCATTGCTATTTCAAAGTTATCTATAAGAGGGAAAAGTCCAACCAATATAATTGATAGTGACCCTACTAGTTGATTTTCTTTATCTTTTTCGGTTCTTTTTTTAAAATTGTCAAAATCTGCAGCAAGTCTTAAGTAGTCATCTTTTATTTTTTCATAATCTTCTAAAGGGATAGAGGGCGATTTTTCTTCTTTAGAATTATCTACATTTTTTTCATCATCTTTTTTCTTAGATGATGACTTTTTTTTACTCATCTTCTTCTACGACTTCACCATCAACAACATCATCATTAGCTTCTTCATTTTCAGAAACTTCATTATTTTGTTGAGCTTCAGCATAAAGTTTTTCTGCAAATGATTGACTAGCTTTTGTCAACTCATCAATTGAATTCTTCATTTCATCAAGACTTGCTTCTTGATTCTCAAGTACTTTTGATAAGTTATCTTTACTTTCATTGATAGCTTTAATTTCCTCGTCAGTAGCCTTATCTCTATTCTCTTCAAGCATTTTCTCTGTAGAGGTAACCATGCTTTCAGCTAAATTTCTTGTTTCAACAAGCTCTTTCTTTTTAGCGTCTTCATTTGCATGTTCCTCAGCATCCTTAACCATTCTCTCTATTTCATCTTCTTCGAGAGCAGTACCACCAGTTATTGTTATAGCTTGTTCTTTACCAGTACCAAGATCTTTTGCATTAACATTAACAATTCCGTTAGCATCAATATCAAAAGTAACTTCAATCTGAGGTGTTCCAGCTTTTGCTGAAGGGATATCAGTTAAATTAAATTTACCTAATGACTTATTACCAGAAGCCATCTCTCTTTCGCCTTGAAGAACATGTATTTCTACTTGAGTCTGTCCGTCGTCAGCTGTTGAGAATGTTTCAGATCTTTTTGTTGGTATTGTTGTGTTTCTTTCAATCATTTTTGTCATAATTCCACCCTTTGTTTCAACACCAAGTGTTAGTGGGGTAACATCAAGAAGTAAGACATCTTTAACATCGCCTTTTAGAACGCCTGCTTGAATAGCAGCACCTGAAGCTACAACTTCGTCTGGGTTTACACCTTTCGATGGATCTTTTCCAGTGATAGATTTAACAAGTGTTTGAACAGCAGGAATTCTAGTTGATCCACCAACTAAGATTATGTGTTCAATATCTGAAAAAGATAATCCAGCGTCTTTTACGGCTTTATTTACAGGGTCTTTTGTTCTATCAACAAGATCTGATGTAATTTTTTCAAATTCACTTCTTGATAACTTTTCTAACAAATGCTGTGGACCTGAGTCATTAGCTGTAATAAAAGGTAAGTTAATTTCAGTTTCAGTTGTTGAAGAAAGCTCTATTTTTGCTTTTTCAGCACCTTCTTTTATTCTCTGCATAGCCATTTTGTCTTCTGAAATATCAATTCCTGTTGAAGATTTAAATTTTTCAACTAACCAGTCCATTACTCTTTCATCCCAGTCGTCCCCACCTAGTTTTGAGTCACCTGATGTTGACTTAACTTCAAAAACTCCTTCTGAAATCTCTAATACAGAGACATCAAACGTTCCCCCACCTAAGTCATAGACCAAAATTTTTTGATCTTCATTATTTTCTAATCCATAGGCTAAAGCTGCTGCAGTAGGTTCATTAATAATTCTTAATACATTTAAACCTGCAATTTGACC
>CAZKFE010000092.1:0-3065 GCA_964551955.1 uncultured Candidatus Actinomarina sp. | reverse complement strand
AAGGAAGAAGTCACAGGTTCAAATCCTGTAGCGCCCACAAGGGTTTTTCAGAAATACAGTAAGAAATAAATTACTTTGACGCCCAAATGACGCCCATTCTGTAGAAAAACATCTCAAATCACACTAACAAATTAGAATCTTCTCTCTGTCTGAGGGGTAATAAAAGTAATAAGCGTATAAAAATTGTGTGAGGTGCTTAACCTGTGAGCTAGAACAAGCTAGCGATTTTCAACCCACCCCTACCTATTGTTTGATAGAATTAAATAAAAAATTAAAATCCTAAGGTAAACATATGTCAAAAGGGAACACTAATAAGATACTTAGACAAGCTAAAAAGAATAAAATGGATGAGTTTTATACTCAGCTTTCAGATATTGAAAGAGAGCTTAGACATTACAGACCACATTTCAAAAATAAAGTAGTCTATTCCAATTGTGATGATCCGAGGATTAGCAATTTCTTTAACTATTTTGCTTTAAATTTTGAACAACTTAAATTAAAAAAACTAATAACTACCTGCTATAAAAATCAAGATTGGAATTTATTCTCACAGAACACTTCAGAACAAGCAGTGTACCTTGAGTATGAAGGAGATAAAAACAACAACAAAGTACCTGACCCTGAAGAAATTGGAATTCATCCATTAAAAGGAGATGGTGATTTTAGAAGTGAAGAAAGTATTGACCTTTTAAAACAAGTAGACATTGTGGTAACCAATCCACCATTTTCTCTTTTCAGAGAATATGTAGACCAATTAGAAAAATTTAATAAAAAATTTGTAATAGTAGGTCATCAAAATGCAATTACCTATTCAGAAATATTTTCACTTATTAAAGAAAATAAACTTTGGTTAGGATATGGCTTTAAGGGAGGTGCGGGACATTTTATAAATACTACTTATGAAAATACACAAACTGCATCTGATGTAAGAGAAGGAATGATTAGAGTATCTGGTGTTGTCTGGTTTACTAATTTAAAAATTAAAAAGACTGAAGAAGATTTAATTTTATACAAAAAATACTCAAAGGATGAATACCCAAAATATGACAATTATGACGCAATCAATGTAGATAAGGTTAAAGAAATACCAATGGATTACAAAGGACATATGGGCGTTCCTGTAACTTTTTTAAACAAATATAACCCAGACCAATTTGAAATTATTGGTCAAGGTCAAGGAAATCTATATAGAGAGTTGAATAAAAAAGGATTAAAACAAAATTTTGTTGACAATTATTATAAGAATGGAGGTAAGGGCTCAATCAAGGAAGACCACCCTGTTTTAGGATATTATGATAATAATGGTGTCGCAACAATTCCATATATGAGAATAATTATTAAAAATAAACGATTATGAAAATTGAATTAAAAGAAGTAACCATAAAAGAACTCTCAAAAGATTTCTTAGACAACCAAGAAGAAGGAGTTGTTGGGTATGGTGGAAAGTTGGATATCAGACCACCCTACCAAAGAGAGTTTATTTATAGTGACAAACAAAGAAATCTTGTAATCAATACTGTCTTTAAAAACTTTCCTCTTAATGTTTTTTATTGGGCTGTAAAAAAAGATGGAAATTATGAAGTTATAGATGGTCAACAACGAACAATCTCAATATGTCAATTTATTAATGGTGACTTTGCCTACGAAGATAGATACTTTCACAACCTCCAAGATGACGAACAAGAAAAAATATTGAACTACAAAATAATGGTTTACTTCTGTTCTGGAACAGATAGTGAGAAACTTGACTGGTTTAGAACTATAAATATTGCAGGAGAACAATTGACAGACCAAGAATTAAGAAATGCAGTATATTCTGGCTCTTGGGTTTCTGATGCAAAAAGATATTTCTCTAAAACTGGTTGTCCCTCATATGCTATAGCAAGTGATTATATGTCTGGCTCTCCAATAAGACAGGACTATTTAGAAACTGCAATTAAATGGATTAGCAAGAGTGAGATAGAAGAGTATATGGGTAAACATCAAGATGACCCTACTGCAATTAATTTGTGGAATTATTTTCAATCAGTCATTTCTTGGGTAGACGCTAGCTTTACAAATAAGAGAAAGAAATTTATGAAAGGTGTTCCTTGGGGAGACCTATATAACGAGTTTCAAAATACAAATATAAACCCTTCAAAAATTGAAGAAGAGATTGCACAATTGATACTTGATGATGATGTTACAAATAAAAAAGGAATTTACTCATATGTTTTAACTAGAAATGAGAAATATTTAAGTATCAGAGCTTTTAGTGATGCGATGAAACAAAAAGTTTATGAATTACAAAAAGGGATATGCGTAGAATGTAATGAAGAGTTTCCTTTATCAGGAATGGAGGCTGATCACATAACCCCTTGGCACGCTGGTGGTAAAACAAATCAAGAAAACTGTCAATTGCTTTGTAAGGAAGATAACAGAAAAAAATCTGGTAAATAAAAACTGTTTATTTTTTATTCCAAACTCTAAAATTTAGTTTCCTCACATTCGTAAAGGTGTATCGTTATAAACACAGTGACGCCCAAATTAATATATGCAAACAGTAGACAGATTTACCAGCAATTCTCTGAGACCTTACATATTTAATATAGAGGGGGGTCACATTGACACTGGGGTGTCATAAGTTTTTAACTGACGCCCATTTGACGCCCAAAAGAATTCAAACGAGAGGTAGTCTCTGATACTCTCTGATAACTTTTAAGAGGTTGAATCTATTGGGGTCGTATAATTTTAAGAACCTCTGATACTCTCTAGTATTTAATGGTTCTTTCCTTACAAGGAAGAAGTCACAGGTTCAAATCCTGTAGCGCCCACAAGGATTTTTCAGAAATACACTCTGATTTTTACCTCTGCGACACACATATGACACACATTTTGCTGAAAAAAAATAGTTAATATAAATAATGTGAAGTTAAAAGAAAATATTTACTCGACTATTTTATTGACTATTTTCGCCACAACATTTGTATTGTGTTCAAACAATGTTGATTCATCTGAGGACACTAATGTAACAACAACTACAACCGTTCAAGAAACTAATACTGTTACTGTTGTTGAAAACTCTG
>CAZKFE010000091.1:2522-3084 GCA_964551955.1 uncultured Candidatus Actinomarina sp. | reverse complement strand
AGTTTCTACGTATAATATTATTCAAATAGTCTATGAATATATTATTGATAACAAACGATTGGTTGCCAAAAAAAGGCGGAATAACAACATACCTAAGTAAATTATCAGAAAATTTAAATTCAGACCTCATTGTCTATGGTCCGAACTGGGCTGAAGGTGAGAATGTAATAAAATCAAAAGCAAAATTGCTAGTCAATCCAAATAAAGTCTTTCAAGAGGTACAGGAAATTGTTATTGAAAATGAGATAGATCTAATTCTTCATGGTTCTAGCAACCCAAATTTTTTGTTTGTAAATAAGTTAACAAATTTAGAACTTCCAAATCAACCGCGTAATATCAAAATTCCTCAGTATATGATATGTCATGGTGCAGAATTTAATATTTTAAATTATATTCCACTGATACGAACAATTTTAAAAAGAAACCTAAATAATTTAAATAAGGTGTTCACTGTAAGTGAATTTTCTCGTAAAAAATTAATTGATATAACTTCTACAGAAGTAATAAATATTGGAGCTGGAGCTGATATAGAGGAATTTGAAAAAGATTATAAAGTAGAAGG
>CAZKFE010000091.1:0-2512 GCA_964551955.1 uncultured Candidatus Actinomarina sp. | reverse complement strand
GGAGCTTTAACTGTTGGAGTAGTAAGCCGATTTGTTTCAAGAAAAAAAATAAACTGGCTTATTGATGCAGTTCACGAAATAAACGAAGAAGGATATGAAATAAAGCTGAATATTCTTGGCTTTGGTAAGCAAGAAAATTATTTAAAAAAACTAGCTGGGATATCTTCTGCTGAAGTAACTTTTTTTAATGACTTACAAGAAGGGAACAATAGTGATTTTTATAAATCAATAGATATTTTTGCGATGCCTTCTACATCAAAATATTTTGGAATTGAGTTTGAAGGTCTTGGGTTAGTTTATCTTGAAGCAGGAACTTATGGCTTGCCAGTGATAGTAGGAGCTTCTGGAGGATCAATAGAGACAATTCTTCCAGGCAGAAGTGGCTTTGTTGTTAGTTCACCGACGCTTTTGAAGGAAGCAATATTATATTTTATTAATAATCCCGAAAAAATTGAAGAGTTTGGTAAAGCCAGTAAAAAGTTTATTGAAGAAAATTACAAATGGGAAAATTCAATTGATAAATTTGAATCAAATATTTAGCCGCTTTATTTGCTGTCTCCAAATAAACTAAGTATTTCTTCAGGGCTTATAGTTAAAGCATCCCTCGGACTTTCTAATGGTTTATTCTTTTTTTCAGTAACAATTTTATTTATAAGGTTGTCTTTAGTTGCGTCTTCGGCTTTCATTCTGAATCTACCTCTATAAAGCACAATTTCGAGTAATTTTGATAGCTCTACTAATTCATCCTTCGACAGTTTTTTTATGGTTTTTTCTACTATTTCAAAAACTTCAGCAATTGAATCTATAATTTTTTCTTTTGTACCGCTTTTAGGTATTTTTTTATTTTCACTATCTAATATTTCTAAAATTCTTTGAGATTTTTCTTCTTCAATTAATTCAAAAATTTCATTCTTTTTTAAAGCTTTTAATTCTTCATAATCAAAAACTTGTCTGTTCCTTTGCTTCATAGAGTAACCACCATAAGGACCAACTGCTGTCATGTAATCCCAGCCACTCTCACTAACTATATGTCTTGGATTTTTTGCAGATAAAGAAAATCGTTCTATTGCCTTTTCTGGTGTCAGGCTATCCGGGTCTTCATCTTCAAAAATTGGTCCAATCATATTTTTATATATACATTTTTCTTGTCTGACACCTTTTTCTTTCACTCCATGTTGAATGTAGAAACTTCCATTTGGCCCTAACTTAATGTAGATTGATGTACCACACTCAGGACATTCGCATATCGTACGTTCTTTTCTTAAACTTGCCTCCTGTTTTTTTTCAAGATCTCTAATAAGTTCTTTAGTTATTTCTTCAATTGTGATTTCAGGAGGTAGTCCTATCTTAAAATCGTCATTTCTTAACAGGTAAGGATAAGGTATCCTTCCTTGAATTCTTCCTGTTTTTATAACATATGGTGAATCAAAAGGTAGGGGGATGGAAGTTAGTTCTATTGGATCAGGCATTTTCATATCCTTCAATATGTTTTCTTATTTTGCCATAGGAATCTTTAAGGAATTTAATTTTTGCTCCCTCTGGATCTTCACTTTCAAGTATCTTATCTAGTTCGTCTTCCATTAGTTTTGAAAATTCGTAATCTATATATAAATCAAAGTACGGTTTCATAAAGTTGTTAATCATTGCAATAGCAAGAATCCTTGGCTTTAAACTAGATTCAGAATTTATAAATACAGAAGTAATACTTTCAATAATCGAAACATAGGTTGATGGCCTGCCTATTCCTAGCTCTTCAAGTTTATTAATTAATGAAGTAGAAGAGTATCTGTTTGGGGGAGTTGTGAATTTTTCTTCTGAAATAGAATTTATTATATTAACTATGTCACCTTCATTAAGGTCTGGCAATTCTTGAGATTTTTCACTTAAGTCTTTAATTAAATCTCGGTATCCTCCAAAAGTCCATGTAGTTCCAGAAATTCCAAGAACAATTGGACCAAAAGCCTCATCCGCTACCTCTATCTCTATGCTCTTTGTTATTCCTTTTGCTTCAGTCATCTGGGAGGCTACAGTTATATTAAAAATTAAAGAATAAAGTTTGAATTCGTCACTGTCTTCTTTATATTTTTGTAGTAATTCTTTTGGTTCTGTAAAAGTATCACCCGAAGGTCTGATAGCTTCATGTGCTGCTTGTGCGTTTTTGTTATCTCCATATAAATTTGGCTCATTTGGTAGATGCTCTTTTGTAAAGTTTTCAGAGATATAATTTCTAGCTGCTTTAATTGCGATTTCTGAAAGACGGATGGAATCTGTTCTCATATATGTTATCAATCCTTCTTGATAGAGTTTTTGAGCTACGCTCATAGTTTTTCTAGGTTGAAATCCAAGATTATTTCTAGCTGAAGATTGAAGACTTGTAGTTTTTAGTGGCTTAGGTGGTTTACCGCTTCTTGATGTTTCCTTTATCTTAGATGTTTTAGCTGAACCATTATTAAGTATCTCTAATATTTCATGACAGTCTTTTTCTGAAATATATTCTCTGTCTTTATTTATT
>CAZKFE010000090.1:0-3155 GCA_964551955.1 uncultured Candidatus Actinomarina sp. | reverse complement strand
GTTTTATTTTCCCATTAGCTGAAGTGATTAAATTTATCCAAAAAGAGGATATTATCCCTACAAAAGTTGATAAAACAGTTTTTAAGCTTGCTCCTGCGTTTATTTTATTTTCAGTGTTCGGTCTTTTTGTAGTAGTTCCTATAAGCCCTACATTGGTAGTCGCTGACTTAAATTTGGGAGTATTTTATTTGTTGGCAATTAGTACGATATCTACTTTAGGAGTGCTTACTGCAGGATGGTCCTCGGCTAATAAATATTCTTTAATGGGAGGGCTTAGAGCTGCCGGACAACTTATAGCTTATGAATTACCTTTAATACTTGCGGTAGTCGGAGTTGTTATACAAGCAGAGACAATGTCTCTTGTTGGGATAGTTGAAAAACAGATTGAATGGGGTCTTCCTTTTGTTATAGCAGGACAAGGGGTAGCTTTTGTAATATTTATGATTGCTGCAACAGCAGAAATGATGAGAATTCCTTTTGATATGCCTATTGGTGAATCTGAATTAGTTTCTGGTTTTATGACAGAATATTCAGGAATTAGATTTCTAATTTTTTATATAGCTGAATATATAAATATGTTTGTTATGTGTGCTATTGCAGCCACATTATTTCTTGGAGGGTATCACATACCTCTATTACCTGTAGAGTGGGTTAATTTCTATGGACCAGTTTCACTATTGACAAAAACACTTCTTCTTGGTTTTATTCTTGTATTAGTTAGATGGTCTTTCCCAAGGTTTAGAGAAGATCAGCTGCAAAATATTGCATGGAAGATTTTAATTCCACTTTCTTTATTAAACATATTGATAACATCAGTAATGAAAGTAGTTTTTTAAATGAAAGATTTTAGACCTAAACTTCCAGGATTTTTAACAGGAATGAAAATTCTATTAATAAACATGTTTAAAACTTTATCCCCTTTAACAAAGAATCCAAATGTAAATTATCCATTTGAAAAAGAGATTGTTGCACCAAGAGCTCGAGGAGTTATAGCACTAGATCAAGAAGCTTGTACAAGTTGTATGTTGTGTGCAAGACAGTGCCCTGATTGGTGTATATATATTGAAGGACATAAAGAATTACAACCACCATCAAAACCGGGAGGAAGACAGAGAAGTAGAGCAGTCCTCGATAGGTTCGATATAGATTATGCATTATGTATGTATTGCGGAATCTGTGTTGAGGTATGTCCATTTGATGCTTTATTTTGGACTCCTGAGTATGAATATTCTGAGTACAACATGGGAGCTATGCTCCATGATAAGAATAGATTGGATGAGTGGCTAAAGACTGTTCCAGAAACTGGCGGTCTAGAGAATTAATATATGGAAGCAATAGATATTTTCAGTTATTTTCTATTACTCGGTCTACTTTTGGCTGGTGTAAGAGTTGTTACAACTTCAAATGTTATTCATGCAGCAGTAGCTTTGGTATTCACACTTACAATAACAGCGGTAATCTTTTTGCTGTTATCAGCTGAGTTTGTAGGTTTAGTTATTGTTATGGTCTATATAGGTGCTGTAATTGTACTGTTTTTGTTTGGAATAATGATTACGAGGGCTCCGCTAGGCGAGAATGCAGAGCTTGATAATGATAAAAACAAAACAATAGCTTTAGTAATTTCTTTTTCAATCTTTGGAATTTTTTCATATATACTTTTAAATACTTTTAATGCACAGATAAACATAACAGAAGGAACATCAACTGAGATTTTGGGTCAAATACTATTAACTAGGTTTGTCTACCCTTTTGAAATTGTTTCATTTGTTTTATTAGCTGCTCTAATTGGTGGAATAACCTTAGCTAGAAAAGACAACGCTTTAGTTGACGAGGATCAAATATGAGTGCTCAACCATTTTTAATTGCAGCTGCTGCTTTGTTTTCAATGGGCATATATGGAATCCTTGTAAGAAGAAATGCAGTAATGGTTTTATTATCAATTGAATTAATACTTAATGCTGTAAATATAAATTTTGTAGTCTTTAACCAGATGCTTTCAGATGTTTTATTAAATGGACAAATATTTGCTATTTTTGTTATAACAATTGCTGCTGCAGAAGTTGGGATTGGTTTAGCAATAGTACTTATGCTATTTAGAAACAGACAAACAGCCAATATAAATGAATTTGATTTGATGAAATGGTAGTTGATTACACTATAAATTTACTTGCTCAGGCAAAGTCCTCCTATACAGATGGAGGCATCTTTGCTGAATTCGCATGGATTATTGTAGTCCTGCCTTTTTTAGCAGCTATACTTATAACCTTTTTTGGAAAGAATTTACCCCTAAAGGGTGCAGAAATTGCACTAGGTTCAGTATTTTTTATCTTCCTTTACAGTTGTATTTTGTTTTACCTCAACGTCACGAAAGGCGTTGTTTCAGAATTTTTTGTCAATGTAGGTAGTATAGGATCTTTTCAGATTGAATTTGGATGGGTTGTAGACGGTCTTTCTATAATGATGTATTTTGTTGTAGGTACAGTTTCATTATTAGTTTTTATATACGCCATAAACTATATGGAAGGTGAAATCAGATACACCTTCTTCTTTACATCTTTAACCTTATTTGCTGGAAGTATGTTAGTTCTTGTGTCTTCCCCAACACTTTTACAGTTATTAATTGGTTGGGAATTAGTTGGTGTATGTTCATACTTATTAATAGGCCATTATTGGGAGGAGAAAGAAAACTCATCAGCTGCAATGAAAGCTTTCATTACTAATAAAGTTGCTGATGTAGGTTTAATGATTGGTATTATTGTTCTTGCTCTTACAACTGGAACATTAAGGATTTCAGAAATACTTTATCAAGCTACTCACGATTACGAGGCAATCAAATCTGTAGCGTACATAGCTGGAATTTTAATATTTATTGGTGCCATGGGTAAGAGTGCTCAGTTTCCATTACATGTTTGGCTTCCTGATGCTATGGCAGGACCTACACCTGTTTCAGCACTTATGCATGCTGCAACTATGGTGACCGCAGGTGTTTATTTACTAGGTAGGCTTTTTCCTTTTTACCAAGGAATAGCTCATGAAGCACTAGATGTTGTTCTTATATTTGGCGTTATAACATTATTTAGTGCAGGTCTGATTGCAATTGTTCAAGATGATTTGAAAAAAGTTTTAGCATACTCAACCGTAAGTCAGTTGGGATA
>CAZKFE010000089.1:0-3161 GCA_964551955.1 uncultured Candidatus Actinomarina sp. | reverse complement strand
ATACATTCTCTATTTCAACATCAACAGAGTCAATTTTATTTATGACAGGTATTATATCTAGACCAGCTTCTATAGCAGCATAAGAATGTGCAAAAGTTTGTGCCTGCACGCCTTGGGTGCCGTCTACAAGTAATATTGCCCCATCACATGCTATTAAAGCTCTTGAGACTTCATAAGAGAAGTCAACATGCCCTGGTGTATCAATTAAATTAATTATTGTATCTTGAAATTTCAACCTTATAGGTTGTGATTTAATGGTTATGCCTCTTTCTCTCTCTAAGTCAATAGTTTCAAGAATTTGATCTTCATGGTCTCCAGGTTTAACTAAACCAGAAAATTCAATCAACCTATCTGCTAATGTAGATTTTCCATGATCAACATGTGCAATTATCGAAATATTTCTTATATTTTTATTATTTAACATCTTTAATAAGTTATTATCTTATATACTAAGAGGTTTTAGATGGCTAATATTGAATCACAAAAAAAGAGAATACGACAAGATAAAACAAGAAATATAAGAAATAAAGCTGCTAAAACATCTCTTAAATCCTCACTCAAATCTATTTATGATGAAGAAAATAATTTAATTCTAGATAATAAAACAAACGTTATAAGAATGCTCGATAAAGCTTACTCTGATGGAATAATTAGTAAAAACTTCAGAGATAGAAACAAATCAAGAATTTCAAAACTGAAGTAAACTTTTAGAAGAAACTATAAATCTTTTAGCATTTTCAGAATTAAATCCACTTTCTAAAATTAGTTTCTCTATTTTGTAAATATTTTCAATACATTTATCTATATCTTCTACGTTGTATTTTGATTTTCTTTCCCTAGCTAATTGATACTTGTAATCGATTTTTTCACCAAGAACATTTGATATATCATCATCGTCATATAAAAATGTAAGTTTCAATCTAATTAATTCTTTGTGAAAATAGGATAAAAATTGTTTAAATATATTTTCATCAATACAGAAGTGATCAACTATTTCAGATTGTAATTGTATTTTTGAAGAAAATAATATTTTAGTAAAATCCCATGGGAAAATTTCTTTTTCTTTTTGTGGTTCTACATAGTGGACTTTAATGTCTGCATTTTCACTAGAAAATTTGCTTAAATTCTGTTTTTTTATTTGGAAGATATAATTCTCATTAAAATTAAAATTTATTTTATTTAATTCAGCATATGAAACAAACTTATCATAAATAAACTTGTAATTATCATTTTCAAAAAGAGTAATACTATTTTCAGATATAAATTCTTCAAAAGATATTTTTTCTATAGTAGATTTTATTTTTAATTCTTCATTTAGAACTGAGATGTCACTTATCAAACTTGGAGTTACTACTAAATTAGCCACTTAAATTACTATATTTATTAACTTATCTTGTAAGAAAATCACTTTTTTTGCTTTATTAATATCTATTTTGAATTGAGTTTTACATATTTCTTCAACTTGATCCTGAGTGATACCTCTGTCAACCTCAATAGCGTTTTTCTTCTTCCCATTAATTTGAATTACCAATTCATATGTAGGATTGGTTAATTTTTCTTTATTAAACTTTGGCCATTCCTCTTTGCTGATTTCTTCATTGAAATAATTATTATATATTTCTGATCCAAAATGAGGCGCTAAAGGATACACCAATAAAGACGTCTGTCTAATTATTTGATCTTTAAGTTCAGAACTTATAAATTCAGTATTACTCAAATAATTAGAAAGATTATTATTTAAAATCATTAAATCTGATACTGCAGTATTAAATTCAAACTTTTCTAGGTGATTAGTTATAGACTCTATTGCTTGGTTCAGTTGCCTCTCAATTTCTGTGCCGGATTCATCAGTGCTATTTGGTTCAATCTTCATATCAATTATTTGAGCCAGATTTTCCCATAATTTATTCAAAAACCGTTTAGTCCCTTCAATACCACCATCGTTCCAATCTACACCGTCACTTGGTGGAGCCATAAATAAAATATACAATCTTAGAGCATCTGCTCCATGTGACTTAAAATAACCTTCTGGATCAACTATATTACCCTTTGATTTTGACATTTTTGCACCTTCAAAATTTATCATTCCTTGAGAAAATAAATTGTTAAAAGGTTCGTCAACGTCAATCATTTTTAAATCTCTTAATGCTTTAACAAAAAATCGTGAATACAGTAAATGTAAGATAGCATGCTCTACCCCACCTATGTATTGGTCAACTGGAAGCCAATCATTTATAAATGTAGATTTAAAAGGCTCTTCTGAGTTTTTAGAGTCCAAAAAACGCAAAAAATACCAGGAAGAATCAACAAAAGTATCCATAGTATCTGTTTCTCTTAATCCTGTTTTTTTACATTTTGGACATTCAACATTAATAAATTCTTCACTCTTTGAAAGGGGGGAACCGTCTGTATTTAAATAATTTTCAATTTCTGGAAGAAGAACTGGAAGATTTTTTATATCTTCAGCTACTAAGCCACAGTCTTCACAATTAATTAATGGGATTGGACAACCCCAATACCTTTGTCTGCTTATTAACCAATCTCTAAGTCTAAATGTAGTTTTCTTTTCTCCTATTTTGTTCTTTTCTAAATACTGAATAACCTTCAGACTTGCCTCAGTATGAGAATTTAGATCATTAAATTCTCCGGAGTTAATTAATACTCCTTCTTCAACATAGGCTTCCATCTCTACGTCTTTTTGTGATTCTTTATTCATTATTACTTGTCGAATTTCAATATTGTATTTTTTTGCAAAGTCATAGTCTCTTTGATCATGTGCTGGTACGGCCATTATTGCACCTGTTCCATAATTAATTAATACATAATCAGCAATCCACAATGGAACCTCTTCATTAGTAATAGGATTTATAACTTTTAAATGCGTGTCAATACCTGACTTCTCCTTTGATATTGACATCCTTTCAAATTCGGACTTGGATTTAGCTTTTTCTATATATTCTTTAATCTGTTTTTTGTTATCAGAAATTTCTAATATATTTTCCATAAGTTCATGCTCAGGAGAAATGACTGCGAATGTCATACCAAAAAGAGTATCTGGTCTTGTGGTAAAAACCTCAAATGAAATATCCGAATCATTAACTTTTAATTTAAATTGTGCACCTTCTGACTTTCCTATCCAATTTTTTTGCATAGTTTTAACA
>CAZKFE010000088.1:0-3236 GCA_964551955.1 uncultured Candidatus Actinomarina sp. | reverse complement strand
TGGTCTGAAGATGAATTAGATAAATTTAGTTATACTTCTAATATTAATGAATTTACATTTAGAACAGAAACAGCAGCGATTGTTGCAGTTTCCTTAATGATATAAAATAAAAATATGGAAGAAAAATCAATATTTCAGATGATTTTAGATAAAGAAATAGAGTCTGAAATAATTTATGAAGATGAAAAAATATTTAGCATAAAAGATATAAATCCTGCAGCAAAAGTACATTTGTTAATTATTCCAAAAAAGAGGATAAATACTATAAATGATTTACAAAATGAAGATAAAGATTTGATAGGTAGCATGGTGTTAGTTGCAAAAGAACTAGCAAAAAAATATGAAATAGAAGAAAGTGGTTATAGATTGGTTTGGAATACCAATAATGATGGAGGGCAGACAGTCTTTCATATACACCTTCATTTACTAGGTGGAGAAAAGTTGAGAGAGTTTTAATGGGAATTGAAAAAGTTATACCATCAGAATTAGAACTAGTCAATATTTTTGGAGTTAATGATAATAATCTTAAGTATATTAAATCGATGTTTCCCCTTCTTAAAATAAACGTAAGGGGGAATATTATTTACATTGATGGAGATAAAAGAGAAGCAACCGAAGTATTAAGAATATTAGATGAGATGGTAGAAATGAGTACTAATAAAGAAGTTATTGACCAAGCAGATGTTGAATTATTGTCAAAAATTAATACAGGAATAAAGAGGAATGGAAAAAAAATAAGCTCTGTAAATATAATTGATAATAAATCAATAAAAGTTAAGAATATTAATCAGTTTAAATATTTGGAAACAATCTCAAATTCAACAATTACTTTTGGAATTGGTCCGGCAGGAACAGGGAAAACATTTTTAGCTGTTGCAAGTGCAGTAAAACTTTATGCTGAGAATAAAATTAGAAAAATAGTATTAACAAGACCAGCTGTAGAAGCAGGTGAAAGATTAGGTTATTTACCAGGTGATCTTTCACAAAAAATAGATCCTTACCTAGTTCCATTGTTTGACTCCTTAGAGCATTTTTTTGGAAATGAAAACTTAGGATATTTAATTGAAAAAAGGAATATTGAAATCGTCCCATTAGCTTATATGAGGGGTAGGACACTAAATGATGCTTGTATTATTTTAGATGAAGCTCAGAATGCAACAGTTGGTCAGATAAAAATGTTTTTAACACGTTTAGGAGAGAACTCTAAAGTTATTATTACTGGAGATGAAACACAGATTGATCTTTATAAAAAAGACTATTCCGGTTTAAAGAAAACAAGAAAAATATTATCTAATATTGATGAAATATCTGTTATGGAATTTCAAAATAGTGATATTGTTAGAAATCCGATTGTGTCGAAAATATTAGAAGTGTTTCCTGGAAAATGATTAAAGAATATATTTTTCATGTTAAAAAATTAACTTATGTAGTTATTTTTGGGGCTTTAGTTTGGTTCATTTCATTCACATTATTTCCTGAAAACCAAATAATAAAAATTAGCATTGGAGATACATCACCCACGACCTTTACAGCTCCAAAATATATAGAAATAATTGATGATGATAAAACTGCAATCAATACTCAGATAGCTATTGAATCAGTTAGTCCAATATATTCTATTGATAGTGACTTAAATAATTCAGCAATAAATGGTGTTACAGAAATGTTTTTAACAGTTATTGAGGCGAGAACAGATGAGCAATTGATAGTTACAGATGACACAATAGTTGAAGAAGAATCAGAACCAGAAGTTCAAGTTATCGAAAATTCTAAGATTATACAAATAGCAAATATTACAGAATCAGTACTTTTTTCAACAATATCAACTTCGACTATTGAAGTTTTGGTAGAAATTTCAAATTATGATTTAAACAATAAAACAAATTATCTTTCCCAGCTTGAATTGGAAACAAAAACACAAGCAGATGAAATACTCTCAGCTGGAATTAACAATGAAAGCTTAAATCAATTAAGGCAAACATTAGTTTCAAACCCTCCCTATTTAGACCTTTCAAGTGAACTTTATGTATTAATTCCAGAAAATAGAATAAGGTCAGCTGTAGCAGAAATAATTGCTGAGAACTTATTAGCTAATGAAAGATTAGAAGAAGAGTTATGGGAAGAACAAAAAACAAAAATTGCTGAATCAGTTGAACCAGTAATAGTTAAGTATTTTGAAGGAGATTTAGTTATAAGCGAAGGAGAGCAAATTAGTTCTGTTCAATATAAAGCTTTAGATAGATTTGGTTATTTATCTGGAGAATCAAGAAATATTCAGACTGCAGCAATTCCGATTATATTTTCAATTTTCATTTTAATTTACTTCTTATTTTGGAGGTTTAAAGATTCAATTTGGTTTAATGATAAAGAATTTCTTCTACTTTTAACTTTAATTCTTATAGCTTCTTTATTTTTAAGAGGTACTTCATACTTTTCTCAAAGTTTTGAAATCGATTATTTAAAATATGCCGTCCCAATATCTTTTGTCGGTGTTATTTCTGCAACCTTGCTGAATTTAAGGGCAACTTTAGTACTCTCTCTATCAAGTGCACTTTTAGCCCTTTCAGGGGGTGGTAATATTGGTCTGGTTGCTTTAGCTGGTGTCTTATCAGTTGTGCCAGCAGTATTTATTTCTGAAGATGTTGATAGAAGATTATTAAGAGAAAGAATTATTTATATTTCCCTAACGCAGCCTCTTATAGCATTCGGAGTCTATTTCTTTTTAAGAGAAGACTTTCAATTAATTGAAATTTTGGTGTCAGGATTGCTTGGTGGTCTTTTTGCAAATCTTGCTGCATTTTCAATAATTAACTATATTGAATCTATCTTTGGTTTAACTACTAATTTTAGATTATCTGAGTTGGCTGATCGTAATCATCCCGGCCTAAGATACTTAGAAGAGAATGCTTTGGGAACTTTTAACCACTCATTAGTGGTGGGTACTTTAGCAGATAGAGCAGCCCATAAAATAGGTGCTAACTCTCAACTATCTAGAGCAATGGCCTATTTTCATGATTTAGGGAAAACTGAGAATCCTACAATGTATATTGAAAATCAATTTGGATCAAGAAATCCTCATGAGAACCTAACACCGAAAGAGTCAGTAGATATTATAAGGCAACATGTTACTGATGGAATAACATTAGCTAAGAGATTCAAAATTCCGGAAATTGTTTATAGGGGAATTCTAGAGCACCATGGGGACGGTGTAATGAGATATTTTTATGAAATGGAAA
>CAZKFE010000087.1:0-3306 GCA_964551955.1 uncultured Candidatus Actinomarina sp. | reverse complement strand
TAATAAACTAGAGAAGTCTTTTGAAGAACTAGATGAAGTAAATAAAAATACTGACGATTAGTAATTATTAATTTGCAACAACCATAATGCATTGATCGTCAATATAATTTTTCTTTTTATTTTGTAAATAATTTGATATTTCTTCACTTTCAGCCCCTGGTTGATACCAGAAGTTATCATAACCTTTTTCAACTAGGTCTTTTGTAATCTTTATTCCCACACTTGGAGGTACGACAAAATTTATTATTGATGGGCATTCTTTAATATCGGAAACACTCTTAAACACAGGTGAACCATCTATTTCTTCTTCTTTAGTATTTACTGGGATTACATTAAACCCTTTAGATTTAAGGTTTAGTAAGATTTTATTTCCATATTTGCTTGGGTCGTTACTTGCGCCTACTAAAGCAATCGATTTATTCTTGTCTTTAAGCGATTCTATCAATTAAAAATTCTCTGCTTTCATAGCAAAAAGATCATCTTTTCCTGCCGTAATTGAAGATGCATATCCCGAAGCAAGTGGTAACAATTGTTCCATATAAAAATTACAAAGAGTTAATTTATCGGAATAAAACTCATCTTTAGTATCTTTATATTTTTTATTTGCGATAATTGCAGCTTTACCCATATAGTACCCACCTAAAATCTGTCCAAACATTTTTAGATAAGGAGTTGCAGCAGCGCTTGCGTCAACAATTTCACCCTCAAGCATTTTAGAACCTAACCACATTGTTACTTCTGATAATTTTGTAACCTCAGTTTCAAGCTTTCCTGCCATTGAAGCTACAACTTGATCTTCTTTTTTCATTTCTTCAATTACTTTATTAACATCACCAAGGAGCCTTTGCATCGCCTGACCATTATCTAAAGGTAATTTTCTAAACATTAAATCTAGAGCTTGGATTCCGTTTGTTCCTTCATATATAGGAGCAATTCTTGAATCTCTTAAATATTGTGCTACACCTGTTTCTTCAACATATCCCATACCACCATAAACCTGAATAGCTACAGATGAGAGCTCTACGCCTAAGTCTGAAATCCAAGCTTTAGTTACTGGTGTTAAGATTCCGCACCTTTCCTCACCAAAAGCTTTTAATTCTTCATCTTCTGCTGAATATTCTAGATCCAGCATTAATTGATTGTCATACATAAGGTATCGCATAGCATCTGTATAAGCCTTTATAGTCATTAACATTCTTCTAACATCAGCATGGTCAATTATTGTTGAGTTCTTAGCCTCTTCTTTTGACATTCCAACAGGCCTTCCTTGGACTCTATCTCTTGCATATTGTGCCGCGCCCTGAAGAGCACCGCTTGAACAAGCCAATCCTTGTCCACCAACCCAAATACGAGCTTCGTTCATCATAGTGAACATGTATGTCAATCCTCTATTTTCTTCACCAACAAGATAACCAGTTGAGCCATCATATTCCATTACACAAGTTGGGCTTGCGTGAATCCCCAGTTTTTCTTCTATTGAGATACAACTTACTTGATTATTTTCACCTAATGAACCATCAGCATTTATATCTATCTTTGGGACTATAAACATTGAAATTCCTTTTGTTCCTTCAGGGGATCCAGGAGTTTTTGCTAATACGAGGTGAATGATATTTTCGGTCATATCATGCTCGCCAAAAGTAATCCAAACTTTTGTACCAGTTATTTTGTAAGTTCCGTCATCTTGATGCTCAGCCTTAGTTGTTATTGTTCCTAAATCAGAACCAGACTGAGGTTCACTTAGGTTCATTGTTCCTGTCCATTCGCCAGAGACTAACTTTGGTAGAAATTTATCTTTTTGTTCTTCACTTCCATGAAAATATATTGCTGAGATAGCCCCAGCACTAAGTCCTGGTGCTAGGCCAAAAGCCAAATTAGCCGTACTTAATATTTCTAAGGTTCCCCCAGACAATGAAATAGGCATTCCTCCACCACCAATATCTGAAGGCAATGAGATTGAAGCCCATCCTGACTCAGCAAAACGTTTATAAGCTTCCTTAAAGCCTTTAGGCATAGTCACAACACCGTCTTTGATAGTCGCACCTTCTTGATCTCCTATAGAATTAAGAGGAGCCAAGACTTCTTCAGCAAACTTGGCACACTCTTCCATTGTTGGAATAACAATGTCTTCAGAAAAATCACTGAATGCAGAAATTTTATTTAAGATATTATATGAATCTATTACTTCATAACCGAAAATGATGTCTTTAATTGGTGCTTTATATGCAACGGCCATAAATATTATTGTACTCTAAATTTAATTTTTAATATAAATAGTTATCGTGGTTTTATCTCTACTAAATCTGAAATTTCTTTAATTTTTTCTACTGTTGGAAGATAAGATGTGCCAGCAACTATTGCACCTGCAGCACATGCATTTCTAACTGTAGTTATTACATCATCTATACCGTGCGCTCCTACATAGGCAGCGGTAACATCTCCTGCGCCGGTTGAGTTTATTGTTTTAAAATTAGGAGGAGTAATTTCAACTACGCCATCTTTACTTAGGAGGCGAGCTGGCAAACTAGCAGAGGTAAGTAGAATCCAAGATACAAAGTCATCGTTTAAAAGTCTGTTTGCTTCTATTGCATCTATCTCATCCTTACTAACGACTAAAAAATCTATTTTATAATCAATGGTCTCACCATATCCTGCTTGAGTTATGAAGACGTTACCTAAGTCGTCATTTTTTAGCTTTTCTCGAATATATTTAATTGAGTATCGATCAATTATCATTGAATCAAATTCATTGACTTTATTTAAATTGTTCCATTCACAGTTTTCATAACCAGATGAGATTATTGTTCTTTCTCCATTTTTATCTATATAGATCGAACAGGTCGGGGTTAAACAATCACCTATAAGGACATCTTTATAGCCGATATTTCTTTCTTTTAAATATGATAATAAATAATCACCTAGTGGGTCTTTACCAATACAGTTTCCCATAACTGAAGTTTCTATATCCCAATTGTTTATGCTTTCTGCACAGTTAATTGCTGTTCCTCCAGGTCTGATCTTATATTCTTTGCTTCTAATATCACCACCAATAGGTGGTATTTCATCAACAAAATACATCAAATCTGGATTAATTGTTCCATAAGACAGTACTTTTTTATAACTCATATAAGTATTTGAAGATAAATTATTCTGCTTATTATTAAACTAAGCCACTAATTACGGCACCAGCTACAAGTATTGCTATGTAGCTAATTAATCCTCCACCTATTGCTGCAATCTTTGTACTCCTAGAAATTAAGCTAGGTCCTGCAAGGTGGTATATCAATACACCAAAGAAGGGTACAA
>CAZKFE010000086.1:0-3483 GCA_964551955.1 uncultured Candidatus Actinomarina sp. | reverse complement strand
CAGATAATGAGAGAACTTTATTGAGATATAATAAATTCACCATCAAAGAGACAATTCTATCAATTTTGGCTTTAGTCCCACTTTTTATAGTCTTTTATGGCAGGTTTAAGATGAATGCTTTTATACCTGAAGCAGGTTTTTCACTTACTCCAGTTGTAGGTGTCTCTATAGTGGTATTTTGCGGGGCAGCATTTCTTTTGATTATTTTTGGAGCCACCCTTGCTATAAGGCTTTTTGGTAAGAGCTAGAATCTAGTTGTCGTCTAATAAACAATTTGTTAAAAAACACTTCATATTTAATTATGTTATGTTTATTTTTGACAGTATTGGTTTTGGAGCAGCTTTTGCTCTTCTTATACCTGGTAGTTACCCTCCAGATATAGCTTTAGCCATTTCTGATAGGTGGTATGCACCCCCATTAATTATTATTATTTTTTATGCTGTAGGGATTATGGGTCAGATAATAACATCATCAAACAGAAAGGTTGAACAAGACTCAAAAAGAGGTGTAATTTTTTGGGGGATTATTGAACGGCTTGGATTTATATTAATATTCATTATTCTTAAGTTTTATTCAGACAATACTTTAAGTTTCGAACTATTTATGATTTCTTATACGATATTTGTGTTTAGTGCAGGAGCGATTCTTCCTTCCTATTTTGATTTAGTTTCACGGGTTTTATATAAATATAGATCAATTTTCTTCTCCATCAATTTGACTACCGGATCAGCATCTGGATTTTTGGTTTCAAAATATGTAGATTCACAAATAAAAAATAAAGGATTGGTTGACGGCTATTTAGATGGTTTAATTTTGGTCATAGTTATTACTACGATATCTTTAGTTCCCTTGATTTTAATTAGAGAACCAAAAAGTGAAATTCGATCAAAATCTAAATTAAAAATCAAGCTTATAAAAGAAAAATTAATAAGCTGGGCTGAAATTGTTACCAATAATAGAGAGTTAAGAATTGTTTCAATTACAAATTTCCTATCTTCTGTCCCTGAATCAATAACACCATTTTTTACTATTTGGCTCATTACTTACTATGAAGCACCATCCTACATGATAGGTTTTTGGGTAACTTCATTATTATTAAGCCAAAGCGTTGGAAGTTTTTTTGTCCCGATAATTGGAAGCAAATTTGGATTTAAATATACATATATTTTAGGGCTTTCAATGCATTTTATTGCAAGCGCCCTCTTTTTAATAGACGGAGTGGTATATCAAGATATCATCTTTATTTTTGCAGGTCTTGGTTTAGGAATTTTCAGTACTTCACAATCAAATATAGCTGTAGAACTAGGGGAAGTAGGAGATGCTGGAAATACAAATGCAATGTTATTTACATTTAGGATCCCTATTTTTATTACTTTCCCTCTTATAGTTGCTTACTTCACAACATTTGAAAATTTATCAATAGTACTTATTTCATCAATAATTTCTGCACTGATGGGGATAATAATTATTTTGTTGAAACTTGATAATTCAATTTTCCCTCAAATTAGATTCTGGAGTAAAGATTCTTAGTTTCTTCCTTTATAAATATAGAAAAGCCCTGCAATCAAAACAGCAACAGCCATATACAAATAAATTCCAAATATAGAAGCCACGGCTGCAACTGTTACCAGAGAGAAACCTGTTCTCTGATCGCTGTTATATGATGGGAGATAGTAAAAGATTTTATTTAGTATATGATCTTTATCTTTTAATCTTTTTTCATCTATCCAGAAAATAATAAAAATTACTACAAAAGTAATAAACAAAATAAGCTGCTCTCTTTGAGGTAATAAAATCATTGTTTTGAATATGAAATTTGAGTTCCAGGTTTTGTGACTGAGTTAGAGGCTCTATCTATAGCGAGTTTTATTGCATCTTGTGGCGTAAGATCTGAAGCAAGTCCATATGCAAATGCTCCAACGAATGCATCGCCAGCACCTGTTGTGTCGACTGCCTTTACACTTGGAGCTGGAATTTTAATTACAGAGTCTTTATCTATAGTTGCAGCCCCTTTGTCTCCCAATGTCACAATTAAATTTCCAGAAAGAGAATTTCCATATTTAATTAAATTTTCATCAATAAAAGCATCCATTTTACTTATAGTAGCAAACTCAACTTCATTAGGAATAAACCAATCAGTTAAAGATAATAAATTCTCTGAAGGTATTTTTGCTGGAGCTGGGTTTAATATTGTTGTTATATTTTTTTCTTTCGCAAATGAAAAAACTCTCTCAGTTACTTCTAAAGGTATTTCAAACTGGCCAACAATTATTTTTAAATCTTTAATTTCAGATAGTGCTTGAATAGCTTTTTCTGCATCAATATGATCATTAGAACCAGAGATTACAATTATTCTATTTTGTCCCGATTCATCAACCCATATAGGAGCTACACCACTTGACCCCGGAACTATCTGAAGATAATCAATGTTTATATTATTTTTCTTATAGTTTTCTATAGTCATGTCAGCATAAACATCTTCGCCCAAGCATGTAATCATATATGTTTCGGCACCTAATAAGCTAGCCATTATTGCTTGGTTAGCACCCTTACCTCCAAATCCCATTTGATAAGAAGATCCAAAAACAGTTTCTCCGTCACCAGGTATTTTTTCAACATAAGATATTTGGTCAATATTTGAACTTCCAACAACACAAATTTTTGACTTCATGACGGAATTATATCTATTTAGATTTAATTTTTCTACTATGATTTAAATTATGGAGATCAACTGGGAAGCAAAAGTTTTGAGTTCTCTTCTTCCAGTTATTGAAAACTCAGAAGAAGTAATCATTAATAATGATGAAATCAAAAATGTAGCTAGATGGATGGCTTATGAAGAGTTTATCTTACCCCAAAATAATAAACTAAGAAAAGATCCAGAAGACTTCATAAGGACAACATTTTTAATTAATACTTTGAATTTTGCATTCACAGACTTTAAAACTTCAGTCAAATATTCAATTGAAAGAGAAGGGGAGGTTTTTTCAGACAGTGAGGCAATGTTTAAACAAGTTCATGAAGCTATTGACTCAGGTACGAACCTTCTTGATGGAGAAGTTTTAGCAAATCTCACAATTGAAGACTTAGGAAAGATATTTTCTGGAAATATAGAAATGCCAATGATGGAAGAAAGGGTCGAAGCTTTAAATTCAGTAGGGGTAAAACTTTCGAGTGATTTCGAGGGTGATTGGATGAACTTTATTAACGCAGGACCAAAGAGACTCTATAAAGACGGTGAAGGCCTGATTGAGAGATTGTTAATAGAGTTCCCTAGATTCAATGACAAATCTATATATAAAGATACATATGAGGTTCATTTTTATAAACTAGCACAACTTGCATTTTGGGGTATTCATGCTGAGCTTTCAGGTTCAAAATATTTTGTTATTGAAGATATGAATTCAATGAGCGCATTTGCAGATTACATAATTCCTGTTGCCCTAGAGGTAATGAAAATAACAGAATATTCAGAAAATTTAA
>CAZKFE010000085.1:0-3530 GCA_964551955.1 uncultured Candidatus Actinomarina sp. | reverse complement strand
ATCTATAAAAAAGTATTTATAAGCATGGCTAAATACACACTAGACAAAGCTGACAAACTTAGAGCAGTTTCTTCATCTACAGAAGCCCAGGTAAGGGAAATAAATCAAAATAAGGAAATAACTAGGTTTCCAGCTTGGGTAGATTTTGATAATTATAAAGATATTGAACCAGTTCGAGAGAGCAATAAAGATTTTAAAATTTTATTCATAGGGAGTGTAACTGATAGAAAAAAACCCCACTTGATTGTTGAAGCATTAAATAATATTAAAAGTAAAGAGATCAAGTTATTTATTGTTGGGCCAACGCCTAATGAAAGTTATTTAACTAAATTAAAAGAGCTTGTTAAGAGGCATGACCTAGAAGAGCAGGTAATATTTACTGGTTCTGTAGATAGAAAATCAGTCATGGAACATTATGCAGAGACAAATTTGATGATCCTACCATCAGTTTCCGAAGGCTTAGCAAGAGTAATATTTGAGTCACAGGTAGCTGCTTGTCCTGTGCTAGTAACAGATGCTCCAGGGATGGGCGATATTGTAATTGATGGACAGACTGGGTATGTATTTGAAAGCAATAATCTTGAAAGCCTCACCAATAAAATACAAGAAATTAAAAACAACTATGAAGAAGCAATACATGTTGGTAACAATGCAAAAGATTTTATATTAAACAATTATTCAGCAGATAATTTTAAGTTTAGTTTTAAAAAGCTCTTTGATACCGTATGATATTGTAATGTTGAGAACATTACTATTAATAATTTTACCAATAATTTTTATTGTAGGAATTATATGGTTAATTAAAACCACTAGCAAAAGGATTAATGAAGCATTAATTAAAGCATCAGAGAAATTAAATTTTGTTTACAAACCTCCAAAAAGTATTTTGAAGAAAAAAATTACGTCTGGAACATTAGATGGTTATAAGTGTGAAATAACTGTATATACCCAAAGTCACGGAGAATCATCAACAACTTATGTTTCTTTTTTTACTTACTTTCCAGAAAGTTTAAATATGGGAATAAAGATTAATTGGAGGGGGGAGTTTGAAGGAGACGATGACCATGTAGCCAAACTTTTCATAAGGAGAAATGAAGATCTTGTTGAAAGCCAAAGAAAGAAACTTAGAAGATTAAAAATAACTGACACATATGTAAATTCTCGAAAAATTCTATTTAAAAAATATTACAATCCAGAAGAAATTGTAAAAACTATGCATGACGTTGTTGAACTTGCAAAAAAAATAAAATAAAAAAGAGTCCAGTCTCCTGAACTCTTTTTTGAGGTAACAGGCTTATTACCTAATTTCAATAATATAGGTATCATGTATTTAATTTTTATAAATTTAAATTTTTAATTATGTTTGAAATACAAAGTGGAACCTCTTAAATTGAGCTAATGAGCATAAAAAATAAAGCATTCAGTTCTGAACCTGATTACAACATCAATTCAGCAACGCAGGTGGAAACTGCTGAAGAATTAGCATCGATTGATAAGAAAATGGGAGGTATTTCTATAGACAAAAATACTTTTAAAGTAGCTAGATTTATGGCTAAATTTTTTGGGAGTCTTCTCACACCAAAACCTGATAAAACTGGAGTGACTATAAGAGACGAAAAAAACATTGGAAGAGGAGTGCTTATTGTCCAGCCTGAAGTTCAAAAAGGAGAAGGTGCTTTATTTATTATTCACGGGGGAGGATATGTTGTTGGCAACTACAAAGATAATTTAGGATATGCATGTGAGACTGCAAGAGAATTGGGAGTAATAGTAGTTAGTCCTGGTTATTCACTTGGACCAGAAGAGCCCTTTCCTGCAGGTTTAAATGATCTACATGAAACATGGCATTGGCTACAAAAAGAAGCAACTTCATTTAATATTGACCCTTCAAAAATAGTTGTTGGTGGTATTAGTGCAGGTGGTGGTATAGCTGCTGGTCTAGTACAAAGACTGTATGATGAAGGGGGCATCCAACCAGCAGCACAATTACTGATATATCCAATGTTAGATGATCGAGTAGCAGCAAAAAGGGAGTTGGATGATCGTGCACATAGGGTTTGGAATAATCGAAGTAACTTATTTGGCTGGTCAAGTTATCTGGGACAAGAACCCGGTGGTGAAGTACAGCCGTATGCTGTTCCTGGAAGAAGGGAAAATCTTAAAGGACTTCCGACTACATGGATTGGGATAGGTACAGCAGATTTATTTTTAGATGAAGACAGGGAGTATGCAAAAAGATTAAAAGAGTCAGGTGTTGATGTTACTTATGTTGAAGTCGCGGGGGCGATTCATGCTTTTGATGCAGGGGGAACCCAGATGGGTGTTGATTTTGATAAAGCTAAGTTGGATTTTCTCAAAAATCATATTTTATAGTTAAACCAGCATCTTTGTTAATATCTTATAAGACTATCTATTTTGAGGAATTTAAATAGTCTATTTTAGATAAGGGGTTTCTCCAGGATGGGAACCCTCTTATCTGCCAAATTGTCCTTACTAGTTGCTATTCTTAAACTATGGAAATTGCCTTTTATGTATTAATTATCTTGCTTCTTGGAGCAAATCTTTATTTCTCGTTAAAAAAAGATGATGAAAAAGATAATGACGATCAATATCTCATTAAAGGGATAGTTAGTGAGATCATTGAAAATGAAGAATCTCAAATTTATAAGCTTCTTGATAAATCAGATCAAACAGTAAAAGACTTCTTAGAAAAGACAGGAGAAATTAAAAGTTCTTTAAGCGGCGTTGATCAACAAACTAGAAATTTAATCTCTGTATTAAACAACAATCAAAGAAGGGGTCAGTGGGCAGAGTTCCAGGTTGAAGACCTCCTTGGGATAATGGAGTATAAAGAGGGTGTCCACTACGAAACACAAAAGATAATGGACAGCGGCACAAAGCCAGACTTCACATTCTACCTACCAGATAATAAGACAATTAACATGGACTCGAAGTTTCCTTTAAATACATATATGGAAATTGCAAAACTCAATAGAGACTTAGAAGATGATACTTTGGATGAAAATGAAAGAAAGCAAATTACAGACACAATAAAATCAAAAAATAGAGAATTCATAGATAAAGCAATAAAAACTAAGATTGACGAAACAGCTGGTCGTGAAGGCTATATATCACCAGAAGAAGATACTGTCGACTTTGTTCTTATGTATATCCCATTAGAGAATTTATATCACTTCTTACTTACTTCTGAAATAGGTTCGAATAAAATACCGGTAATTCAATATGCATTTACAAAGAAAGTAATACTAGTCAGCCCACAAACTCTTATGGCTTACTTAGAGACAATAAGGCATTCTATGAAGTTATTTAGTCTCCAAACAGATACAAAGAATATTCTTCTAACACACGAAAAAGTAAAAAGTGAAATAAGAAAGTTCATAGATTCTTTTGATGAAGTTACGAAAAGATTAGATCAGACTGTTGAATCTTTTGAAAAACTAAAAAATACTCGAGTTAATAAACTAGAGAAGTCTTTTGAAGAACTAGATGAAGTAAATAAAAATACTGAC
>CAZKFE010000084.1:0-3639 GCA_964551955.1 uncultured Candidatus Actinomarina sp. | reverse complement strand
CAGCAACATCTTTGTTCGTATTTTTATCGGTCCAACTACCATCATCAATTCTGTACTGAACGTAATAGTAAACAGTACTGCTTTCATTATTTGTGATACTAAGAGTAGATGTACCTGCCCCTGAAGAACAACTTGCTGGAAGAGCCTGAGTAACGGTCGAACTTGGATCAGTAATACAATCTGATGCATTAACAGTGATTGAATTTAGAGCAGTTGTACCTGAAACAGGTTCACGATAATCAAGATCGCTATCATCAGTTGCCTCCCAACTAATTACTACAACTGTTCCATTAGCTTGTGCTGGAATGGATAAACTTGTATTTTGTGCACCAGCAGCTACTACTGTATCTGTGCTTAGGGTTTGAGACCCAGCACCATTTAAAGTATAAGTAACAGTGAATTCTGCTCCTACTTCAGAAGCTGAATTATTTAAAGTTACATTTATAGGTTTATTACTACCACTACAGCTTCCTACAGCAGCAGTAACGTCCGGATCAAAATTTACTGTTGGGTCTCCTCCATGACAAGCTGCACCATCATTATTCGAACTTGCTTCAGAATTTCCTTTACCAGTAATATCAAATTCTGAAGAGGAACTGTCCCAGACGAGCTCACCCATCTCTCCTTCATCATTATTGGAAGCATAAACTTTTGTTCCACCAAAACCATACATTGCACCAACCGTATCTAAAGAGTCCCAACCAGATGGTTTTGAACCAATATCATAATCAACCATTTGTACTGTAGTCCCAGGACCAGCCCATACTCCTAAGATGACAGCATCATTTTTTAGATCAACACCCATTAAGTTATAAGTTGTGCCACCAATTGTTAATCCATCTCGAATCCAAGCAAAGTCCTTAGATTGATTTTTATTTGCTCCATCATTGAAAGTAGAGTTTTGATCCCAAGTTCCACTGGATGCAATAGTTGTTGAATTGCTTAATTGAACATAATACCTACCACCGTTACCCATACCTTTTGAGAAAACAATATAATCATTACCACCATGTTGAATAAAGGTACCTGCATTAACATCACCACTAGAGCTACTAGAGATTGCTCCTAGGTCAGTGATTGTTCCGGCTCCAGAGGCGTTGTAGTTCATCTTTATTAATCTTTTATTTCCACTTGTTGGCTGATAAATAGCATACATATTACCAACAAGATCCATGGTGAAACCATTAATTTGGTCTGTACTACCTGTAAGTGGGCCGAAATCAAATGTTTCAGCTGTATCGTACTCTCCATTAGTTACGTCCCACTGATAAACGGTTACATCATCTCCGGAAAATTCCATATGGTAGGCATAGGGAGCACCATTTGAATCTGTGCATGCAAACTCACCAGACGCATATGCAGGTTCTTCAGGAAGAATAGAAATTAAGGAAAACGCTAAAGAAAATAACAAAAAATATGAAAGCTTTTTCAAAAAACTTCGCTTAAACACTTACTACTCCCTTAACTAAACTTCTCTTTTATTGAATCAGTAATTAGATTTAGATCTAAATCTAATTCAATAAACTCCTCTACTCCTTCTATGTTAACTTCCTCATAGTTTTTTATCGATTCGGAGATGGTATTTGCAAATTTTTCAGGTGATGCAGTAGCAACTGCAACAGTTGTTAGGTTATTTTTATTTTCTAGAGCCATGGAAACAGAAGTTGCAGTATGTGGATCAAAAATAGTATTAAAATCTGAATATAAATCACTAATTTTATTCTTTATTTCATCATCATTGAATGTAACTGAAGAAAATATATGTTTTAAAGATTTATATGAATCCTCTTTTAACTCTGCTTTCCCATTGTTTGTAAAATCTTTATAAAATGCTGAAGCATCACCTGTTAAATCAAAAATCAATCTCTCTAAGCTTGAAGGTATTTGAATATCCATACTTGGAGCAACGCTTGGGTGCGTATCTTTTGGTTCTAATGCTCCACTATCTATAAATCTTTTTAAAACATCATTAATGTTCGTGCTGCATAAAATATTTTGTATTGAAAGTCCGTGACTTCTTCCGTAAAAAGCAGAATAAGCATTACCAAAATTCCCAGATGGTATTGCTACATTAATTGGTGAAGTGAATTGTTTTGTTAACCAGACGTAATATGCAACTTGACCCATAACACGAAGCCAATTAATTGAATTTAATGAAATAATTCTTCTATTAAATGGGTTCTCCTGTAACAATTCTTTAGCTACTCGCTGACAATCATCGTATGACCCATTAAGAGCAATATTCAAAACATTATCTTTAATCACTCCTGTCATTTGTTTTCTTTGATATTCGCTTACCTTGTTTGATGGATGAAGAACTACGATATCAATATTCTCTGAATCTTTAACAGCTTCAATTGCAGCACTTCCTGTATCTCCACTAGTTGCCACTATTGCAAGACCTCTCTCTTCTAATTCAGATAATCTTTTATCAGCTATCGCACCAAGTGGTTGTAATGCGTAATCTTTAAACGATTTTGTAGGTCCATGAAATAATTCCATAGCAAGAGTCGTCTCATTCAGTTCAATTAACTTAGGTTCAGGCGAACCCTCAAATCCTGGATATAAAGAAAGACCTTCTACGTATGGAGCAGATGCTCTGTCTAATGCTATAAATATTGTTTTAACAAAGTCTTCATAGCTTAAGTCTTCCTGGGTTAAGAAACTTAGATTCTCTAAAGTTATGGAATCTGGAAGATAAAGTCCTTTATCTGGAGCAACGCCAGATAAAATTACATCTTCAAAAGATAAAGAGTCCTTATGACCTCTGGTAGAAAAGTAACTAACCACTTAAACGTAAACGCGTAATAAAGAAGTTACCGTGGTAACTGCATCCAGTGAAGATATTTGATTTATTGAATTACTTAAATCTTTCTCTGGTGCTTCGTGCGTTACTAGAACAAGCTCTGCTTTGTCTCCTCTTCCTTCTTGGATAACACTTTCAATACTGACGTTGTTCTCTCCAAAAGTCCCTGCAATTTTCGCTAGTACGCCTGGTTCATCTTTTACAGAGAGTCTTATAAACATACTGGACTCAACATCTTCAAAGTTCTTATTTTCTCCCTTGTACTCTCTTAGCGGGTACCAATTTGATTGATCACTATTTAATTGATGACAGGCACTTAAAACATCTCCCATGACTGCACTTGCAGTTGGGTTTGCACCTGCACCTGGTCCAGAGAATACTAACTGATCAACATTTTCTCCCTCAGCTACAACTGCATTCAGTGCTCCACGAATTGCGGCGAGTGGATGTTTTTTATTTATTAGGACAGGATGAACTCTTGCATTAAACCCATTTTCATTACTATCTATTTGTGCAACTAGTTTTATTGTTTTATCAAACCTATCAGCCCAATCAAAATCTTCTTTTGTAATATTTGAGATACCTTCAGTAAATACTGCATCGTCATTCGGAGAAACTCCAAAACATAGGAGTGAAAGAATCATTGCTTTATATTTTGCGTCTATTCCTTCAACATCATTTGTTGGATCAGGTTCAGCATATCCAAGTTCTTGTGCTGTAGAGAGAGCATCTTCATATGTGCTTCCTTCTTCCATTGAGGTAAGAATATAATTACTTGTTCCATTAATTATTCCAAGCACCTTTGTTAGCTCTTCTCCTCTTAAACTTTCAAT
>CAZKFE010000083.1:0-3646 GCA_964551955.1 uncultured Candidatus Actinomarina sp. | reverse complement strand
CCTCCAGGAGGAATGGGTGGCATGGAAGGAATGATGTAATCATTTCTTAATTTTTAAAAAAAAAGGTGGACATTGTCCACCTTTTTTTTATAGTAGAGACATGAATGCTATTCGAGGCGCAATTGCAATAGTAAAAAATAATAAAGAAGATATTATAGAATCTTCAAAGATTCTTTTTTCTAAGATATTAGAAAAAAATGGTTTAGATCCAAAAAAAATTGTATGTGTTGTATTTACGACAACCCACGATCTAACTGAAGCATTTCCTGCAAAAGCTATTCGAGAATTAGGGTATGAATATATTTCAGTAATTGATACTTTAGCCCCAAATATTTCTTCAGATTTAGTTGGTTGTATAAGAGTTTTAGTAATATACAGTGATCAAATAGATGTCCATCATGTTTATTTAGATGATGCAAAAAATTTACGACCAGACAGATAAAAAACTATTTGCAAACTAGTTATACCTGCTAATATAAATTCAATGAAATTAAACAACGTATACTTTTACTTTAGTGAGCACATATAAGTTGCCCTAAAGTTACGTTGTGTGAAATCGGGCAAAGGCCCGATTTTTTTATATAGGAGGAAGTTTGATAGTAGTAATGAAACAATCGGCAACTGAAAAAGATGTCGAAAAAATTAAGTCTAAAGTGCATGAACAAGGACATGAGTCAATTGTTATTTATGGAGTTGAAAGAACTGTTGTAGCAGTAAGTGGGAAGGTTATTGAAGACAATAGAGCAATTATGCGTTTAATGGATAATGTCCATGAGGTTATTCCCGTAGGAAGGCCTTATAAGCTTGCTAGTAGGAGCTATAAAGAAGGAAATACAGAGGTTAAAATAAAGGATCTTGTAGTTGGAGGTAAAGAACTAGCTTTTATAGCAGGTCCCGATAGTGCTGAAACTAGAGAACAAACACTTGAAACAGCAGAGGGTGTAGTAGCTAGTGGTGGGAACGGTCTGAGAGGCGGAGCATTTAAACCAAGGACGTCTCCTTATAGTTTTCAAGGCCTTGGAGAAGAAGGCTTAGTAATGTTAAGAGAAGCTGCAGACATCCACAATCTTCCTTTATTTAGTGAAATCATGGATTTGCAGCATTTAGAAATGATGGAAAAATATGTTGATGTATTGCAAATAGGTGCTCGTAATATGCAGAACTTTAAATTATTAGAAGCAGTTGGTGAGTCATCTCTTCCTATCCTTTTGAAGAGAGGGATGAGTGCAACCTTAGAAGAATTACTTTTGGCTTCAGAATATATTCTTGCTAGAGGAAATGAAAATGTGATTTTGTGCGAAAGAGGAATAAGAACTTATGAGAATGCTACAAGAAATACATTTGATATAAATGCTATCCCTTACTTAAAAATGAATACTCATCTTCCTGTAATAGCTGATCCTAGTCACGCAACAGGAGATCGCGCACTTGTAGAGCCTGTTGCTCTTGCAGCTGTTGCTGCTGGTGCTGATGGTTTATTAATTGAGATTCATCCTAGACCAGATGAAGCTTTATGTGACGGGCCGCAAGCCTTGACTCCAGAGGAGTTAAAAGTATTAAGCAATAAAGTAAGCGATATAGCAAAAGTAGTTGGGAGATCTCTAAATTAATGATAAAGAATGTCAGAATAATTGGTTTAGGTTTAATGGGAACAAACCTTGGTATAAACCTTATTAGTAAAGGTATAAAAGTTTATGGAGAAGATGTAAATGATTTTGCTATTAAGCGTGCTCAAGAGTTTGGTATAGATGTAAATAAAACTGAACATGAGGTAGACATAACCATACTCGCAATGCCAGTAAACAAGATTATTTCTTATTTAAAAGAAAATAAAAAATTAAATAATACAAAAGCATTATTGGATATTGGTGGAACTAAACAAGAGATTTGTGACTTAATGGATAAGCTAGAGATATCTGCAATTGGTGGCCATCCTATGTGTGGTTTAGCTGATAATAATTCCTGGGATCCTTCACCTGAAATTTATGAAAATGCAACTTTCTTATTATGTGAAACTAAATCTACTTCAAAAAATTCAAAAAAAATAATTAGTAATTTTCTAAAACTACTAAATGCTGAAGAGGTGTGGATAGACAGAGAAAGGCATGATGAGATAATCTCAATAACAAGTCATGTCCCTCATTTAATAAGCAGTGCCTTGGTAGGCATTGCTAAGGATGATTATCAAATTGATGAAGTAATGGGTATGGCTGCCGGAGGGTTTGATGGAGCAACAAGACTTACTAGAACAAATCCCGAGATGATTATTGATATGTATGAGACAAACTCAAAAAATATCAATAAGTTTCTTAAAGTTTTTCTAAAGGAAATCTCTGAAATAATGGATCTTCAAGAGAAAAAAGAGTTAATAGGTTACTTAAGTTCATCTGTTGAATGGAGAAGAGCCTTGTCAGAGAAATTTGGAGAAAGGCCGCTTAGTTGAGTTCATTAAAAACTATTTCTGGAGAAGTTTCTATTTTAGGAGATAAATCAATTTCTCATAGGTGTGTAATTCTTGGTTCTCTTGCAGAGGGTGAATCTTATTTTGAGAATATATTAATTTCAGGAGACACAGTTGCAACAATTGAAATTTTTCGTTCATTAGGTGTCAAAATTGATTTAATTGATGAAAATATAATCAAAATAAATGGTGTAGGTTTAAATGGCCTAGATGAACCAAAACATGATTTAGATGCTAAAAGCTCGGGAACGACTGCAAGGTTATTAATTGGATTGCTTTCAAGACAAAACTTTTCCTCGAGAATGATTGGCAGTAAACAGTTGATGAAAAGACCAATGGCTAGAGTTATAGATTTATTTACTGATAATGGTGCAAAAATTGATTCAGATAAAGGGAATTTACCAATTACATTTACTCCGTCATCATATACATTTAGTAATTTAGATACAAAAGTTCCAAGTGCACAAGTTAAGAGCGCTGTGATTCTTTCATCGCTATACAATAATGAACCAACAATAGTTAAGGAAAAAACACTAACTAGAGACCATACGGAAAGAATGCTATTAGAAATGGGTATTGAGTTAGTAAGACTTGGAAATACAATCACGATACCACCAGTTTCAAAATTAAATCCTTTAAATTTGAAAGTTCCTTCAGATATTTCATCTGCTGCATTTTTGATTTCCCTAGGAGTTCTAAAAGGCGAGAATTTGATATTAAAGAATGTTTTAATAAACGAGAGAAGATTAGGTTTTGTAAAAGTTCTTAAAAGAATGAATGCAAATATTGAAATATTAAATATTAAAGAGATAAGTAATGAATTAGTAGGAGATATAAAAGTATCTAAATCCGACCTTGTAGCCACAACAATTGAACCAAAAGAAATAGCAGACATTATTGATGAAATACCAATTTTAACTTTTATAGCAAGTCAAGCTGAAGGCAAAACAATACTCAAAGGTGCAAATGAGTTAAGAATAAAAGAATCAGATAGATTAGAAAATATGAAGAATTTTATCCAAGTCTTAAATGGTGAAATCACAATGTATGAAGATGGCTTTGAAATTAATGGGGTCCAAGATTTAGATGCAGGGAGTGTAACTACGGAAGATGATCATAGAGTTGCTATGACAGCTATAATTGCAAACCTTACTCTTGGAAAGAAAATATTGCCTGATAACACTG
>CAZKFE010000082.1:0-3869 GCA_964551955.1 uncultured Candidatus Actinomarina sp. | reverse complement strand
TGTTTGATAGCTTAAAAGGACCGGGGTTCGACTCCCCGCACCTCCACCAATATGATTAGTAATAATAATTTTGACTTTGTTGTTATCGGAGGCGGCATAGTTGGTCTCTCTACAGCAGTAAAAATACAAGAATCAGGTAAGAGTGTTTTGGTACTTGAAAAAGAAAAAACCCCAGGCTTCCATCAGTCTGGTAGAAATTCTGGAGTTATTCATTCAGGAATTTACTATAAACCAGATTCATTCAAATCGCAGCTTTCTATACGAGGTAGAGAATTGTTAATTGAATTCCTTAAGGCAAAAAAGATACCTTTTAGGCTAGAAGGCAAAATTGTGGTTGATAATAATATTGAAAAAATTGAGAATCTTTTAAAAAGAAGTAAAGATTTAAATATGCAAGGAGTGAAAATATTAAGAAATAATGCAATATTGGAAAAGGAACCTAACTCAATTATGAACCAAGGATTATTCGTTCCACAAGCAGGAGTTGTGAATTACAGAAAAGTAACAGAAGTCCTTGCGGAAGAGCTTGTTAACCTTGGAGGCAAAATACATTATTTTGAAGAAATAATTTCTATAGAAACCGTAGAAGGGAAGAAGATTCTGAATACCAAGAATACGAAGTTTCAAGGAGACTACCTAATTAATTGTGGAGGACTTTATTCGGATAAATTAGCACTAATGGATGGTTTAGAACCTAATGTTCGAATAGTTCCTTTTAGAGGTGAATATTATACATTTGATAGGTCGAAAAGGAACCTCGTTAATAACATGATTTATCCAATTGCAGATCCCAATCTTCCTTTTTTAGGAATTCACCTAACTAAAACTATTGATGGAAATATTGAAGCTGGTCCAAATGCAGTATTAGCTTTTGGTAGAGAAGGATACAAGTGGAGAAATTTTAATCTTAAAGAAACTTTAGAAAGCTTAACTTATGAGGGAATGGTTAAGTTAGGAAAAAAATATTTTAAAACAGGTGTTTCAGAAATGTATAGATCTTTAAATAAAAAAGCTTTCGTAAAGGAAATTAATAAATTAATACCTGGAATAACAATTAATGACATACAAGCTAGAGGAGCAGGGGTAAGGGCTCAAGCTGTTGATAAAGATGGCAATTTAGTTGATGATTTTTTATTTCAAGAAGGGTTAGGTTCTTTACATGTTCTGAATTCACCAAGTCCTGCTGCAACAGCATGTTTAGCTATAGGAGATCATATAGCTAATAAAGTATTGAGATAATTTATCTATTCCCTGTTTGAACATCCCAGAGGTTTGAGTAAATTTTTCCCAAAGATACGAGTTCATCATGAGTACCTTTTTCAACTATTTGACCATTCTCTAAAACGTATATATTATCCGCATTTCTTATAGTTGAAAGACGGTGAGCAATAGCAATAACAGTCCGTCCTTCTTTCAAAGTATCTAAAGATCTCTGTATTGCAGCCTCTGTCTCATTGTCCACAGCTGAAGTTGCTTCGTCTAAGATTAAAATCTCTGGGTTCTTTAAGATTGCTCTAGCAATAGATATTCTCTGCCTTTGACCGCCAGAAAGTTTTTGACCGCGTTCTCCAACAATAGTATTTTCCTTTTGAGGTAATTGATTAATAAACATATCTGACTCAGACAGCCTTGCTGCCTCCCAAATTTCATCATCACTTGCATCGAGATTTCCATAAGCAATATTTTCAAAGACGGTACCTTCAAAAAGAAATATATCTTGACTAACTAATGCAATATTGTTTCTAAGACTTACCAAATTTAAATCTTTAATGTCTATTTGATCAAATTTAATATTCCCTTTGTCAACATCATATAGTCTTAAAATGAGCTTAATCATTGTAGATTTACCAGAGCCAGTGCTTCCAACAATTGCTATGTTTTGACCTTTATTTATCTGAATTGAAACATTATTTAATACAGTAAATCGTTCTACGTAAGAAAAATTTACATTATCAAAAACTATTGAATTTTTAAAATTAGTTAATTCTTTATCACCATTAGTAATAGTTGGCTGGGCCTCTTTAAGTGTTGTTATTCTTTTAAAAGATGCCATAGCTCGCTGATATAAATCGAAAGTATCACCAAGGTCTGTTAATGGCCAAAGCAATCTTTGAGTAATGAATAATAATACAGAATACATTGATACTCTTATTTGACCATCTAACGCCATAAATCCTCCAATTATTAAAGTTGCTGTAAATCCAAATAAAATAGCGATTCTAATAATTGGAATAAATGCAGCTGAAAGTCTTATAGCATGATAATTTGCTGCTTTTACCTCTTCAGATGACTTAGTTATTCTCACAGTCTCTTTACTTTCTCTGTTAAAACTTTTAACTGTCATTATTCCAGTTAAAGAGTTAGATAGGTTTGCATTCAAAGATTCAATTGAGTTTCGAATTTTTGTGTATCTTTTTGAAATTGTTTTAGTAAATTTAAATGAACCAAAAATTATTATTGGTATAGGTATGAAGGCAAAAATTGCAATCATTGGAGAAATATAAATAAAAGTTCCACCAATTACTAAAATAGTTGTAATTGTGTGTATGAGTTTTTCAGCTCCAGTATCAAGAAATTTCTCAAGTTGATTAACATCATCATTTAATATTGCCATGAGTCTTCCAGAGGATTTATTTTCAAAAAATTGTAAATCGAGGTCTAAAACATTGTTAAAAGTTTCTGTTCTTATTTTATGTTCTATGTCTTGTGAAATATTCCTCCAGGTTACTGCTGCTACGTAATCAAAAGTCGATTCTAAGCTCCAAATTATAAAAGTTAATACAGCAAGGATAAGAATTTGCTGCCTTCTATTTTCATATCCAAGATTGCCTAAAAATGAATCTGAACCTTCAACAACAATGTCAATTGCTATTCCGATTAAAACAGGTGGAGCTAAATCAAAGAGCTTGTTTAAAACAGAATAAATGATAGCTCTATTGATTTTTGTATCCTGTTTTCGAGAATACAAAAATAATTCTTTAAGTCTATTTTCCTTCATTAAAATTAATTTTAACTTTTAGTTAAATTATTAATTCCATCTCTTATCTCTTTAAGAAGAGTGACTTCTTTTGACTCTGATGCTTGCTCCTCTTCATCATCATCGATCATATCTTCAAAGTGGTTATAAGCTTTGATAACTAAAAACATAACAAAAGCAATTATTAAATAATTTATAATTTCACCTAGAAAAGCACCAACACTTCCTGCATTTATTCCGGAAGCTGGATCTATGTCACCAAATAAACCTAAATTTTCCAAATTGGGAATATTTAGGACTAATCCAATAACAGGCTCAACCAATCTTTTTGTGAAAACATCTACTAAAGATTTGAATGAAGCTCCCATTACGAAAGCGACCCCTAATTCAACGACATTTCCTCTATTAATAAAATTTCTAAATTCTTTTATCACTAGTTTTAACCTCCAAATATTCTTTCATTATTTAAGATTACAAGTATTCTTAGAACCTATGAGAAAATTTCAAATTTATTTCGTTACTTTATTGCTTATTGCTTATTGTGGAACAACTGAAGAATCATTAGAAGAAGTGGTTGAAGATACAACTACAACAACTACAACAACTACAACAACTTCAACAACATTACCTGAAGAAGAAAAAGTTTTAAATGAATATGGCCAAGAGTTACTTGAAATGTCTCCAGAGATGAAAGAGCAATTTGATGCCTTAATTAGTTTTATTGAAAAAAGGACTGGTCTTCAATTTACGGAATATCCAAAATATGAGCTCTATACGCTAGAAGGATATAGGGATTATAATGTTGATTCTTATTTAGATAATTTTGAAGAAGATTATGAAGAAGGAGAATGGGAAAGAGCAGTTCTATCTGAGAACATGTGGGGTTTAAATA
>CAZKFE010000081.1:0-3963 GCA_964551955.1 uncultured Candidatus Actinomarina sp. | reverse complement strand
TCTTTTTTATTTCTGAGATATAGATAAACTATATTCTATGTTTAAAAAAGTCCCTAAAACAGTATGGAGTTTATTTATTATTGTTGCATCTATTATGCCTTTTGGTCTTGTGAAAACAGACTATTACTTTATGGCTCCAGGTCCACCATATCAATGGGATATAAGCATTGAAGGTGCTAATTTTTATGATTATGAAGGAAATTTATATCAACTTACTGTCCGAAGAGACGAAGCTAATTATTTTACATATATTTGGGCGAAAGTAGATAATTCTGTAGATCTATATTCTAGAGAAGTTATTTTGCCTAGAGGTGTTACACCAGAAGAATTGAGTGAAATAAGTATGCAGAATATGAAGACATCAGAAAATGTTGCTATTGCTGTGGCTCTAGATTCATTAGATTATGAAATACAGACACAAGGCGATGGTGTACTTGTGGTAGGCATTTTAGAAGACTCACCAGTTGCAGGTAAATTACTTAAAGAAGATTTGATTATTTCTATTAACAATGAGGGGATAAAATCAACCACAGAGTTTATTGCTCTTTTAAGAACTTATGAAATTGGTGACTTTGTTTCAATTGGGTTAATTAGAAATGATAAAGAAATGAGTATTGAAACAAAATTAATCGAACATATAGATTATGAAAATGAACCTATGGTAGGCTTTCTTGCTTCTACGCCAAACCAACGTTTCGTTTTCCCAATATCTGTAGATATAGATACAGGAAATGTTGGAGGTCCTTCAGCGGGGTTAATGATGGCTCTGAATGTATACAATTCTTTAACAGAATATGACATTACAAAAGGTTTAAAAGTAGCTGGTACAGGTACAATCGAAATAGATGGTTCAATCGGTCCTGTGGGGGGAGTTAAGCAGAAAGTTATAGCAGCAAAAAATGTGGGATCTTCTTTGATACTTGTCCCCACAGCAAATTTTAATGATGTAAAGTCATATATTGATGAGGATACCAATATTGTTGCTGTAGATACATTTAATCAGGCTTTAGATGTAATTTTTGAGTATAGTTCACGATAAAGACGAAACATAAATAAAATAAGTTGAAATGGTAAACATAGGAAGCAGTAATAGTTCTGAGAGAAGGGGTCTCTCTTTTCTTATTTTTGTTGGAATAATTGGTTTTTCACTTGCAAGAGGTGTTGCAACGTTCTTTACAAATTATCTATGGTTTGATTCGATTGATTTAAATAGTGTATGGGTAAAAATTCTTTTAACAAGAATAGGTCTTGTTGCCTCTACATCATTGATTGCATTTTCTTTCATATTTATAAATCTAAGGTTAGCTACGAAGGCTACTCCTGTAATGGATATATTTGAGGCTTTTGATTCAGAGGATCCACTAGCAAGATTTAGAAACTGGGTAAGTGAAAGGTTTGCAAGATTTAGATTAACTGGAGCAATTGCTCTTTCACTTTTTCTTGGAGGTGGTGCAGCTTCTTTGTGGGAACAAGTTTTACTTTTTATAAACAAAGAAGAGTTTAATATTGCAGATCCTGTTTTTGGATATGATGTATCAAGTTATGTTTATGGGCTACCTCTTTATAGATTGTTTATTTCTTGGGGATTCCAATTAGTTATTATTACCTCACTTATTATTGTTTTATATTTTATAGCTACTGGGGCTATGCAATTAAGGCCAGGAAGGCTTCCTGATGTAAGTAGTGGAGGAAAAGCACACCTTTCTGTTTTATTAGCTTTTGTAGCTCTCTTAAAAGCAGCTGCTTATAGGTTAGATGCATTAGAGCTTCTATATTCTCCGAGAGGTAAAGTATTTGGAGCAAGTTATACAGATGTTAAAGCCCACTTGCCTGCATTAAATTTATTAGTACTTATTTCAATTTTTGGAGCTATTTTATTATTAGTAAATATAAGAAGAAGAGGTTGGCTTTTACCCGCAACAGCAATTGGTCTTTGGTTAGCTGTTTCAGTTATTGTTGGAGGTATTGTACCTGCTGCAATACAAAGGTTTAGGGTTCTTCCAGATGAATTAAATAAAGAACTCCCTTATGTAGCCGAACATATTAACTATACAAGAATTGCTTATGGATTAGATGAAATAGAAGAGAGGCCTTTTGAAGCTTCTTCAGTCTTAACTCAGGCTGATATTAATGACAACTCTCAGACAGTAGACAATATAAGACTTTGGGACCCTACTGTCTTAGCTGAAACTTATAGCCAGCTCCAAGAAATAAGAGCATACTACGCACTTAAAGAAGTTGACGTTGACAGATATGTTATTAATGGAAAATTAACACAAGTTATGGTGTCAGCTAGAGAACTTGACCAAACTAACTTGCCTGCTGAAGGTTGGGTAAACCAAAGATTGCAATATACGCATGGTTTTGGTGTTGTATTTAGCCCAGCAAATGCAGTTGCAAATCAAGGACAGCCAGACTTTTATGTTAAGGGAGTTCCAGCTAGTACATCTGTATCTGAATTAACTATTGACCAACCAAGAATTTATTTTGGCGAATCAGCTGAATCTTCAGAATATGTAGTAGTGAACTCTTTACAAGAAGAAGTGGACTATCCACTTTCAACTGAAGGACAGTCTGTTGCATATACAAACTACTCGGGAGATGGTGGAGTGAGTATAGGATCATTTTTCAAAAGACTTGGCTTTGCTTTAAGATATAGTGAATTAAACTTATTAATTTCAAATCAATTAAGTGACACTTCTAAGTTGATTATGGAAAGAAATATAATTTCTAGAGTAAAGAAAGCTGCACCTTTTCTTTACACAGATAATGATCCATATCTAGCTCTTATTGACGGTGAATTATTTTGGATAATTGATATGTATACAGTTAGTGATAGATATCCTTATGCTCAGCCTGCTGATAGTGGAAGAATAAATGAAAGATCTGGACTTCCTATGAATTTCAACTACATAAGAAACTCTGTTAAAGCTGTAGTAAATGCTTACGATGGAACCATTAATTTTTATATTTTCGATGAAGAAGATCCATTAATTAAATCTTATTCAAAAATATTCCCAGGAATGTTCGATGACAAATCTGAAATGAGTGAAAACTTACTTGATCATATTAGATACCCAGAGGACTTGTTTACTGTTCAGTCCGATATGTATCGAGATTATCACATGATTGACCCAAGAGTCTTTTATGCTGATGAAGATCCTTGGGTAATTCCTACTGACTCATCAACAACACCTCGAGTAGCAACACTTCGTGGAGAATTTACAGAAATAGGTTTCAAACCAATGTTGCCGTACTATCTATTAATGGCATTACCTGGAGAGCAGGATTTAAGCTATTTAATATTTCAACCTTTTAATCCTGAAAATAGACCTAATATGCAATCATTTTTAGTAGCTGATGCTGATCCTGAAAATTATGGTGAGTTAATTGATTTTAGATTACCAAAAGGAGAGTTTGTAGACGGTCCCTCACAAGTTGCAACAAGAATTAATCAGGACCCAGATATATCACAAATATTTACACTTCTTGACCAGCAAGGCTCAAGTGTGATAAAGGGAAATCTTTTTGTTGTTCCAATTAATCAATCAGTTTTGTATTATCAACCTATATATCTCCAAGGGGAACAGAATCCTTTACCTGAATTCAAATTTGTAGTTGTTGTATTTCAAGATAGAATATTGATGGCCGAGACATTAGGTGAAGCGCTCGAAGGGATTTTTGGTGATATCAATTTTGATACATCTTCAAGTGAAGATAAAGATCCAGATGCTAGTCCAATCGATTTATTAAATAAGGCTAATTCAGCATTTAAACAAGCACAAGAAGAACTTAAGAATGGAAATCTTGGAAAATATCAAGATTTGATTAAGAAAGCAGAAGAATTCGTTTCATTAGCAATTGAATTACTAAACGAATAATAAAACAGCTTGAGTTTAATTTTATTTTAATTACTATTGATATTCAGCGCGGGGTGGAGCAGTCTGGTAGCTCGCTGGGCTC
>CAZKFE010000080.1:0-3970 GCA_964551955.1 uncultured Candidatus Actinomarina sp. | reverse complement strand
TGGAAGAATTTAATTAATAATTACTTTTAATATATTCAAGAACTAAATTTACTTCTTTTTCACTTAATCTTACAGCAGGCATTGATCCTTTCCCTTTAGTTATTGTTTGAATCCAGTAAGAATCAGGCATAGAAGCTGATGGTGAATTTAAATCAATGCTAGGCCCAACTCTTCCTTCTAAATCTGGACCATGACATGCGCTGCATCTTGCCTCGTAAACAGCCTCCCCTGTTTGGAATTCTTCTGGAGCACCTTGGCAAGACAAAAACAAAAATATTAATAGAAGTAAATTTAATTTTTTCATTACCGCTATTCTTCTTCTAAACCTGATTTAAACTCTCTTGTTGATTTTCCTAATGATTTAGCTAATTCTGGTAAGCGTTTTGCGCCAAATAGCAATAACATTATTGCTAAAATAATTATTAATTCTTGAATTCTCATATCTTTATTTTAATCACTTATTGTTCTTTATTATCTTCTATTGATTTCTTTTGTAAAAAATATATTAACAAATATCCAACTAGTGAAAACAAAATAAAAAATATAATATCTTCAATGCTTCCGGTATTTGGTAAAGCAGGCCTAGTAACAAATGGCTCGGTAATACCATCACTATTGATTCTTGTTTCAAGAATTGTTTTAAATGGCCAAACTTTAAGTAGTGATCCAAATAAAAAGCCAGATAGTAACGATAAAACATAATCTTTATAATTTGTGAACAAATAAGATAAGAAGCGACTAAATAAAAGTAAACCGAATATACATCCGAATGCAAATATAATCAATACGTCAAATTTGAAATCTTTTATTGAATTTATAATAAATTCATACTTTGAAAGTAAGAGTAAAATAAATGAACCACTAATCCCAGGCAAAATCATTGCACATATAGCAATTGAACCAGTTAAAAATATAAAAAAATAGTTGTTTGGTGTTGTAGTTGGTCCAGATATTGAAATTATTGAAGCTATCACAATACCCAAGAATAAATAACTAAGTGAGCTTGATGAAATATTTTTAACTTCACGATAAATTAATATTCCAGAAGAAAGAATCAGACCAAAGAAAAAACCCCATATCTTAAATCCATGATTTGAAAGCAAATAACTAATAAATTGAGCAAGCAACAATATCGAACTCATTATCCCCAGAGCAAGAGTTAGTAAAAAATTTCCATTTAAATCACACCAGAAAGATTTCAAACCTTTTGTAAATAATGTTTTAAATAATCTTAAATTAATATTTTTAATTGATTCAATTAGCTCTTCGTATATTCCTGTAATTAAAGCTATTGTTCCACCTGACACTCCTGGAAGTATATCTGCTGCGCCCATAGCAATACCTTTAAAAAATAACATTAATTTAATTTTCATATATTTATTCTTCCTTAGTTTTTGGAGTTAATATTTTATAACCAATAGGAGCAATTGTAGCTGTTAGAACAGCAAGTAAGATTATTTGCTGTTCAATTGCTTTAGATATAAGATCAATCTCTACACCTATTTCTGCCATAGCAATAATAAGACTAAACCTTGCAGAAAGTAAAAACCCTCCAGCTAATATTTGCTTTAAATTAATTCCTGAAAATATTAACAAAATTGTTGGTAGCAATTTAACAGCTATAGCAATAGCAAATAAATAAAGAACCTCTATATAAAATTGAGTATTTGAAAATACACTAATGTCATAATTTAAACCAATATTGATAAAGAATATTGGTATCAAAAAACCATATGAAAAGCCTTTAAGACTACTTTCTAAACTTCCTCTATTTGGAAAAATAAATGCAAAAATAGTCCCTGCAAGAAATGCACCTAATATTGCCTCAATTTCAAATAAAACAGCTACACCAACAAGAGTCAACATTAAAGCAACTGAACTCCTGATTCCTAATTCTTCAGGATCATTACCATCAAACATTCTTGAAAATAACTGTGGATTCCACCAAGCTACTCTTTTAACTATTCTTAAAACTAAAGTTACAAAAACAAAATATAAAATAACATTTAAGTTTTTTATTCCGAATCCACCTGATCTCTCGACTGAAGCTAATATTGTGGCTCCTAATAAAGTCATAATATCTGAAAGTAATGCGGTCATAAATAATAATTGACCATAATTTGATTTAATTGTGTCATCACTTCTTAAAATAGGAATAACTATTGCAACGCTTGTTGTACATAAAACTAAACCTAAGAAAAATGGATAGTTTAATCTTGTAACTAAGAAAAATGATAATAATACCGTTCCTATAAACATTAATGAAGGGATTAATAGTGCACGAATACCATTTTCTTGAAATTTTTCAATTTCAATTTCAAAACCAGATAAAAACATTAATAGAAGGAACCCAAGTATTGCTAAGCCAGAGATAAACTCAGAAGGACTTACTAAATGTAATATTGGACCAACAATTATTCCATATGCAATTTCTAATACAATTCCAGGAATTTTTATTCTGTTTCCTAATAAAGGTAATAAAAACGCACCTAAAGATATAAACACAAGCGAAATTGCATCAAAACTTTCCATCTATATCATTAGTTTGGAATATACAGAACAGAAGATTTTGAATTTAAACATATATATTCACTTATTTTTTTTGCTTGCCACCCAGATGATTCGTCTTTTCCTACAATAGACAAATCAAACTTATTTGAATTTTCTATAAAAGTTTTTGCTTCGTTTCCTTCAGAGCTTATAACATCTAATTTTGTTTCATGTGATAAAGCAATATCTTGAAGTTTATCAATTACATGTCTGCTTAAATCAGGATTTTCTTGAGTTAAAAACTTTGGCTGTTCTATTTTTAAAGCAACTATTTTTGCTGATAAAGATACTGCTAAATCAAAACCTATTAATGTAGGACTATTTTCAGTAAAATTATTATTAGCTAAAATTCCTATAGTTTGATATGGAGAACTGCCTCTGGAAAATAATACTGGTATATTTCTATTATTAGATAGGTTAATTAATGATTTTATATATGATTTCTTAGGGTCATCTTCAATAATTGGAACAACAAGAGTACCTACAGACAATTCATTAATATTATTTTCGATTTCTTTTAGTGTATTTTTTTGATTCTGAATTATTTGGAATTCTTGATCTTTCAATATCGCATTGAAAGTTTCTTCATTAGATTCTTTTGAATCAGAAAAGACAGTTTCATTAGAAAATAATATTAACTGTTCAGCTTTTGTATTTATAGTATAAAATTCAGATTCACTTAAATTCTTTATATGTTCTTCTGAGTTTATAATTACTGCTACATTCTTGCCAAATTCAAGAGGAAATCTTGATTCAGAACCAGAAAATAATTTTATTACATTTCCAAAAGCACCAGCTTGTAAAACTACAGTTACTAAGTCTCCTGTTTGCAGTTCAGTATCACCATGTGGAATTAATACTTCTCCTTTTCTTAATATTGCTCCAACAATGTAGTAATCCGAACCAATTTCTTTTAATGTTTTTCCTCTAGCTGGACTATCAGCATTAATTTCTAATTCTATAGCTTCAGCCATTCCACCTGCAAACGCTTGTGAGACAACTCGCCTTGGTTCTAAAATATGCTCAAGTCTTCGAGCAATTAAATTGCCTGGGTCAACTAATTCAACATCAAGCTCATTATATTTATCAAAAAATGCTTCATCATTTATTACAGATGAGAGTCGCAATATATTATTTTGTTTAGCTATTTTTAATATTTCAATATTTACTTCATCACTCTCTGTAAGCGTTATCACTGCACTTGAATTTTCTATTCCAGCTTTTTTTAAAACAAGTGTCGAAGTTCCGTCACCTTGATATTTTTCAATTTGTCTGTTTACAGTAAAATTTCTTAATTTATCTTGATCCATGTCAATTAAAGAAATATCCCAGCCAGCACTAATTCTATTAATTAACTGTTTAGCTTCCGTATGAGCGCCAATTATTATTACTTTCACGTGCTTTATTATGCTATAAATTG
>CAZKFE010000079.1:0-3986 GCA_964551955.1 uncultured Candidatus Actinomarina sp. | reverse complement strand
ATTATATTAAGAAAAAAACTGTAAAGATAACCTTATCTAAATTCAGCACATGTTTGTTTAAATTCACAGTAATCACAGCAACTTCCTTGAGAATGATCTACAGATAAAGCATCAAGTGGATTCCAAGAAGCTATTTTTTCAGCATATGAAAGGAATTTTTTTTCTATAGTTTTAAATTCTTCTTCACCAAATGTACGGGTAACTGGTTCATCTTTTGCTTCATTTACGTAAACATGCAAAACAGTAACATCTTTTTTCTCTTCCTCAGCAAAACGTTTCCATATACCAAATGCATATAATTCAGCTTCAGTTAAATCTCCTTCTTGTTTTTTTCCTGTTTTTAGCTCAATTACTATAGGAGAACCATCCAATCGTCCAAGTAAATCTGCGTTGCCTATAAATGAAGTAGCAACCTTGCCTTCTTTTAGTCTATAATCTGAAAGTACTTTTGTCCCATTTGGAACGAGAGTAAAACCTACTGGATATTCATTTAATGTAAGGTCTAAATTTTCATAGCCCTTTAACCTATCCAAAAGCTCTTTGTATCTCTCTATAATTTTCTCTTGAAGTTCGTCGTCTTCATCTTTTATAAGTTCTTTAAGTCTCTCAATTTCAGCTGGGTCATTACGATCTTTAGTTGTGACCAACATTTTTCCTGCAGCATCATGAAATTTTATTCCGAATTCTCCAAAATTATTTTCTTTATCTTCTGGAATCCCATATAGTAGTTTCCACGCTGCTCTTCTTTCACAGCCTTCAAGTTTTAGAAGATTTGTTTTTGATACAGTCAGTCCTCTATCTAACTTACCTAACTCTATATTTTGAACAACTGGAAACTCTCCACACTTTGAAGGTCGATTACAAAAAGACGTACAATTTTTGTTGGGAGTTGTTTTGCTTGGATTATTTAAAAATTCTTCATATATTTGGAAGTATTCTTCAATTACCTCTTCATGATTATCTATTGTTTCATTCTCAATTAAATCTTCCTCTTTAATCGAAGCGGTGTAATAAGTTTCATTTCCATATTTTTCACTTGTAAAAATAGCATTATCAAGATTAGTTTCCTTGATCTCCCCAGTTTTAAGTCTTATATATTCTGTTTTATCTTTATGCATAATTTCAAATTGAACATGAGATGAAATTGCATACTGTTCATTATTAATTTCTTTAAAAACAGTTTTTTGTGGCCAGTCTGGATTTATTTCTGATTTACTTCTTGGATAAAGACTCCTGAATGTAGTAAAAGAATCTGAAACTAACTTTCTCTGTAGTTCATCAAACATATGAAATTGTTCATTCTCTGCTTTTTTAATTACAAGCTCTTCAGGTGCTTGGTTTACAAACCAATCTTCAATTGCACTCCTTAGCTGTTGCCACCTATATAGCTGAGGACCTTTTGTATTAGGTGTTTTCTTTGGAACCCCATGGTCATTCGATGCATTACACTTTTTTACTAGTTCAATAGCACTTGTAGATATTGGGAAATTAACTTCTTGATTCATACTTTAAAGATACTCTTAAATCGAATTGTTTATAGTTTTTCAAAATAATTCATTAATTATCAAAGATAACTTCACAGCTGTTACGAGTTCTGTTATTTAACTCGTCAGTTACTTCGAAAGAAACAACATAATTTGTTATACCTTCATCAGAGTTAGAGACTAATTGACCAAACTCTCCTCGAGTATTAGCTAAAGGAAATGGAAATATGTCTTCATTGAACTCTTTCTCAAAGTAAGCCCTTGTTTCATACTCACCATTTTTTTCAAAAACTATAAAAACATAATCTATATCTGAGTTACCTGCAACTATATCCCAAGAAAGCTCAAAAGATTTTTCAGTAACAGTCTCTTCTGGACAATTACCAAATACAATTTCTGGACTAATTGAATTTGTTATCCACTCATCATATGTTTTTTCAAAATCTTCTAGCTCTACTCTTGTACCCCAGGTTGCATACATTCCAGGAACACGTGATTCCGAATATCCTGTTAGATCAAGAGAGTCTTTAACTTCAAATATCCACCATTTATTGTTTTGGTAGAATGGTTTCCCATACAGTGGTGTGAAATCTCTATATTCTGCAGTATCACTTTTTAATGCACAATAATAACCAATATCAAGCCAGTAAACATACTCATTATCATCATTTGTAACTATGTAGCTTGTATCAAAATACCAATCATTTTCATAAATTACCGGAAAAAACTCATCAAGCAATGCTTCTTGTGTTGTCCCGCTGTCTTTGATATAACATTCAGATTCATTCCACTCAAAATAACTAGGCCATTTTCTATGTAATGTAATAGTTTTCTCTACCTCTTCTTCAGTTAAGTTAATATATCCATTCACACTGTTTTGAACATACCATTCCAAAAAAATAGGTTGAAGTTGGTAGGTATCAAGTGTTGTCGTAGTTGAGGTTGTATTACTTACTATTTCAACAGAAGTAGTTGTCGTAGTGGCAGGTTCCTCAACTACTTCACTTCCACCACAAGCAGAGAAAATTAAAAGAATTGCAAAAAATCTTTTCATATACTTATAATAATCATCCAGTCTGACAAGAAAATAAATATGACACTTTCTGTCGTACCTATTATATAAGATAAGTTTTCAGTCACTAGGTGCAGGGCAAATAATTACCAACTTACGCAAAAAAGACTCAGGCAACTGAGTCTTTTTTGTCATAGGTCAAAGTTATATTGTTACACATGGAAAAAAAACAATATAACATTTTAAGACTACTCATTATTACATTAGGCCTAAATTTGGGCATCTATTTAACTTATGATCCTGGCTACCTGCTAATCTTCTTCGGTAATAAACCACCGGTAGAGTTTTACCTGCCAATTGTATTATTAAAAATGCTTGGTATTCATGCAGCCCTTGCCTTACTCGTATTTCTTGCATCTCGAATGTTTTATTCGTTTTCACATCTTTATAGGTTATTGGTTTCTTCAATCCTTGCTCCTGTTATTTATTTTTTCTATACACTTTTTGGTTTGGATCGAAGTCACAACTTCTTTGATGGAGAACCTCCAAATTGGTTAGTTGTTCTCCTCATACTTGCTTTTATTGAAATTCAAAATAAAAACATGAAAGACAAGGCGTTCAAAGATTATTTCGCGATTTTGACAAATACATACGAAGAAGATAGGAATGTAGATGAATATTGAACTAAAAGATCATGAATTAAAAATTATCAAAAAAGCTCTAAAGGATTTAATTGATAAAGATGGTCTCTCTGAAGCTCAAGAAATATATTTACACAATATAGACAACGGTATGTCCCAAGAAGATGCGGACAAACAATTTGCCATAGATAATAGAAAAGATTGGGATTATATGATTAATGAGAAAAAAGATCCTCTATATTCTTTATTTCATAGATTGTTTAATAAGTAAATAATTTCTGTCGTACTCCCAAGATAAAATGTAAACAAGACTTTACACTTTAATACTTTGTATGTGATTTTCTGTCACACCCTTTTCCTATGCTCAAATTAAGAAAAAACTAAAGAAGGATTAGGCGACAGAACTTTTTTCTTTTTGTCTAGCTATCATAAAACTATGGATAGAAGAATTAGTAAAAGCTTTAAAATAATTTTCTCAAGCTTATATCCAAATTTTGATGGTGCAGAAAGAGAAAATGCTGAAGAATATTTTTTCTTTATATTAAAAAATTATCCAGATAAAAGTGAAATCAACCAATTAAAACTATTCTTCTTCACTTTCTCGTTTGGAGTTAGAAAACTCGTAATTAAAGATCAAAACATTCCTTCATTTGTTAATAATCTACAAAATTCATCATTAATGCTCTTAAGGCAACTTGGAACATCTATCTCTACTTTGTTTGGAATATGTAATGCTAGGTCTCTTACTGGAGAGGGAAATCTCTATAAGCATTTTGAATACCCTGTTCACAAAAATGGACAAATAGAAAAAAAGACTAATGAATTTCCTGAAAGCATTGAAGTTGCTGT
>CAZKFE010000078.1:0-4033 GCA_964551955.1 uncultured Candidatus Actinomarina sp. | reverse complement strand
TAGAGCACTTGTCTGAAAAACAAGGGGTCGGCAGTTCGATTCTGCCTCTGGCCACAATAAACATAGGCTCTAATCGTGTTCACAATTGTACTAATCAAAACAGTGCACAATTCAGTACACATTTTGTAGAACATCTTGAGTAAGTTGAGTATCTTGAGCAACTTGAAATTCTAAAAAATTGTAAAAAAACAGACTTATAAACCTGGTACACATAGGTTAAATAAAACGAAAAGGGAGCAGTTTACAATGAAAATAGGATTAATTACAGGAGCTAACTCAGGACTAGGTTACGCAAGCACTCAAAAATTACTCAAAGAAGGTTATTTCGTATATATGGCCTGTCGTTCAGAGGAAACAGCACTTAAAGCAATTAATTCTTTTGATCCAGAACTAAGAGATAAGGTAGAGTATGTTCACTGCGATCTCTCTTCATTTGATTCAATACGAGAATGTGCATCACATATTGTTGATAAAGAAAAACAACTTGATGTCTTAATGTTAAACGCAGGATTAATGGCTACACCTCAAGGCGAAACTACTGAAGGTTATGAGTTGCAAATGGGTGTGAATGTTCTTGGTCACGCACTTCTTGCAGACTTACTTCTTCCACTCATAAAGAACACACCTAAAGCAAGAGTTGTTACATTAAGTAGTGGTGCAGGAAATTCAGGAAAACCACTTCAGAAAGAAATGTTTAAGCTTTCTGAAAAATATAGACCTTGGCAAGCTTACGGGAATTCAAAATTAGGAAATCTTCATTACGCTAAAGCTTTAGCACAGTATTTTGAAGAAGAAAAAATTGATGCAATTTCGGTTGCTGCTCATCCTGGTATTACAGCCTCAGAGCTACAAATTAATACAAGGAATATGGGTGGTGCAGGCCTGAGTGGACCTTTCTGGGTTTTTTACGCGAAATTTTTTGGAATGACTATCCATCAAGGAGCCCTTTCACAATTAATGGGAGCACTCTCTGATGAGGTAAAGAATGGGGATTATATAGGTCCAAAAGGCTCTGACAGTGGAGTAAAGGGAGATCCAAAAGTTATTGAAAAAAACAAAGTTAGTGAAAGTGACATAGATAATTTTCGTTCATTAGTAAAAGCAGAGCTTGGATTAAAACATTTTTAAAACAGTGCACAAACATTGCACTGATCACTATTAAATTATGTATTATTTACTGCTCACTGCGATATAGAGCAAGGTTCATAGAACTACAGTGAAATACAGTATCATTCATTACACACTTTGACCTCTACCTTGTCGAGCTTGTACTCTGTCAGAACCAAAGGGGGATAGTTTTTTTCTGAGTATGTGTACCCACCACCCAAAACATAGTTACTGTCTTGTTGTCTGCCCGAATTTCTCTGTTGTTTTTAGTTGTAGGTTTTTTTCCTATCGAGATTCATTGGTGATTAATTGTTAAAGGCTGTTAAATCAAGTTCAATATTGTGGGTATATGGTGATATTACTATTTATATATGCGCGCTTTTGTCGTGCATAACTGAATCTGAATCCCTGCAGGGCTAACTACAGGGGATCAGATTACATCTCTCTGTAATTCCTCTAACCCCTTTACTAGTTCTTTGTCTAAGTCCTCGAGTAACTCTGAATAAGTATCCGAAGTTAAACCAATAGTTGAATGTCCAAGTCGCTTAGAGATATTGGGTGAATGTTAACTTAACAGCAGCTTTCAGCCTTAGTTTTAACAGTACCTAAAACTTTTGCATTTTTGTAATAACCATCTGGGTATGCAGGGCATACTCCTTGTATAGTTCCATCTCTTAATTCAAGAACTAGTCCATCAAAGCCTTTATCAATCATATATTGCTCCGCATCCTCTTTACAGCAGAAAGGTTTTGAACATCGCTCTACTATCCATTCATTCATAATTCGATTCTACAAGTTCTTGGATTCTATCAGTGGCTTTTATTAGATTCTACTCTGAGTAGGTGGTCACAGTTTGGGTATGAATACCTGAAAAACCCAATTAATTACCGTATTAATTAATACAGTAAGGTGTATTAAATTGTTCGTTTTAAATATTATGGCCTAAGACATATAAGAAGAGGGGGCGCGAATTGATATATGCATTGCTTTGAGATAGTTGCCTTTCATTTTTAAAGGGGTTACGTAATAATATATGCCCCACTCACATTGACATATGCAATGCCTTTCCAAAAACTGTAACCAAACTGTCACCTGCTCAATGTTTTAATGTACGCTAGGTAGGGTTATTTAGTTCGAGGTTGCCCTTAGTAACTAGCGCATAACTAAGAGTATTATATTAAAATGAAGAAAACTTTATTTTATATATTATTAGCGCTGTTCTTAATTATTCCAATCCTTATGAGTTTCCAGAAAGATACACACATATTCAATTATCAAGGAATTGAACTAAGTAATTAATATGAAAAATCTAAATATTCTAAAACATTACAAAAAACTCTTATTTTTTGCATTTAAACGTTTTAAGGGAAACAACTATTCATTAATGAGAAACTATTTTGCTGAAATTTTGATTTTAGATTTAAAGAATTATCTGAATTTGAGTAATAAAAAAATAATTGATGTTGGTGGAAGTACTGGCGAAATTTCAAAATATATTGGAGAGAAATTTGATTGTGATATTGTAAACCTAGAACCTCATCCTGAAAATAATGTATGGGAGACGGTCAAGGGAAGTGCAAATGCAATTCCATATGAAGACAATTATTTTGACTTAGTTCTGTTTAGGAATGTTTTAGAACACATTCCACCCAACAAACAGCAAGCTTCTATCGATGAAATTTTTAGAGTTCTAAAAGATGGAGGCCATGGATACTTTGTGATTCCTCCTTGGTATAGTTTCCATGGAGGACATCATTTAAAACCGTTTCACATTCTTCCGTTTAAGCTTGCTAAGTTTTTAAGGAATGTTTTTTTCAAAATGAAATTTGAAGAGAATTCTTTAGAAGAAGCAATGTTGTTTAAAATTACGTATAGAAAAATGTACAAAATGATCAAAAATGCTGGTTTTAAATTAATCAACACAAAAGATACTCATTTTAGGCTCCACTTTTTAACTAAAGTTCCTATATTTAGAGAATTTACAATCCCTGCAATAGCTTTTATAGTAAAAAAATAATTCTTCTAGTTTTCCCCTCGATTCTGCCTCTGACCACAATTCTGTAACGTAATATGGTTTAATAGATTATGGATGACTATATTAAAGGGCCCCTATGGATGATTGGAGGGGTATTTTCACTTACAGCTATGGCAATTGCTGGCAAAGAGATTTCATTACAAATTGATACATTTGAAATCCTTTTTTTTAGAAGCGTTATAGGCATTGTTATTGTTTTAGCTGTAGTAGTTCAAAAAGGTTTGTTTCGCGATATAAACTTTAAGCAACTAAGAACTCATTTGAAACGAAATGTAGCACACTTTACAGGTCAAAATTTGTGGTTATATGCATTAGGAACCATATCATTAGCTGAAGTAACTTCATTAGAGTTCACGATGCCTATTTGGATTATTGTATTTTCTTTTTTTATGCTTAAGGAAAATTTGAATAAATACAGGATCTTCTCAGTAGTAATCGGCTTCATGGGCGTTCTAACTATTGTAAGGCCTGATATAGGAAGTTTTAATCTTGGTATAGTTGCTGGAGCTGTAGCTGCAGTTGCTTTTGCATTAACAAATATATATACGAGACAACTAACTAAGGCAGAATCAACAATAACTATTTTATTTTTTCTTACATCTATACAATTAATTTTCGGATTCCTCGCTTCCTTTATTGATGGAAAACTAGACTTACCTTCTGCTGAAATCATCCCTTGGATTATTGTTCTTGGATTAGGGGGTTTGACTGCGCATTTTTGCATTACTACTGCTTTGAGTTATGCTGCACCAAGTGTAGTTGCACCAATTGATTTATTTAGATTACCTTTAGCGGTGTTAATTGGAATAATATTTTATTCTGAATCGGTCGATGTCTATATATATGTTGGTTCCTTATTAATTGTTCTAGCAAACTGGTTAAATATAAAAA
>CAZKFE010000077.1:0-4166 GCA_964551955.1 uncultured Candidatus Actinomarina sp. | reverse complement strand
AAAGTTCTGGAAGTGTAAATTAATTAAAAAACATTTACAATAAATCTATGAGTAAATCATTTGTACATTTACACGCACATACAGAATATTCAATGTTGGATGGCGCTGCAAAAATTGAATCTTATTTGAATAAAGTTAAAGAATTTGATCAACCCGGTGCTGCTATTACTGACCATGGAAATCTTTATGGAGCTTTAGAGTTTTACCATTCGGCAAAAAAGAAAAAATTAATTCCAATAATTGGTTACGAAGCTTATGTGATTAACGATTCAAGATTTGAAAGACCAGATCGAGAGAATAATAAGAGATACCATTTAACCCTCTTAGCTGAAAATACAATAGGATATTGGAATTTAGTTAATATTGCTAGTAGAGCTTTTACAGAAGGTTATTACTACAAGCCAAGAGTTGATTATGAATTATTAAAAGAACATAACGAAGGAATAATTGCTTTATCAGGATGCCTTGGTGGAGAAATAGCTCAATTTTTAGCTCCTGACGGTTCAATTGAGGAAGGCAATAAAGAAGGAGAAAGGAGTTATTCAAAGGCTCTAGAAAAAGCAAAATTTTATCAATCAATTTTTGGTAAAGAAAACTTTTATATTGAACTCCATAATCATGGGATACAACAACAAAAGCTCATTTTGCCCGATCTACTTAAAATTTCAGAAGAAATTAAAGCTCCTTTAGTTGCTACTAATGATTCTCACTATGTTAATAAAGATGACAGTTCAGCTCATGACGCATTACTTTGTGTTCAAACTAATGCAACATTGGATGATGATACAAGATTTAAATTTGATGGCTCGGGATATCATGTGAAATCTTCAGAAGAAATGAGGAAACTATTTCCTGAAAATAAATTTCCGAAAGCTTGTGACAATACTTTAGAAATTGCTAATCGAATTGAATATAGTTTCAATTCGCCTAAATATTACCTTCCAGATTTTCCTGTACCTGAAGAAAATACATCAATTGAGGAATACTTAAACAAAAAAGTATTAGAAGGTGCAAAGGAAGTCTATTCAGAAATTACGAAAGAAATTAAAGATCGTATACATTACGAATTAGAAGTTATAAATTCAATGGGTTTTGCTTCTTATTTTTTAATAGTTGGTGACCTTATGAACTATGCAAAACAAAATAAAATAAGGACTGGAGCTGGAAGAGGCTCAGCAGCAGGTTCAATTGTTGCTTACTGTCTTGGTATTACTGGTATAGAGCCTTTGAAGTATGGATTACTATTCGAACGTTTTTTAAATAAGGGTAGAAAAGAATTACCAGATATAGATATGGATTTTGATGAGCGTTATAGAACAGATGTTATAGATTATGTGATAGATAAATACGGGGAAGATAAAGTTGCACATATTATTACATTCGCAACTATAAAAGCCAAACAAGCGATAAGAGACTCAGCAAGGGTTTTAGGCCTTCCATTTTCTTCTGGAGATAAGGTAGCAAAAATGATGCCTCCTATGATACTTGGCAATACAGCAACAATTTCAGAATGCTTGAAATTAGATGAAGACAACAAGAGTGGGTATAGCAAGGAGTTTTACTCAGCATCTTCTGAACTTAGAGATCAATATAAAAAAGATGAAGAAGTAAAAGAAATAATAGATATTGCACTTGGTTTGGAAGGCCTAAGGAGACAAGATGGGATCCACGCAGCAGCTGTTGTTATATCGCCAGACACTATAACTAAATTCTTACCAGTCCAACAAAAAGGAAAGGAAGCTGAATTAGTTACACAATTTGAAATGCATACAGTTGAAAAGTTGGGACTACTAAAAATGGATTTTCTAGGATTGAGAAATCTATCGATTATAGACAGAACCTTAGAATTAATTGATGATAAAAATCTAGATATAGACAAGGTTCCATTGGACGACAAAAAAACTTTCGAATTGCTTGCAGAGGGAAAAATGACAGGAGTATTTCAACTAGAAAGCAGAGTAGCTAAATCTACCTCAAGGAGTTTAAAAACTAAAACATTTGAAGATATAGTTGCATTAGTTGCTCTTATTAGACCAGGCCCTCTTGGTGCTGGCATGCATAATGAGTTTACTGAAAGAGCTACAGGAAGAAAAGATATTGAATACTTGCATAAAGACCTAGAAGAAATACTTTCTGAAACTTACGGTGTGATTTTATATCAAGAACAAGTAATGCAGATTGCTGAAAAAATTTCTGGTTTTGAATTGAATGAAGCTGATGAGTTAAGAAAGGCTATGGGTAAAAAGATTCCAAAAGTTATGGAAAAACAAAGAGAAAAATTCAAAAATGGTGCTGTGAAGAATGGTTATTCAGAACAATTTGCTATAGAGCTTTTCGATCAAATCGCTTACTTCGCTGGATATGGTTTCAATAAAAGTCATTCAGTTCCGTATGCTCTACTTGCATATCAAACTGCTTATTTAAAGGCTAATTATCCTGCTGAGTATATAGCAGCATGTTTAACTGCAGTTAAAAGAGATAAGGATAGAACTGCTATATTTCTTTCTGAAGCAAGAGATTTAGGAGTTAAAGTCTCAACACCTGATATTAATGAAAGTTTAGAAGATTTTTCTGTAAGTAACAATGAGATAGTTTTTGGTATTTCAGCCATAAGGAATGTTGGAGATGTAACAGCAGAAAAAATAATTAATGAAAGGAAAAATGGAAGCTTTGAATCTATTGAGGAATTTTTATCACGTATTGATTCAAGATCTCTAAATAAAAGAGGTATAGAAGCTATGGTCCAAGGAGGTGCATTTGATAAATTTGGATATCCACGTAGAGGGGTTTTTGAATCAATAGTTGATTTAATTGAAGATGCAAAAGAGATTAAAAAAAATGGCCAAAGTTCACAAGGTTCTCTCTTTGAAGTAGGTGAAGCTGAAAATAAAACAAAAATACAAAATATTGAGTGGGATAAAAAAGAACTATTGGATAGAGAAAGAGAAATGCTTGGTTTTTTTGTAAGCGAAGATCCACTAGAAGGGTATGGAGAGGTATTAAGATCAGATTCATCTCATTCGGTTGTTGAATTATTGGATTATTCAGATGATGATGAAGTAAATGTTGTTATTGCTGGGTTGGTTTCAAATGTACAAAAAAGAGTTTCTAGAAGAGGTAATCCATGGATTCAGTTAGACCTTCAAGAAATTACAGGATCAGTAGGTGTTTTATTATTTAATAAATTAGTAGATAAATATAACGCAACTTTAGATGGAGAAGCTTATATAAAAGTAACAGGAACATATGTAGGAGGTTCAGAGAACATCATAAGAGCACGCGATGTAGAAATGATTGAACCATCAAAAATGATAATGGAGCAAGACACAAGCCCATTAAGAATATCCGTTTCAGAAGAAATACTTGATAAAAACAATTTAACACTATTAAGGGAGTTGCTACAGAAACATCCTGGTAATTCGAAAGTAGAATTAGAAGTAAGTTCCTCAGAAGGTTCTAAATTATTAGAACTAAAGTCAATAAAAATTAAAAAAACTACAGAATTACGTAATGAAATAAATTCATTACTTTCAAACTAATTAGAATTTAATTATGAAATTTAATATAAGTGATTTTCAAAACAGATTCAAAAAAAGAGCAGAAGCTGTAAAAAATAGATCTGTGCCACCAGTTGGGGGAGACGACAGGCTAGCTTTTATCAAACAAGCTGAAGAAGATTATCAAGACTACATGATTATTTCTGAATCAGAATTTGAAATAATTGATGATTATCTAGTCTTTAAATATAAGTTAGATTCTTAATTTAAGTTTTCCCCCATAGGGAAAATCTTATGAATAACTTCAGCACATGCGTTAGCAATCTCCATATGCTCTTTTTGTGTTCCGTTAGCAGCTCTAAGTTGAATATAGTGTATCCAACTTCTCAGAGTTCCGTTCATATATAATCTACTTACTGTATTTCCTTCAGGTAGTACAGATCTTGCTTGTTCCTTTGCAATTCCTGATTCAATTGCCCAATTGTATGCATTAGTAGCTGTTTCAATAACTTCATTTTGCTTAGAGGTCCATTCATCTACTATTTCTGAATTATCAGTTTCAATTGAGTTTTGCCTGTTATCTGGGTCCTGCATTCTTGCTTCTCTTGTTACAAATTCTAAGTCTTTTACAGGATTTGCATATCTTTGGCTGAATTCTTGGAAGCTGAA
>CAZKFE010000076.1:0-4188 GCA_964551955.1 uncultured Candidatus Actinomarina sp. | reverse complement strand
TTAGATATTCATAGGTAATTTCATCAGGAGCAATCATTCCAGCTCTAGCACCACCCTCTATAGACATGTTGCAAATAGTCATTCTGTTTTCCATGCTCATTTTTTTAATTGCTTCACCAGAGTATTCAATTACATGGCCGGCCCCACCCCCAGTTCCTATTTCTCTAATAATTCCTAGTATCAAATCCTTTGGAGTTATAGCCTCATCCATTTCCCCAACAACTTCGACCCTCATTGTTTTTGGTTTACTCATTGCTAAAGTTTGAGTAGCTAGAACATGTTCAACTTCAGAAGTTCCAATTCCAAAAGCTAGTGCCCCAAAAGCTCCATGAGTTGCAGTATGACTATCACCACAAACAATCGTCATTCCCGGTTGGGTAATTCCTTGCTCAGGACCAATAACATGAACTATTCCCTGCCTAGGATCATTTACTCCAAAAATTGTTACACCAAATTCTTTACAGTTATCCTCTAAGGCATCAATTTGTTTTTTTGACAAAGGGTCTTTAATTCCCAAAGCTCTATTGGAAGTGGGGACACCGTGGTCAACTGTAGCTAAAGTTAATTCAGGAAATTTCACTTTTCTATTGCTTATTCTCAAACTATCAAAAGCTTGTGGAGAAGTAACTTCATGAACAAGATGCATGTCAATAAACAATAAGTTAGTATCTGCGTCTATTGATGCAATTAAGTGTTTATCCCATATTTTCTCAAATAATGTTCTTGGTTTCATATATTAAATTTACTAAATTCTTGTTCATTTAAACATACAAAATTTATTATTAATATATGGACTTAATAATTGAGAAGTTTTTAGAGATTGTAATAATACTTATTGCAGCAAAAACAGGCGCAGAATTGATGAGAAGAGTTAATCAGCCAGCTGTAATAGGTGAGTTAATTGCTGGAATAGTGATTGGCTACTATGGATTAGGTCTTTTACCACATGCAGAATCTGGAGATGTTATCTCAACCTTGGCAGAAATAGGAATTATTCTTTTGTTGTTTGAGGTTGGGCTGGAGACAAACCTCAAAGAATTTATTGAATTAGGGTCAGCTTCTTTGCGTGTTGCGTTGATTGGAGTAATTGCTCCTTTTGCTTTGGGCTATGGATCGGTTTATGCATTAAACCTTGGAGGGGATTTTCAGTTTGAAGTTGCCTTGTTTGTTGGGGCTGCAATGACAGCTACTTCAGTTGGGATTACAGCAAGAGTTTTTGGAGACCTAGGGGCTTTAAAAACAAAAGAAGCTAAAACTATAATTGGAGCAGCAGTAGTGGATGACATTTTAGGATTATTAATTCTGACAGTTGTGGCTGGACTATTAGGCAACGATGGAGACTTTTCAGCTCAAGATCTTGGCATAATTTCTGCCAAAGCTGTAGGTTTCTTATTGGTTGTTGTTTTTTTAGGAAGAAAACTTTCACCATGGATATTTAATTTCTTTGTAAAGATACCTTCACCAGGAACATTTGTAACGGGTTGTTTTATTTTTGCAATGGGATTAGGAGCGGCAGCACATTCAGTAGGGCTACATCCAATAGTTGGAGCTTTTGCAGGAGGAGTTTTAGCAGGCGAATCTAATATGACCAGTCGAATAAGAGATGAAATGAAAAATATAAATTTTCTTCTTGTTCCAGTATTTTTTGTCTACATAGGTTCAGAAGTTAATATAAGCATTCTTGCTTCGTTAGATATATTTTTAATCGGTTTACTAATTAGCTTTTTAGCTTTTGTTGGTAAATACGTATCTGCTATTGGAGCAATTGGGAAAGGTATGAACACATCTGTTATTGGGATAGGAATGTCACCAAGAGGAGAGGTAGGTTTAATTTTCGTCGCAGTTGCTACTTCAACACTATCCTCAATAATCAGTGAAGAAATAATTGCAATAATAATTTGGATGGTTATTAACACAACCATAATTGCTCCAATTTTATTAAATAGAATTCTAAGAAAATCAAATAAAAAAGAACAAGATGATGAACGTTTTGAGTCACCAGTAGTTGAGTGATAAAATAAACATAATAAATTACATTTTTAGTATCATATTATTGGTCAATATTAAGGGAGAATATTAATGGTATTAAACTCAATCATTGCTGCAGCACTTGGCTTAGCTTTGGCAGCATTTTACGCAAATAAAGTTCTATCAATAAAGGTTACAGATAAGAAAGTTGAAGAGCTTTCTTCTTCTATACGTGAAGGATCTATGGCCTTTTTAAAAAGAATGTATTCATGGATCAGTGTTTTTGTTGTTGTACTAGCTATTTTAATATCAACCTTAACTGAATGGGGTTACCCATGGGGTTCTGTTGCATTTGTAGCAGGAGCATTCCTATCTTCATTGGCTGGTTTCATTGGAATGAGAATTGCAACAGCTGCTAACGGAAGAACAACAGAGGCCGCTAGAGATGGAGGAACACTCAAAGCACTTCCTGTAGCTTTTAGGGGAGGAGCTGTAATGGGATTTACAGTTGCTGGATTAGGACTTCTTGGTGTAGCAGTAGGATATTGGGTTTTCATTGATATTTTAGATTTACCAAACGGATATGATGTTTTGGCAGCAATTGGACTTGGAGGGTCTTCTATCGCTCTTTTTGCAAGAGTTGGGGGAGGAATTTATACAAAAGCAGCCGATGTAGGTGCTGACTTAGTTGGGAAAGTTGAGGCTGGCATACCAGAGGATGATCCAAGAAACCCTGCGACGATAGCTGATAATGTTGGAGACAACGTTGGAGATGTTGCCGGTATGGGCGCTGACCTTTTTGAGAGTTATGTAGGATCTTTAGTTGCTCCTCTCGCATATGCAGCAATAGTATTTAGAGGACAAGATGTTTTACCATCATTATTATTTTTTCCTTTAGCTGTGGGGACTATTGGAATGGGTGCATCAATACTTTCATCTTTTCTTGTTGTTCCAAAAGAAGGAAAATTAGCTCAAGCATTACATAGAGGAACCTATAGTGCCGCAGCTTTAACAACCTTAGGTGTTTATTTCTTAAGCAACAGTATGTTTTCTTCATACACTGAAAACTCAATAGGACTATTTTTTGCTGTAATAGTCGGTCTAGCTGTAGGCTTGATGGTTGGCCAAATCTCAGAATGGTTTACATCTGATCACTATTCAATAGTAAAAAATATAGCTGATCAAGCTAAAACTGGTCCAGCAACATTAGTTTTATCAGGAATTTCAGAAGGAATGAGATCAGCTGCTTTTTCTGTAATAGTTGTAGTTTTTGGTATTGGAGGAGCTTATACAGCTGGTGACTGGGCTTTAGGTTCTGGTGGTGGAATTTATGGTATTGCGATAGCTGCAATAGGTGTTTTAGCTACTTTAGGAATAACAGTAGCTGTAGATGCTTATGGACCAATAGCTGATAATGCTGGTGGTATTGCTGAGATGGCACACCTTCCTCCAGAAGTCAGAGAAGCTACTGATGAATTAGACTCACTTGGAAACACTACAGCTGCTATTGCAAAAGGATTTGCAATAGCTTCAGCAGCGGTTACTGCACTAGCATTATTTTCTGCATTTGTTCAAAGTGCTGGTTTAAGTGAAATTGGATTAAATATTACAAAAGTAGAAGTTACTGCTGGGCTGTTCTTAGGCGGAATGTTCCCATTTCTTTTTGCAGCTATGACAATAAATGCTGTAGGAAGAGCTGCTTTTAAAATGATTGAAGAGGTTAGAAGACAGTTTAAAGAAATACCAGGTCTTAGAGAAGGTAAAGAAGGAGTAAAGCCTGACTATACAAGATGTGTAGACATAGCGACTTCTGCTGCTTTAAAAGAGATGTTACTTCCAGGAGGTTTAGCTATAGCTCTACCGTTGATTATTGGATTTTGGAATAAAGAAGCTCTAGGTGGATTCCTAGCAGGGTCGCTTGTAACAGGTTTCTTGTTAGCAATTTTTATGGCTAACTCAGGAGGAGCTTGGGACAATGCAAAGAAATATATTGAAGCAGGAGGGGGAGCAGGTAAAGGTTCTGATGAACACAAAGCTGCTGTAATTGGAGATACAATTGGAGATCCTTTTAAAGATACTTCTGGTCCTGCAATGAATATAGTTATAAAAGTAATGACTATTGTTAGCTTAATATTTGCTTCAGCATTTTAATTAAGTACATTTTTAGTTTCTACGTATAATATTATTCAAATAGTCTATGAATATATTATTGATAACAAA
>CAZKFE010000075.1:0-4364 GCA_964551955.1 uncultured Candidatus Actinomarina sp. | reverse complement strand
CAACACTAAATCCATGATTTTGAGAGGTAATTAAAGCTTTCTTTATTCCATTAATTTTTACCGGATGATTCGATCCGTGATGTCCAAAATCTAGTTTTTCTACATTTAAGCCACACGCAAGGCTTAAAATTTGATGACCTAAACAGATTCCGAATATAGGTAATTTACCTATTAGATTTTTTATATTTTCTATAACTTGAGTTAATGATCTTGGATCTCCAGGGCCATTAGAAATAAGCAAACCAGATAGTTCTAAGGACAGGATTTCTTGAGGCTTTGTTTTCGGATCAATTAAAACAGTGTCAAAATTCTTTTCTTGTAAAACATTAATAATGCTTGCTTTTGCTCCTAAATCAAGAATTCCTATTTTCCCTTTAGCTTCATCTAAGTTTGATTTACCAGATCCTGCAGTTAGGGCTGAATCATCTCCTATAATATTCTTTGCTTTTTTTAGTATTTTCTTCAGATCTTTTGAGTCAATATCAGTACCAAATGCAAACATATCTGAACCAGCATCTCTTAGGTGAGTTGTTATCGCTCTAACATCAAAACCACCACTAAAGGGGATGCTGTATTCTTTTAACCAATCTGTGATTGATTTTTCTGATCTCCAAGATGAAGGGTTATAAGTAAATGAGTTACCTATAGCCCCCTCTATTCTTGGTTTATTTGATTCAAAATCTTCTTGAGACATACCATAATTTCCAATATGAGAAGAAGTAAATGTAATTATTTGATTAATGTATGAAGGGTCACTCAATATCTCAACAAAACCTGTCATAGCTGTATTAAATATAAGCTCTCCAGTTTTTGGTTCAAATTCCTCTGTAGTCCATCCAACAAATTCGATTCCATTTTCATTAACAAGTAAAGCTTTTTTATACATTTTCAGGAACCTTTTCAATTTTGGTAATTTTATTTTCAAAAATAGAATTGTTAAATTGTGATTTTGTTTTAAATTCTTTGTTACATGCTTGCCAAATATTTGTTTCGGGAATTTTCACTTCATAACCAATCTCAGAGAGTATTTTTCTTGGATTTTCTACCATGAATTTTTTTATTTCTTCTATTGAGAATGTTTCTGATGAATAAATCATTGGGAATGCTGATTCAAGACCTACAACTCCTCTTGCTGCATTTTTGAAATCTACTATCTTTGTACTTTCAGGATGTGGTGCGTGATCAGTAGCTATAACGTCAATAGTATTATTTAATAAACCATCAATTAAAGCAATCCTGTCTTCTTCAGTTCTTATTGGTGGATACATTTTGTATAAACCATTACTCAAGTCTAAATTTTCATTATTTTCTAATATATGGTGTGGCGTAGCTTCGCTTGTTATCGGTAGATTGTTTTCCTTTGCTTCCTTAATTAACTCAACACATTTTTTTGAAGAGATGTGTTGAGCATGGTATCTAGTTCCATATTTAGCAACAAGTTCAATGTCTCTAAGTAGTATTTCAGACTCTTCCTTTTCATCGATTGGAATTAATGAATCATTATCATTAGGAGGTGCAATATCACCTGGTTTTATATGGCAATTACTTTCACAATGTTGAAATATTGCACTATTTAAAGAAGCTACTGATTTAAATGCTTCATCAGCTAAATTGTTATCAATTAGTGACTTACCGTCATCAGAGAAAATAAAAACCCCATTTTCAACAAATTTCTTATAATTAACGAGTTCTTTTCCTTCTAAATCTTTTGTTAGAGCCCCAGCCCTATGGATAGTTATCTTTAAATTCTTATCAATTTCCCTTGCTTTGTTTAGATTTTCAATACTATCAATGACCATTTCTGAATTAGGCATAGCTAGAATTTCACTAAACCCGCCATTTTTTGCAGCAAATTCAATATCCTCTGATGGAAAATTATTATTATCGGGATACCTAGTATGTGTATGAAGATCTAAAAAAGCTTCTATCTCAATCATAATTCTCCATTACATACATATAAGATGCAATCCTTGAAGGGAGACCAAAAGAAAGTTGTTCTCTATATTTAAATTTTCCGTGAGTCGATGCTTTTTCAGATATCTCAATACCGACATTCATAGGCATAGGATGGAGCGCTACTAAACCCTCGCTTGATTTATCAAGTATTTCATCTGTTAGCTGATAATTATTTATATATTCTTCCAGATTTGAATCGTCTAGGTTTTCTATTCGTTCCTTTTGAACTCTTAAGAGTTCTATAGCTTCTGTAGATTCAAAAACTTCATCCCAACTATTTAGGACTTCTATATTCGTTAAATCATCTGGTAAAAAACTTTCATGAGTAAAAACACCAACTTTTTTTCCTAGGGAAGCAAATAGCTCTCTTCCAGATTCAAAAACTCTTGAATGTTTCACATCTCCTATATAGGCAACTGGGATATCCTTATCTAGCTTATTGAATTTATCTAGAGTTGTAGCATCAAGAATTGCTTGAGTAGGATGGGATGAAGTACCAAAACCCCCACTAATAACAGAGATATCTTTAAATTCTCTATATTCATCAAGATTGTCTTCTTTAGTCCTTATTACTATTGACTCTACTCCCATGGCTTTGTATGTTTCAATTTCATGTTTAAGGCTTTCTCCTTTTATCTTTGCTGAACTCAAATCTGAAGACTCAAATGTTTTTATCCCCAATCTATAAGCTGCTACAGAAAATGAAAGCCTTGTTCTTGTAGAGGGTTCATCAAATTTTAATAAACTAATGGAAGAGATTTTATTTACTTTTTCTGGATTTATTTTTCCTGTAATATCAATTAATTTTTCAATGTCTTTTTTTTCTTTATCTTTAAAATCTAAAAGATGTTTACTCAATTAACTAACCTCAATCCTGTCTTCGTTGTCAATTTCTTCTAAAAATACTGAAACATATTCACTTTCATTGGTTGGAATGTTTTTTCCTACAAATTTTGGTGTTATTGGGAGTTCTCTATGACCTCTATCAATTAGGCAGGCCAAAGTTATTGATTTAGGTCTCCCAGAATGCATTACGGCTTCTATAGATGCTCTTAGTGTTCTTCCTGTATAAATAACATCATCAATTAGGACCACATCTCTATCTTCTGGTGTTATATTGAGTCTAGTTTTCTCTAATTCCTCATCTAGATCATCTCTAAAAGGCCTATAGTTTACAGTGTCTATATCATGTTTAAATTCAAATTCGGTTAAGTATTTTGATATGCGTTTAGTAAGCAGATCACCCCTTCTTGGAATACCAATTAATAAAGGATTGGATAAATCTGATTCTGAGATTTCTTTACCTAGACGGTAGAGTGTATTTTCTATCTCCACGATTTTCCTTTCGATACTCACAGGTATCAATTAAAGCTGTATTAATGATAGCAAAAAAAACTTTATTTAATAATTAATTATCTATTTTCTCTAAAGAACGGTCTTCCAATATTTCCAGGTGCACCTGTTTTTCCTTCTTTGTAAATAGTGAGAACTACTAAAACGATAATCGTAATTAAATATGGTGTAATTTTTACTAAATATGGACTTAATTCAAATCCATAGGTTTGTAAACGAGGTACTAATGCTTCAAGAAATCCAAATAGAAGAGCACCAAGTGCAGTCCTGTATGGCTTCCAGCCACCAAAAATAACTAAAGCTAGACAAATCCATCCTCTTCCAGCAGTCATATTATCAGTCCAGAAGGGGACATAACTCAAAGTAAGATAAACACCAGACAAACCTGCAAAAGCTCCACCCACACATGTAGCAATAAACTTTGTTTTGTTTATTTTTAATCCCATGGAATCAGATGCTCTAGAGTCTTCTCCAACAGCTTCTAACCTTCTCCCAAACATAGTTTTCTTTAAAATAAAGCTTGTTGTTATCATCAATAAAATTGCTAAATAAAATATAAAGTTTTGGTTTAATAGAACTTCCAATACATTACTTGGCTCAGCTATGTCTCTAATGCTTTCAATTTTTACCATTAATTTTTTTCCAACATACTTCTTGCCTAATAGAGAAGAAAGGGCCAGTCCTAAGATAGTTAATATAAGACCTGATACTGTTTGGTCTTGTTTTAATATCACAGTTACAAAAGCATGTATTGAAGAAAAAATTGAAGCTGATAATACTCCAACTAGTATTGAAAGCAATAAGTTTTGAGTATTTATAGCTGTCATGAATGCAGTCACAGCACCAATAGAGATCATTCCCTCTACCCCAAGATTTAAAATACCTGATTTTTCTGTAATTAATTCACCAAGTGCTGCAATGAATAACAACGTTGCTGCTTGCAAGGTAGCATTTAGTAAACCCATTAATTGGATATCAACCATCTTCAACCTCTTTTATTTGATAAGTAAAAAAGAACTGAGATACAAGAGCTCCAATTAATGTTGTAGCTTGGA
>CAZKFE010000074.1:0-4377 GCA_964551955.1 uncultured Candidatus Actinomarina sp. | reverse complement strand
CAATCTTCCCAGTTTCTTGACTCATCATTGTTTGACCACTCTATAGATGCTGATAAATAACCTATCACTGCTTCAAACCATACATAAATCTTTTTTCCATCTCCTAGGTCATCAACAGGTATATCTATACCCCAATCTAGATCCCTTGTAATGGCTCTATCCTGCAATCCTTCTTTAACAAAAGATTTTGCCCAGTTTATAACATGAGGTCTCCAACCATCTTTTGTCTCAAGCCATGGAATTAAGTCTTCCCCTAAAGCACTTAACTTCAAAAAGAAATGTTCAGTTTCTTTAAACTCTGCGTTATTTCCCGAAATCTTACTTTTAGGGTCAATTAATTCCTCTGGATCTAGTGTTGAACTACAACTATCACACTGATCTCCACGAGCAGATTCATAATCACATTTTGGACATTTGCCCTCTACATACCTGTCCGGTAAAAATCTATTTTCACTTGGATCATAAGCCTGAAGAGTTTTTGCTTTATAGATATATTCCTTTTCTAACAATTTTAAAAATATGTCATGAGTGACTTCTTTATGATTTTCTGTCATCGTTGTTGTGTAGTTATCCCATGAAATAGATAATTTATCCCAATATCCTAAAAATTCTTTATGATATTTTTCAACAATATCTATTGGAGTAACCCCTTCTTCATCTGCTCGAACAGTGATAGGAGTACCATGTGCATCACTACCGGATACCATTAAAACTTTATTACCAACTATACGGTGATATCTAGCAAAGATATCTGCAGGTAAATATGCACCACCAATATGTCCTAGATGTCTAGAACCACTGGCATATGGCCAGGCTACTGAAACTAAAATATTTTTTGACATACTTCTATAAGAATAGACTTTAAAGAAACAATAATGAAACATTTAGTTAATAATCATTTAGCTTTTATGAACTATGTATAAAAAAATTCTCTGTTAATAAACCCATCTTCCATTTACCATTGAAGAATGAACAATATTAATGAACAAACTATAGCCAGTCCTTTTACCTGGGCTTCTACAGTTGAATTACTTGATGGTGTAAAAGTAGACGAAATAGGAGTTAAAGAGAGAGTAAGCTCGTTGTCTACTAGAAGTATCAAGAGAGAATCAAAACTTCAAGCACTTAATTACATTGTTTCAATGTGTGATTTAACGACATTAGAAGGAGAGGACACAGAAGGTAAAGTTCTACAGATGACAGCAAAAGCAATGAGACCTGATCCAGCAGATGAAAATGTTCCAAGTGCTGCTGCTGTATGTGTATACCCATCATTAGTTTCAACAGCAAAAGAGATAATAGGATCTTCTAATGTAAAAGTAGCTTCTGTATCATCATATTTCCCAAGTGGCCAAGTTCCTCTGGAATCTAAATTGCTTGATACAAAATATGCAATTGATGAAGGTGCTGACGAGATAGACATAGTTATTAATAGAAAAGCTTTTTTTGAGGGTGATTATAGAAAAGTATTTGATGAAATAGTTTCACTAAAGGAAGCCTGTGGAGATAAACATTTAAAAACAATTCTTGAAGTTGGGGAGTTAAGAACATATGAAAATATTAAAAAAGCAAGCTTGCTAGCATTAGCTGCTGGTTCTGACTTCATCAAAACTTCAACTGGAAAAATATCTAATGGCTCTTCAAAAGAAGCCTGCTTAGTTATGGCGAAAGCAGTATATGAGTTTAAAGAAAGTACTGGTTTTAGTGCAGGAATAAAAGTGGCAGGAGGAATTAGAAATTCTAAAGATGCAATTAGATATTTAATTATTATTAAAGAAGAGCTAGGAGAGGACTGGCTAGATGCTGATTATTTTAGGTTCGGGGCTTCAAGTTTATTAGATGACGTATTAAAACAAATAAGAAAACTTAAAACTAATGCCTACCAATCTAGTTATTATTTTCCAAGGGGTTAAATATGGATAAATGGGAATATGCAGAATCTATAGAGTCCGATAGCATTGTATCTATCCAATCTAAGTATGGCCATTTTATTGATGGTAAATTCTCAACACCAAATTCTAACAACTATCTAAAAACTGTATCTCCATCTACCGAAGAAGTATTAGCTTCAATATCAATTGGAAACAAAAAAGATGTTGATAAAGCAGTAAATTCTGCCAAAGAAGGATTTAAAATATGGTCAAAAACGGCACCTAGCGAAAGAGCTAAATATTTATATAAATTAGGAAGATTAATACAAGAGAGGTCAAGAGAGTTCGCTGTCTTAGAAAGTATGGACGGAGGAAAACCAATAAAGGAATCAAGAGATTTTGATTTACCTCAAGTAGCTGCTAACTTTTTCTATTTTGCAGGATGGGCAGATAAATTAGATATTTCATGGGGAACAAAGGAGATGAAGCCTTACGGGGTTGTTGGTCAGATTATTCCTTGGAACTTTCCTTTACTTATGCTTGCTTGGAAGGTTGCACCAGCTCTAGCAACTGGAAACACAGTTGTATTAAAACCTGCTGAAACTACTCCTTTAACTGCTTTGTTGTTTGCTGAACTATGTGAAGAAGTAGGCCTTCCTAAAGGTGTCTTCAATCTAGTTACTGGAGATGGAACAACAGGTGCAGAATTAGTTAATCATGAAGGTATTTCAAAAATTGCGTTTACAGGTTCAACATCTGTTGGAAAATATATTCAGAACGCTGTCGGTGAAAGAGATATTGGATTAACTCTTGAATTAGGAGGTAAAGCAGCAAATATTGTTTATAACGATGCTGCCCTAGATCAAGCAGTGGAAGGTGTCGTGAACGGTATATTTTTCAATCAAGGACATGTATGTTGTGCAGGAAGTAGGTTATTACTCCAAGAAGATATTCATGATGAGTTTATAAATAAACTAGAAAAAAGAATGCAGACATTAAGAGTAGGTAATCCTCTAGATAAGAATACAGATATTGGTGCTATCAACTCTAAAGAACAGCTTGAAAAGATTACCTCATTAGTTAATGACGGTGTAAATGATGGTGGAGAGTTGTTTCAAATTGAATGTGAACTTCCTTCTACTGGATATTGGTATAAACCTAGTTTGTTTACAAATGTTCAGCCATCATACAATATCGCAAGAGAGGAAATTTTTGGTCCTGTATTAACTACTTTAACTTTTAGAACTCCTGAAGAGGCAGTAGAGATTGCAAATAACACTGAGTATGGTCTATCAGCTGGTATCTGGACAGAAAAGGGATCCAAAATATTATGGACTGCAGATAGATTAGATGCTGGGGTTATTTGGGCTAACACATTTAATAAATTTGATCCATCTTCACCTTTTGGAGGTTATAAGGAGTCAGGGTTTGGAAGAGAAGGAGGTAGGCATGGACTACTTTCATATTTAAAGGTTCGATCATGACAGAAATAAAAAAAACATACAAAAATTATGTAGATGGAAATTATGTAAGATCTGAGTCAGGTAAAACTTACACAGTTCAGCTAAAGAGTAAAAGCTATGAATTACCTCTTACTTCTAAAAAAGACCTTCGTGATGCTGTAACTTCTTCTAAAAAAGGTTTTGATAGTTGGAATAAACTTAGTCAATACAACAGAACACAGATAATTTACAGACTATCTGAAATGATAGAAGGAAATAGAGATAGCTATGTTGAAATACTTTTAGATCATGGTGTTACAAAACCAGCTGCTAATAAGGATATTGATAATGCTATTAATACTATTGTTTGGTATGCAGGTTTAGCTGATAAATGGGAACAACTTACTGGAAACCTAAATCCTGTTGTCGGTGAATATTTTAATATTTCACATCAAGAGCCAATAGGCGTTGTCTTTTCTTTAAACTCAACTGAAGTTTCTATAGATAAATTATTACGCTCTTTCCTTCCTGCCTTATCAATTGGTTGCTCTGTGATAAATTTATCTGAAAACAATGCAGTTCTCGCATTGAAACTTGCTGAAGATATTAATAATTCAGATTTACCGTCAGGTGCATTGAACTTACTTTCAGGTGATTTTTCGAAAGTACTTGATGATGCAAGTAGACATGTCGAAATTAATACACTCGTTTCTTACAAGAAGTTAAATAAAGAAAAATTAAAAATAATTAATGAAAACGCATCAACCTCAGTTAAAAGAGTTTTTCATTTACCTAGTGAAGATGGCTTAAGTTCTATATTGCCATTTATAGAAACAAAAACCGTTTGGCATCCAAAGGGCACATAAATCTGTCATACCCTTTAACTAAATTAATAATTGTAACTCATTAACCCTGTATAAGCTGTCTTGATTAATTCAAGACAGCTTATTTTTTATCTTTACTAATATTATTAAATTATGAAAGACCGCACATGGGGAGATTTACCTGTTCCTAATATTTATAAAGAGTTAAAGGGAGAATTTATAGACTTTATAAAGGAAGAG
>CAZKFE010000073.1:0-4431 GCA_964551955.1 uncultured Candidatus Actinomarina sp. | reverse complement strand
GACCAAACCCAGAAACAATTAAATCAATGGGTGACAAGATTGAATCAAGAAAACTCATATCAAAAGCTGGATTAAATCCCGTGCCTGGCCAATTAAAACCCTCAAGAACTAAAAGAGAAGCAACTAAAGATGCTGGTGAATTTGGTTATCCAGTTGCATTAAAAGCTGCACACGGTGGAGGTGGAAAAGGGTTGAGAATTGTGCATAATGAAAAAGAGCTTTTAGATAACTTTGAAATAGTAAAAAGAGAAAGCGAAGCATATTTTGGTTCAGCCCAAATATATGTAGAGAAATTTATAAAGCCGGCACGACATGTTGAGACCCAAATATTAAGTGATAAATATGGTAATCATATTTATCTTGGTGAAAGAGATTGCTCATTACAAAGAAGAAATCAAAAACTTATTGAAGAAAGTCCTCCTATTTGGTTGTCTGATTATGGAAGAGAACAGTTAGAAAAGGCAACAATGAGGATTGCAAAAATATCAGAATATGTAAACGCAGGAACTGTAGAGTTTTTAGCTGATACAGATGAAAATTTTTACTTTCTTGAAATGAACACAAGATTACAAGTTGAACACACTGTTACTGAGATGAGATATGGTATTGACATTGTTAAAGAACAAATAAAAATAGCACTTGGTAATTCATTGGAAGATTTTAAAACTGAAGCTAGAGGACATAGTATTGAATTCAGAATTAATGCAGAAGATCCTGCTAACAATTTCTTACCAACTCCAGGAACGATAACAGAGTATAGAGAACCAATGGGAAATGGTGTACGTGTTGATGGTTGGGTTAAAACAGGTACCCCTATCTCTCATTTTTATGACAATTTAATTGCTAAGTTAATTGTTTGGGGAGTTTCCAGAGAAGAAGCTATTTCAAAAGGTAAGCGTTGTCTCGATGAATATATTATTGGAGGAGTGCCAACTACTACTTCTATACTTTCTCAAGTTTTATCAACAAAAGAATTCAAGGAAAGCAAGATACATGTTAAATTTCTTGAAGAAAATTTTCAAATAGAGGAGATTGAAGAAGAGGAGGTAATATCTGATAGACCCCAAAAGGTTAATATAAAACTTGATGACTCAACTAATCCAAGTTTGGCTCCTCAAAGACCAAAGAAAGTTGGTATGGATTTAACTGGAAATATTAGAAATCCAGGAATAATAATTGCAGATATGCAAGGTACTATCGTAGATACTATGACAAAGCAAGGTAAGAAAGTAAAAAAAGGTGACTCATTATTTGTTTTAGAAGCAATGAAAATGGAGAAAGTTATTACAGCTCCAATTCCTGGAACAATAGTTGAATTTAATGTAAAAAAAGGACAACCCGTGAACAAGGGTGATGTTCTTGTTGAGATTTCAATATAATGTCAAATATATATGGAATTGGTGTTGACCAAGTTAATTTAAATAGAGTAAGAAAAATATTAGATAAGTCGAAATCAAAATTTGAGGCTCGCTGTTTCACAGACCATGAAATAGAGTATGCAAATAAATTTAATGATCCAGCTAAAAGACTCGGTGCAAGGTTTGCTGCAAAAGAAGCTGTTATGAAATCTCTTGGAAAAGGCTGGAGACAGCTCAAATGGAAAGAAATCGAAATTACTGGTGGTGGGAAACCTACAGTTAAGTTACATGGTAATGCATCTGAATTAGCTGAAGTAAAGAAAATAGGGACAATACATGTTTCATTAAGTCATGAGAAAGAAACTGCGATTGCGTTTGTTATCTCTGAGGTAGCTTGATGAATTGGGTTGGCATGTTTCCGGGTCAAGGGTCTCAAGAAGTTGGAATGGGAAAAGAGTTATTGAACACTCATAAAGATTTATTAATAGATACCTTTAAAGAGTCTCTTGGGTGGTCTATTGACGAAGTAATTAATTCTTCTGATACAGAAAGAATTAAGAAAACAAACATTGCTCAACCCTATATATTTGCAATTTCTTACTGTTATGGATTAGAGGCTATAAAAAAAATGGGAGAGCCCTCTGCTTTAATTGGTCACTCGTTAGGCGAATATACTGCTTTGGCTTTAAGTGGATATTTTAATTATTCAGATGCTTTAAAAGTTATTGCTGTTCGAGGTGAGGAAATGCAAAAAGCTGTTGAAGGCTCAAATACTGGTATGGCTGCAGTATTAACAAGTGACGTTCAGAAGACCTTAGAGGAAATTAATAATCTAAACTCTCAAGATATAGAAATTTGGATTTCAAATTATAACGATGCATCACAAATTGTAGTTAGCGGAAATAAAGAGGATTTAGAATATATAAAACTAAATCCAAAATCAATTAGTTCAAAAAGAATTGTACCTTTAGAGGTTGCTGGAGCGTTTCATAGTAAAGTTGTGAGACCAGCAAAGGAAGAGGTTGAAAAAACTTTAGACGAAATAGAAATTAAAGAAGGCAATATACCTGTTTATATGAATTTCAATGCGAATATAACTAATACAGAAACCATAAAACATTCCTTAATTAATCAAATAGACAATTCTGTTATGTTCTACGATCAGATTCTCAACATTGAAAATGAATTAAAACCTGATTTATGGTGTCATATTGGACCAGGTAATGTAACTGCTGGAATGGTGCGAAAGTCTATATCTAGTAAAGAAATTAAAACAATTAATTCTTTAGAATCATTAGCTAGTTAGGAGAACTTTTGAAATCAACAATTACCGGTTGGGGTAAGTGCATACCTGATAATGTTGTTACAAATGATGATCTTGCAACATTTATTGACACTTCTGATGAATGGATTCAGCAAAGAACAGGGGTAAAAGAAAGAAGGTTTTGTCATGTTAATAACTCTGATATGGCAACTGTTGCAGGACTCAGAGCAGTAGCTTGTGCTGGATTGCAACCTGAAGATATTGATGTTGTAATCCTTGCAACCTGCACACCAGATAGTATTGTACCTTCAGCTGCAGCACATGTTCAACAAAAAATGGGATGCGTAAATGCTACAGCTTATGATGTAAACGCAGCTTGTGCTGGTTTCCTTTATGGATTAGAACAAGCCAAAGCTTTCGTTGAAAGTGGACTATATAAAAATGCAGTAGTGATTGGTTCAGAGCACATTACCTGGTTGCTTAATTGGGCTGATAGAAATACAGCTGTTTTGTTTGGAGATGCTGCTGGTGCTGTTGTGGTTGAAGAAAGTAAAAACGAAGAAGATGGTGAGATATATTCTTTTTCAAACGGAATGAGTTCAGACAAATTAGATATTTTAGAAATACCTAATTTTGGTTCGGCTATGAATAGATTTACACCAAATGCTGCTGCCGATGTAGTTTGGACTTTTGAAGGACAGGAGATTTTTAAAAGCGGGATAAGGGCAATGGCAAAATCTTCTGAAGAAGCAATTGAAAAATCTGGATTAAAAAAAGAAGATATTGATATTCTTATTCCTCACCAAGCAAATGTAAGAATAATTGAGGGGCTAGAAAGAACTTTAAAGCTTCCAAATGCTACTACTTTAAAATATGGATATAAGTATGGAAATACCTCTGCTGCCTCAATTCCTACAGCTCTGGTTGACGCAATTGAGGATGGAACAATTAAAGGTAGCGAGACGCTTATTATTACTGCAGTAGGTGCTGGACTAACCTGGGGTGGTGCTGCTCTAAAATTAGGAAAAAGAGTTACACCGTTAGGAGAAACAGATGTAGACCTTCCACCATATGAGGGAACTGGAATAGATGTTATTAGAGAATCAATTAACTATTTTGTTCCTGAAAAAGCAGAATAAGAAATATGAAAACTGCATTAGTCACTGGTGGGTCAAGAGGTATAGGTAAAGCAATAGCTCTTGAGTTAGGTAAATCCTTTAATGTTGTTGTTGGCTATTCTTCTTCAAAAAATTCTGGTGAAGAAGTTGCAGAAAAAATTGTTAAATCTGGAGGAACCGCAAGTGCTGTAGAAATTAACGTAACAAACATTGAATCAATTGAAAAGGCTTTTACAACTATTGAAAAAGAATATGGTGGAGTTGATGTACTTGTGAACAATGCTGGAATTAATAAAGACAATATACTTCCAAGATTAAAGGAAGATGACTGGAATGATGTAATTGATACTAATTTGTCAGGATCATTTAGAACATCCCAAAGAGCAATAAAACATATGATGAAAAGTAAGTGGGGAAGAATTGTATACATCTCCTCTATTGTTGGAATGATGGGAAATCAAGGTCAAGCTAACTATGCTGCATCAAAAGCCGGCCTAATAGGTTTAAGTAAATCAATAGCTAAAGAAATGGGTTCTAGAAACATCACATCAAACGTTATAACTCCAGGTTATATTGATACTGACATGACAGCTTTTCTGACTGACGACCAAAAAGATAATATTATAGAACAACTCTCTGTAAAACGTATTGGAAAACCTGAAGATATTGCAAATATAGTATCTTTTTTGTG
>CAZKFE010000072.1:0-4494 GCA_964551955.1 uncultured Candidatus Actinomarina sp. | reverse complement strand
AACCAACAGACCTGAATAAATTATAGGTTTTTTTAATCTTGGAATTACAACACTTGTATAAATACGGAATCTATTTACACCAAGTGATCTTGCAGCTTCTTCTACTGTAGAGTCAAGATTCCTAAGTGCACTACTGCAAATTAATAAAACATAAGGGTAGGTAAAAAGAGTTAGAACAATCCAACTTCCTATAAAACCATCGATTCCATTAATTTCACTTAACCCAGTAAATGAAAAAATTTGAACAAATATTCCTTTAGGTGAAAAAGCAGAAACATAAGTTAAGGCTCCTATATATGAAGGAATAACTAAAGGTAATGTACACAATGCAAACAAAATTTTTGAACCTAAAATATCAAATCTAACTAAAAATATAGAAATTAATAAACCAATTAAAACACTTGAGAATACAACAGCAAAAAACATTGAAATTGTATTAAACAATAGACCATAGACGTTCCAGGATTCAAAAAAACTTTCAAAAGATCGTGAAAATGTGAAAAATCTCCAAATCATATAAAAAACAGGCATTAAAAAGGCACTAAGAATAAGTAAATTTGAAAACAATAATCCTTTTGGAATTTTCACAATTATAAGAATATCTTGAAAAAATAGATATATAAAGGAAAAAATCTGATCAGAGAAATCTGATCAGATTTTTTCAGTTCTGTTTCGAGTTAATTAATAAAATTCTAGAAACCAGCTGCAGCTATCAGTTCTACGGCCTTTTCTTGCCATAAAGCTAGTGCAGACCAGTTCAAATCCTCTGGAGAATTCAAACTGTCAATATCTGGTAACAATGTATTAGGTGTAACACCTGCTACGAGAGGGAACTCATATACAGTATTAGTAAAATGCTCTTGTGAACTTATTGAGTGTAAGTACTCAATAAATGCTAAAGCAGCTGGTTTGTTTTGACTAGAAGACAAAACTCCAGCTCCAGCAGGCATAACCATTGCACCACAACCACTATCTAAGTAAACATTCTTTATTGGAGTATCTCCAGCTTCTGCCAATGTTCTTAATGTGTAGTAATGATTTATCATTCCAATATCTAACTCACCAGCAGCCGCTGCTGCAACTTGTGGGGAGTTCTTAGGAAATTCTGTATAATCTAAAGCATTTATTGCTCCTAACCATTCAGCAACTTTTTCTTCACCATCTTGCTCGATCATACATGAGACCATAGCTATAAATGAAGAGTTGCTTGGAGCAAGTCCAAGTCTTCCTCGGAATTTTTCATCATTTAATCCATAAATCGTCCCTGGAAGTTCAGCGTCTGTAACATCTCTTGTATCAATAACTAATGACCTTGACCTTCCTGATGTACCAACCCAGTAACCTCTTTGGTCAACTGCCCAAACAGGAACATTGTCTAATACATATTCCGGCAAAACGTCAAATAAGCCTTCTTTAGCAACAATACCAAGACTTACAGGGTCTTGAGACAAGAAAACATCAGCTGGACTAATTGCACCCTCTAGGGTTAAAGTGCCTGCTAAAGCAGCACTCTTTGCATACCTAACTTCAACTTTCACTCCAGTTTGGTCAGCGAATGCAGTAATTACATCAGCAACTAAGCTTTCTTTTCTACCACTGTAGATAACAAGAGTTCCTCCAACTTCAGCTTCTTCTTCAACTAAAGCAGCTTTAACAGCTGCTTCAACTTGAGCATCAGAAACTTCGCCTGCAGGTCCTGCTTCACCTTGTGGGCCAGCCTCACCAACGCACGCACCAAATAACATTAAAAGAGTAAAGATAAAAGCGATTGATTTCTTATTCATAATTTAATAACCTTTTTATTGTTTAATATTTTGTTAATACTAGTTAACAAGAAAAGTTAAGTATAATTATTTTTTAAGATTTTTTTCTCTATTTTTTTTAATAATATAATTAATTAAAATAATTGAATACTCTTAAAAGAAAATTATTTTGTTAACTGAGTGCTTTTAAATAAAGCACGCGGGAATATCTTTCCGCCAGTACGGACAACCCACATAAAGGCTACAAGTATATATGCAAATGGACATGCCATACAGTTATTATAGACGATTATTAATATAAAATAAATGGAAATAAATATAAAAGAAATAGAAAAAGATCCAAAAATAATTTCAAAATTTGAACCCTTGATTTGGGTTGCAATTATTGCCTTAATAGGTCTTGTTGGCTGCCCAGCCTTTTAGTGAAAATCCAATTAATAATTTATGATGAAATGTTAATACCTGTTAACATAATTATTAGTTATGGATAAATCAAAAAATATATTATCTCATGAAAAAGATGGACAAGAGTTGATAGAAAATTTTCCAATATCTTTTTTCTCTCATGCTGAAGCTATTTATCATCTACAAGAAGTTGGCATCGAGCTAAAAAAAACAAGGGTTGCTGATTGGCTTGAGTCCAGTAGAGCAAATGTATCACAAGTCATCGGTAGAATGCAAAATAGTGGTTTGGTGTCTTTTGGTGAAGATTTAAAATTAACAGAAAAAGGGTTGTGCTTAGCAAAAATAATCACAAGAAGACATAGGATTACAGAGAGGTTTTTGTCAGAAGTACTAAACCTTCCATGGGAAGAAGTTTATAAAGAATCTTCAAGATGGGAAAACGTTTTAAGCCCAGTTACTGAAAAAGCAATGTTGGATATATTGGGGAATCCAACAACTGGACCTTTTGGAAACCCAATACCCTATTCAGACTATAAACAAAAGAAAATGTATCCTATCTTAGAAGTTGATCCAAAAAATACTTACTCAATTGAAAAAATAACAGAAGAACTGAAACGAGATAGTAAAACAATAAGTTTTCTTCAAAGTCATGACATGGTCCCAGGGAATAAAATTAAAGTAGCTGATTCTGGTGATTTCTCAATAACAATTAGTACAAATAATAATGATTATTTTGGAATTAATAAGTATATTGCAAAAAGAGTTTTCGTTGTATGAATAATTTCCTAGATCAAATCCCTGTAATGGTTTTTTCTTATATAGGAGGAGGGATATTTCTCCTATTGATCTTGTATAAATTTTTTCCAAAAATATTTTTATCATTTCATAAACCTTTCTTCTTTATTATTGGTGTTCTTTCCTTATCTTTAGGATATGTTGGTATTGTTGTTCCAGGTTTACCAACAACAGTTTTTATATTGATCGCTGCGTGGGCTTTCTCTAAATGTTCTGAGAGATTCGCAGTCTGGTTAGAGAACCATAAAATTTTTGGCCCAATCATTCTCAACTGGAAAACATATAGAGGACTATCAAGAAGAGTAAAAAAACTTGCAATTAGTATGATTATCCCTACTTTTGTATTGACAATTTATTTAGTTTTCTCTTTAGTTGGAGATTTAATTTTTGGCGCTTTTGGTATAGGTCTTTGTACTTGGCTTGCTACAAGACCAGAACCTCCTGTCGAAACAAATAACTAATTAGCTTCTGGAATCTGATAATCAATAGGTGAAACTTTCTCTAACTCAAATACGTCTCGTGCTTGAGCTTCATAGTTTAAGCCTATAGAAATTTGATCGCCTTCTGTCACTCTGTTCCCGTTTTCATCAAGACGTGCATTAAAAGTTGCTTTTTTACCAGACTTACATATAGTCTTTAACTCAACTAATTCATCCGCCCAACCTAAAAGATACGCACTTCCAGGAAATGGCTCCCCTCTGAAATCAGTTCTTAAACCATAACAAAGAACAGGTATTTTTAATTTATCTACTACCAAAGTAAGTTGAAGAACTTGTTTAGGAGTTAGGAACTGCGCTTCATCAACTAGAACACAAGAGATAGGTTCTCGTTGATGTTCATGTGCAGCCCAAACATAAAGATCATCTTCCCCTTCAAACTTTTCAACGTCTCTCTCTAGACCTATCCTTGAAGTTATCTTTCCTTCACCAAATCTATCATCTAATTTTGGAGTAAAAATTAATGAACGCATTTCTCTTTCTTCGTAGTTATATGCTGACTGAAGAAGGTTTGTACTTTTTCCAGCATTCATAGCTGCGTAGTAAAAATAAAGTTTTGCCATATTTTTATTGTAGTATTTACTTTCAATCAAAATCTTTTGGAACTAAGTAAAAATATTTTGTTAGAGATTTGATGTTAGACTATTGATATGTATGTTCTACTAAAATTTTTACACCTTGTTAGTGCATCCATATGGTTAGGTGGAATGATATTAATGGGTGCATTTGTACCAACAGTAAGAAAACTTGATAGCTCTGGAACAGTTATAAAAGCCTTGGCTAATCGCTTTGGTCAAGTGGGTTGGGCAGCATATTTTATAGCTTTTTTTTCAGGAATGGGAATGTTTTTATATGGATGGAGCATTTCATCATTAAATAGTTATTTCCATATAAAAATGGGCTTACTACTCACTACAGGGGTTTTAACCTATGTCCACTCAAAGGCATCTAATTTGGAGCCTAAATTTAGAGGAATGATACAGGGATTAATTCTTTTAAGCACTTTTGGAATTTTCTATACTGCAATTCTTTTT
>CAZKFE010000071.1:0-4509 GCA_964551955.1 uncultured Candidatus Actinomarina sp. | reverse complement strand
GAAGTAAATTTAGTTCTTGAATATATTAAAAGTAATTATTAATTAAATTCTTCCATTTTCTTTATTTAATTTAAGTAATCTTTCTTTAATTTCACTTAAAGGCTCTAATGAATCTAAACGCCAATCCCAGTTACCAAGTTGCTGACCAGGTATATTAAACCTAGCTTCTTTACCTAGTTCTAGTAGATCTTGTACTAAGGTTCCTGATAACTGACAAGGCGTTTCCCATATTACTGATATTGCATTCCAGACTTCAGAATCAAATTTATTTTGTAAATTACTATCAACAAATTCTCTGAAATGTTTTTTTTGTCCTTCTGATGTTTCTTCTAACCACTGTTTTGTAGTTGGTGAGTCATGCGTCCCAGTATATGCAGCACAATTATATGCCCATTCTGACGGAGGTGCTTCTTCGTCCCAATTGTTATGAGGTATTCTTTGGTTTAACATTTTTATTCCAGGAATATTAAATTCTTCTCTTGTTTCATCCATCTCTACGAGGTCTAAAGCAAATAAATCTTCAGCAAGAATTTTTTCTAACTGTACATCATTTTTTATGCCTTCCAAAAATCCTTTTCCAGGCCCTTTTCTCCATTTTCCCTCAACACCGAGTCCTCCATTTGGTATGGCCCAGAATTGGAATAATCCTCCAAAGTGATCAATTCTTAATAATTCATATTTACTTAAACATGAATTTAATCTATCTATCCACCACCTATAATTTTCTTTCTTATGTTCATCCCATAAATAAAGAGGATTTCCCCATATCTGTCCAGCTGCTGTAAATACATCAGGTGCTGCTCCAGCTAAATTAGCCATTTCATAATTTTCTTCAAGATCAAATAAAGGTTTATTCAACCAGACATCACATGAATGAAAGTTTGTATAAATTGGAACATCTCCAAGAATTTTTACATTGTTCTTACTTCCATAATTATTTATGTTACTTAACTGCTTTGTGAATAAAAATTGAATGAACAATTGATAGGAAAATTCATCTTTATTCTCATTCTTAAAAATTTTTAACGTATCTTGATTAGGGTTAATCATATCCTTAGGCCACTTTTTCCAATCTTCACCGTATAAGGAAGTAGCCATTTGAAAAATCAATTCATTTTCAAGTCCAGGATTTTTTTCTTCATATTCATTAATTTCTTTATGTAGAGTGTGATCAGAATCCTTATTTAGATTTTTATGACTTTTTCTAAGTATTGATTCTTTAAATTTGTAGACATTTAAAAAGTCTATTTGAGAAACATTTTCTGGACTATTTGTAAGTTCATTTTTATTAATAATTTCTATTTCGGCAAGATATGTTAAATCAATTAATGCAAAATTTCCCAATTTAGATGAACTACTTGAGTATGGAGAAAATTGAATATTATCTGTAGGACCAAAAGGTAATACTTGCCAAATTCTTACACCTGTTTCATTTAAAAAATCAATCCAATCATATGCATTCTTGCCAAAGTCTCCAATTCCATGCCCCCCTGGAAGAGCGGTTGGATGGAGTATTACCATACTTGATTTTTCTATATCCAAATGAACTCCATTTTTCCTATGTTGCTATATAATAACTCGCTAAAATGTAATTTGTTGGATTTAATATGGTAGAAACACATAACGTAGAATTTGCTGATGACAATATTGATGGTCAGAAAATAGTATTTTTTGATGGAAACTATCATCCAGTTACTGATGTACATATTGGTAATTATGATTTTCGATTTAATTTTTATGATAAAAAATACTTTTCTATAAATTCAGTAAATATTGCAACAATAAGGATTCATACTGAGCCAAGAATCAATCAAGTATGGCTTTTATTAGAAAATCCTGTGCTTAATCCAATTCAAATGAAAAAAATTGGATCTACTGAAAGATTTATTTATTGGGAGGTTGCTTTACCTTTGGAAGTAGAAAGATTTAAGTTTTCATTTGCAGGTATAAATGAGAAAAACACTGGAACATATTTCGGCAAAAGTGGAATATCAAACTTTATATCCCCTTCGGAAAAATGGATATTTAACAAAAATGAATTTTTAATTCATGAAATACCAGACTGGGTGTTCGGGGGAGTAATGTATCAAGTTTTTCCAGACAGATTTCATAATTCAAAAGAAGAATTAAATAAGGAAGGCACTGTTCAATGGGGAAGTGTTCCAAAAAGATTAGAACACCAAGGTGGTGATTTATATGGAGTGATTGAAAAACTTGATTATTTACAAGATTTAGGTGTAAATATAATATATTTAAATCCAATATTCCTTTCAACAAGTATTCATAGATATGACACTTGGGATCATAAAAAAGTAGATCCGACACTGGGGGGAGATGAAGCTTTAAAAGAGTTAGTTGAAAAAGCCCATGAAAAGGAAATGAAGATAATTTTAGATTGTTCGTTAAATCATTTCCATCCTCAAAATTATGCATTTCAAGACGTTATTAAAAATGGCGAGAAATCAAAATATGCCGATTGGTTTACTATTTATGATTATCCAGTTAGATTAAAATATCGTCCACATTTACTTTCGAAAACTCACAAAGTTGGTTGGGATGGGGAAGAAGAACAGTATAAAACTTATTTAGAAGATATTACCTTTAAAGAAACAAATTTAGAAGTTGAGATAGTAAAAGACGACGGTCCAATTATTGAACCAACTTTTAAAGCTTGGTGGGGAGTTCCTGATATGGTAAAAGTTGATATGACATCAGATGGTGCAAGAAATTGGGCTCTTGATGTTGGTAGATATTGGGTAGAAAAATTCGACATAGACGGATGGAGAATGGATGTTGCTAAAGAAATTGATTTGCCATTTTGGTCTGAATTTAGAAATGTAACTAAATCAGCAAAAAAAGACATTTTACTTTTTGCAGAAATATTTGGTGACACTTCTCTATGGCTTCAGGGAGATAAGTTTGATTCTCCTATGAATTACTCATTTAGAGAATTAATGAACGATTATTTTGCTCATACTTCAATCACTACTAAAGATTTTGCAGAGGAACTTGTTGGGTTATATACAATGTATTCTTTTGAGGCACTATCTTCTTGTCAGAATTTATTAAGCTCACATGATGTTAGGCGATTTCTCAATAGATCTGAAAATAATGTAGATGCTTTAAAATCAGCAATGTTTTTACAAGCTACATTCCCTGGTGTAGCTGGAATTTATTATGGTGATGAAGTTGGTCTTAACGGGGGAGATGAACCATCAAATAGAGAAGCTTTTCCATGGCATGATGAAGATTCTTGGAATAATGATTTAAGAAATTGGGTTAAAGAACTTATGAATTTAAAATCAGAACTTGGACCATTGAAAAATGGTAAATTTGAGCTTATAGGGCACTTAGATTCAGCTGTAGCTTATAGAAGATATGACAATTCCGATTCCGTAATTTGTATAATAAATAGAGATTCTTCACTCAAAGAATGGAAAATCGAGACAGATTCTGAAGATATTGAGATAATTTGGGGACATAAAGATATTGAGATTAAGAATAAAAAGATAATAATAAAAAATCTTGCTCCTTATTCTGCATCAATTTTTAAAGAAATTAGTTAGTTAATTGTTAAAATATTAATTAATATTTTATATATACAAATTTAGAGGAGATATGACAAATAATTTACATTCGTTTCTTAAAGATCAAGAAAAAGAGATAACAGCTGCTATTGAAGGTAAAACTTTAATAGATTTTATAAATAGGAATGCAGAGGATTATGGTAATTACCCAGCATTAAATACACCTGCGAATGATGAATATTCAGCTTGGGATGCTATGTCTTGGTCAGAGTTAAGAGAGGAAGTAAAGAACTTAGCCTCTGGGATGATTGATCTTGGTTTAAATCCAGGTGATATGGCATTTATTATGTCTAATAATATTAAAGAACATAATATTGCAGATTTGGCAATCGTTTATAGTGGTGCCACTCCTTCAACAATTTATAAACAATTAAAGTCTGGTCAGATAGAATATGTTGCAAACTTAATGGAAGCAAAGATTGCAGTAGTAGGAGATCTTGAACTGTTTGAAGAAGTTGATGCTGCAAGAAAAAATAGTCCAAAATTAGAATATATAGTATTAATTGACGGATATGAAGAAGTGAAAGATAAAGATTATGTAGTAAGTTATCACGAATTGATTAAAAAAGGTACAGAGATTAATCAAAAAGATGATTCTAAACTACAAGCTGCTATTGAAACAGTCACTCCGGATTCTCTAGCTTGTTTGATTTTTACATCGGGGACAACTGGTAATCCAAAAGGTGTAATGATAACTCATAAAAATGTACTTTGGACAATTCAAAGTTTATTTTCAGAGATGATACCAGCTTCTCAATTTCCAAGAATTGTATCTTATTTACCAATGGCACACATTGCTGCAAGAGCAGGCGATCATTATCAAGCAATATATAGAACAGGACAAATATTTCCTGTTCCTCAATTAGAGGATATGGCTGCTGCACTTCCTACAATTCAACCTTCAGTATTTATAGCTGTACCA
>CAZKFE010000070.1:0-4551 GCA_964551955.1 uncultured Candidatus Actinomarina sp. | reverse complement strand
ATTAAAACTCTGTTGATAATTATTTGCTCCGAGGGTGGGACTTGAACCCACAACCAACGGATTAACAGTCCGCTGCTCTGCCAATTGAGCTACCTCGGATAGCAAATTAATAATACTAGGAATTAAAGGGTATTCTGATAAAATTCTATTTTCTTTTTTAATTCTTCAACTTTTGGAAATAAGGAGGTATCTTTTGATAAATCTATTTGATTAATTAAATCTTGTATTTTTATTTCAGAATAAAACAAAATTAATCTAATTATTGCTTCATCAAGTTGTTCTTTTGAAAATGAGATATTCTGATATTTATCTTTTTCAGATGAATCTAAATTACTTTTTATATCATTTACTCGTTCATACAAATCTGTACTTATATCTAGTACTTCTTTTGCTTTATCATTAACATCAAAATCGTTCTTTATTAAACTTGATATAAAGATATCTTTAAAAGTCTCAATATGTTTATTTGAATCAACTGTTTCATTTTTTGAGATTGTAGTTGTAATTAAATCGTCTTTAAAACTTAATTCATTTGTTAAAGTTTCTTTATTAACACCTAGTTTTTTACCTAAATATTCTGTAGATAAGTCTTTTTCTAATGGACTAAGATATATTGAAAATTTTTTGTAGGAAGAAAATATCTTTTTTTTATTTGATTCTCCTTCTTCATCAATTAAATGATCGATACAAAATTCAATTAGGTCTTTTTTATCTGATATAATTTTTTGAATATTTTCATCACCACTCTCATAAAAATCAGAAATATCTTTATATTGAGATGGAAGCAAAATAGTATATAAATTTATATCTTTACTTATATTATTTTTAATTTCAACAATACGTTTTGTTGCTTCAATTCCAGCATCATCATTATCAAAACATAGGTATATTTCATCTGTATATTTGGATACTTGACTTAACTGTTGAATAGTTAGAGCTGTTCCTGATGGTGAGGCAACATTGCTATAACCTAATTTATTAAATGCAATTACATCAAAATAACCTTCAACAATAATTACAAATTTATTTTTTTTTACATCTTTTAAAAAATTTGGAAGAAAATATAAAGTTCTATTTTTCTTATAAATTGATGATTCTGATGAATTTAAATACTTAGGACCATAATCTTCTAATGCTCTCCCTCCAAACGCAACTACTTCTGAACGAAAATTTGTTATTGGAAATATAATTCTATTTTTAAAAAGAAAATTACCTTTTTCACTAAAAAGGCCTAATTTTTTAAAGTCTGTATCGGATATATTGTTGCTTTTACAGTACTGTATAATCTTTTTCTCATCCTTTTCTGCAAATCCTAATTTATAATTTTTTATATCTTCACCTTCAAGTTTTCTTTTTTTTAAGTAAGCTACCGCATCATCACTTTTCATTTCATTCATATTTCTTATAAAAAAATCTGATATTTTTTTTATTTGATCTATCAAATTTTTTTGATTAGTTTCATATTTTGAATCTGTATAAGTTAAATTAAAAGAATATTTATCTGCAGCTATTTCTACTGATTCTTGAAATTCAACATTATTTATTAGTTGAATATACTTAAATATATCTCCACCTTCTTTACATCCGAAACAGTGGAATAAATTTTCTTCATCTGTAAAACTCATGCTTGCTGTTTTCTCTCCATGAAATGGGCACAAAGCCATACCTTTATTACCCCTTAGTTTTCCTGTTGTAGAACTCAGAATAAAATCACTAATTTTAGATTTATTTTTTAAATCTTCTATTGATTGTTTAGAAATTCCCATTAAAACTTCTCGAAATACTCATTTAATTTATTTATTTTTATTCTTTCTTGTTTCATTGTGTCTCTATCTCTTATTGTTACACAATTATCTTCTAACGATTCAAAATCTACAGTTATACAATAAGGTGTCCCTATTTCATCCTGTCTCCTGTATCTCTTACCAATAGATTGTGTTATATCAACTTCAGTACGATAATCATTTTTAAGTGTTTTATTAATTTCGTTACAAACTTCAATTAAATCATCTTTTTTACTTAATGGAAGAATTCCTATTTGTATAGGCGCTAATTCAAATTTAAATCTAAAAACTGTTCTTATTTCATCATTTTCAAGGTTTTCTTCATCATAAACTGATAATAATAAAGCAAATAAAGTTCTTGTTAAACCTCCGGCTGGCTCTATAACGCTTGGAAGGTATTTTTTATCATTCAAAGAGTCAAAATATGATAAATCTTTTCCACTATTTTCTTGATGAGCTAATAAATCATAATTTCCTCTATTAGCTATTCCTTCAAGTTCGCCCCAACCCCATGGATACAAATACTCAATATCTACTGTCTTTTTTGCATAATGGGCTAGCTCATCTTCTTCATGCTCTCTTAGTTGTAATTGGCTTTCTTTTATTCCGAGCGATTGATACCACTCCATCCTTTTATTAATCCAATAATCCATCCATTTATCTTCCTCTGATTCTTTACAGAAAAATTCAATCTCCATTTGTTCAAATTCTCTAGTACGAAAAATAAATTGTCCAGGAGTGATTTCGTTCCTAAATGATTTTCCAATATTAGCAATACCAAAAGGAATTTTGGCTCTCATTGTTCTAAGAACATTTTCAAAGTTTATGAATATTCCTTGTGCTGTCTCGGGTCTCAAGAATACTTGTGAATTGTCATTCTTTACAGGTCCACTATATGTCTCAAACATCAAGTTAAAGCTCTTTGGCTCTGTCAATTCTTGTTTATCACAACATTCATAAATTTCATCATTTTCACTTTTAAATCTTATATTGCAACTTTTACATTCAACCATAGGGTCTGTAAATTCTTCTAAATGCCCTGATGATTTCCAAACATCGCTACTCTGAATAATTGCAGTATCTACTGGATAAATATTAATTTCAGTATCATTAAAGCTTTGCCACCAATACTTTGAAATATTTTGTTTAAGTAGTGCACCTAATGGACCATAATCATAGGAACTTCTCAACCCTCCATAAATAGAAGAGGCATTAAAGACAAACCCTCGGGATTGAGAGATCTTAACTACTTTATCAAATAATTCTTTATCAAGCTTTTCCATATTTTCTTATTCTTTTTTTATATTCTTCTACAATATTATAAAAATCATCTTCATCAAAATCTGGCCAAAGTGTATCTATAAACATAAGTTCAGTGTAGCTAAGTTGGTATAGTAGAAAGTTACTTAGCCTTTTCTCTCCTGCTGTTCGAATTAGTATATCGGGATTGGGCATTTCAGGTAAATACATATAATTTTTAAAATTATCTTGAATATGTTTCTTAGTAAATAACCAAGCACTCAATTTTAAATAGAAATAATGACCAAAAGCAATCTTATGAACAGCATTATGTATCTCTTTATGAGAGCCATAGTTGAAAGCAAAGACAAGATTTAGTTTTTTATTATCTTTTGTAATATGCTCTGTTTCTTTCATTAATTTTTTGTTCTCATCAGGAATTCTTTTATCTTTCAAGTCTCCAATAAAATTAAATTTTACTCCTTTTTCGTGGAACTCTTCTCTCCGTCTTATCAATATATCTCTATTGAAGAACATTAAGAAATCAACTTCTTTAGACGATCTAGTCCAATTTTCTGTAGAAAATGCATAAACAGTTAACCATCTTAAATTATTATCTAAAGCCCAGTTAATTGCTTTTGAAAGCGAATGCTCTCCTGCAGCATGACCTGCTGTTCTATCTAAGTTTTTTTTGGTAGCCCATCTTCCATTGCCGTCCATAATGATGGCAACATGTTGAAGGCCTAATTCTTTAAGATCCATCCCAAACCAATTTCATAATTTCCTCTTCTGTCACCCTTAACTCTATTTCATTCTTGTGTGTATACCCAACAAGGTGTAAAAGTCCATGAATAATTATAAACTGAAGTTCTTCAACAAATGATTTTCCATAAATTTGAGAGTTCTTTTTTACTATTTTTCGATTTATAAACATATCTCCTAAGTCTTCTTCGTTCTCGGGATTAAGATTTAAAATTGAATCTATATTTTTATACAATGGAAAAGATAATACATCTGCAGGCATATTTTTCTGAAAATATTGACTATTTAATGACTGTGATTTCTTTTCATTAACTGAATGCAAGTTAAAGGAAAAATTATTTGAAATATTAAATTTTTTAGAGAATATCAAAGATGCTTGATCTATTTTTCGTTTTTCATAAATATAGAAATATCCATTAAAAAATATTTTCAAATTATTCTTCTTCTAATTCTTTGACATCTTCTGTTATATCTGGGTACATAACTCTTTGATGGTAAAGACCCTCTAGACTTTTTTGGAAAGATTCCTTTATTAAACTTAAGTCTTCAAATGTTATTGGAGACCCATCAAGCTGGTTATCGGAAATTTTTTCGTTAAATATTTCTTCTACAACTTCTCTTATTTTTTCTTCATCAGCATCTTCATTAAGAAATCTTGCTCTGCAAGCTCCTTCTAATGAATCAGCAAACATTAGAATAGTTGTTTCTTTTGTTGTTGGCTTATTACCTAAATGTCTAAATTCATTTTTTCCAACATTAGGATTAT
>CAZKFE010000069.1:0-4605 GCA_964551955.1 uncultured Candidatus Actinomarina sp. | reverse complement strand
CTTCAGACATACTTACTGGTGCTTCAAAAGAAGATGCTGATAAAGCTAAAGAAGCACTTGAAGGCGCTGGCGCAACTGTAGAACTCAAATAATTCTCATATTATTTGTTTACTTATATAAAAAGTACTAATATACTGAATCTTTCGGTACCACTTATTATTTTTTTGAGGAGGATAGTTGTCCGCTGTTCAGAATTCTAGGCTTTCGTTTGCAAAAATTCCAAAAGTTCTAGATATTCCAGACCTATTAATTGTTCAAAAAGAATCATTTCGCTGGTTTATGGAAGAAGGCCTAAAAGACATCTTAAGTGAAATCACCCCGATAGAAGATTTTTCTGGAAGATTCTCACTGAAGTTTTTAGATCATAGATTTGAGGAGCCTTTAAAAACTTTGGAAGAATGCAAGATAACGGATGCTACTTATTCTCAGCCTCTTTACGTTGTAGCTCAATTTTTAGACAGGGAAACCGGTCAATTAAAAGAACAAACTGTATTTCTTGGAGATTTTCCAATCATGTCTGATACGGGAACTTTTATTATAAATGGAACAGAGAGAGTGATAGTTAGCCAGCTTGTTAGATCGCCAGGAGTATATTTTTCTTCTGAAATTGAAAAAACATCGGATAAGGAAATCTTTATTGGAAAAATGATTCCAGGAAGAGGAGCATGGTTAGAGTTTGACACCGATAAGAGAGACACAATAGGAGTTAGAGTAGATAGAAAAAGACGTCAACATATAACAGCGTTTCTGAGAGCTTTATATGCAGTTGATCCTGAAAAGTGGGGAAAGTATAAAATTGAAACAAAAGAAGATGCAATAGATTTGTTTGGAGACCATCAATCGATACTTAACACAATTGATCGTGATTCTGACACCAGTGCTGAAGAAGCTTTAGTTGATCTTTATAGGAAATTAAGACCTGGTGAACCGGCAACAGTTGAATCTGCAAGAAACCTGGTTAAGCAAATGTTTTACACTCCTAAGAGGTATGACTTAACAAAAGTGGGTAGATATAAAGTTGAACAGAAACTCGGAAGAGACTATGGAGAAAAAGATGCTGAGACATACTCAACAGAAGTAGACGGAATGATACGAATTGAAGACATGATTGATTCAATAAAATATGTCATTGCTTTACATGCTGGTGAGCAATCTTTTAAAAATCATTTGAATAGAGATATACAGGTTCGTTTAGATGATATTGATCATTTTGGTAACAGACGAATTAGAACCGTAGGTGAACTTGTACAGAATCAAGTAAGAGTTGGGTTGAGCAGGCTTGAAAGAGTCGTAAGAGAAAGAATGACAACCCAAGAGCCAGAAGCTATAACTCCTCAATCTCTTATAAATATAAGACCTATCCAGGCTTCGTTAAAAGAGTTTTTTGGAACGAGTCAGTTGAGCCAATTTATGGATCAGCCAAATCCGATAGCTGCACTTACACACAGAAGAAGACTATCAGCACTTGGACCAGGAGGCTTATCAAGAGAGAGAGCAGGTTTTGAAGTTAGAGACGTTCATCCTTCTCATTATGGAAGAATGTGTCCAATTGAAACTCCAGAAGGTCCGAATATTGGTCTAATTGGAACTTTAGCAACATATGGAAGAGTGAATAAGTTTGGTTTTATTGAAACGCCTTATTGGAAAGTTGAAGCTGGCATTGTTAAAACGAACAAAGCAGTTTATTTAACTGCTGCTGAAGAAGATGAATTTACAATTGCTCAAGCAAATGCACCACTAAATGAAGATGGAACATTTAAAAATAAAAAGGTTTTATGTAGGCAAACAGATGGTCAAATTTCTTTTATTAACTCTAAAGAAATAGACTATATGGATGTAAGCCCAAAGCAGATTTGTTCAGTTACAACGGCACTTATTCCGTTTCTTGAACATGATGATGCAAACCGTGCTCTTATGGGTTCTAATATGCAACGCCAAGCAGTTCCTTTAGTTAAGACTGAAGCTCCTTACGTTGGGACTGGAATGGAGGAAAATGTTGCTCGTGATTCAGGTGAAGCTTTAATCTCAAAGATATATGGTGAGGTAATAGCTGTAACTGGTGATGAAATATTTATTAAAGAGCAAGGAACAAATAAAAAGATTTCACACGAAATAAAGAAATTTAAGAGATCAAATCAAGCAACTTCTGTTAACCAGAAGCCATTAGTTAGAGTAGGAATAAAAGTGAAACCAGGAGATGTTCTAGCAGATGGACCGAGCACCCAGGGAGGAGAATTAGCACTAGGAAAGAATCTTTTAGTAGCATACATGCCTTGGGATGGATATAACTACGAAGATTCAATTGTAATATCTGAAAGGCTTGTGAAGGAAGATATTTTAACCTCAGTTCATATAGCAGAACATGAAATTGAAGCTAGAGATACAAAACTAGGAGAAGAAGAAATTACCAGAGACATACCTAATGTTGCAGAAGAAGTTCTTATGGATCTAGATGAGATGGGGATAGTTAGAGTTGGAGCTGAAGTAACACCAGGAGATTATCTCGTTGGGAAAGTTACACCTAAGGGTGAGACAGAATTAACTCCTGAAGAAAGATTATTGAGAGCTATATTTGGTGAGAAAGCAAGAGAAGTAAGAGACACTTCATTAAGGGTTCCACATGGTGAAAGAGGTAAGGTTATAGACATACAGATACTCAAAAGAGATGATGGAGCCGACTTACCGCCTGGAGTGAATCAAAAGGTAAGGGTGTATGTAGCAATACAAAGAAAAATTCAAGTAGGTGATAAATTATCAGGGAGGCATGGGAATAAGGGTGTTATTTCTAAAATAAATCCAATTGAGGATATGCCTTTTTTAGAAGACGGTACGCCTGTTGATATTTTGCTATCTCCTTTAGGTGTCCCAAGTCGAATGAATTTAGGTCAAATATTAGAAACTCATTTAGGTTGGGCTTCGGATCAGGGATGGAAAGAGTTCAAAGGATCTACAAAAGCTTCAGAAGGAGCGGATCCAGGAACTTTGATTTCAACTCCTGTTTTTGATGGAGCAGATGAAGAAGAAATTCATGAAATTTTGAGGAATGTTACCCCAAATAGAGATGGGAAAAAACTAGTTGATGAAGATGGTAAAGCCACTTTATTTGACGGGAGAACTGGAGAACCATTCGATTCAAAAATTACTGTTGGGTACACATATATATTAAAACTTATACATTTAGTTGATGAAAAGATTCATGCAAGATCTACAGGGCCTTATTCAATGATTACTCAACAACCACTAGGAGGTAAGGCACAATTTGGTGGTCTAGAGGCTTATGGAGCTAGTTATGCTCTTCAAGAATTATTAACTATAAAGTCAGATGACACGGTAGGACGTGTGAAAGTTTATGAATCGATTGTTAAAGGTGATAACATCCCTGAACCTGGTATTCCAGAATCATTTAAAGTTTTGCTAAAAGAAATGCAAAGTCTTTGCTTAAATGTAGAGATTCTTTCAGCTGGAGAAGAAATTTCTATGAAAGAAATAAGTGATGAATATGTAAAGACTGCAGAGACTTTAGGAATAGACATGACAAGGCCTGAAGAAGATGAGGTAGAGGTTTAAGGAAAGTTTATGGAAAAAGTATTTGACGAATTAAGTATAAGTTTGGCAACAACCGATCAAATGAGAAGCTGGTCTTTTGGAGAGGTAAAAAAGCCTGAAACAATTAATTACAGAACTCTAAAACCAGAGAAGGAAGGTCTTTTTGATGAAAGAATATTTGGACCAACAAAAGACTGGGAATGTTCATGTGGAAGATATAAGAGAATTCGATATAGAGGGATTATTTGTGAAAGATGTGGGGTTGAGGTTACAAGAAGAGAAGTTAGACGAGAAAGAATGGGTCATATTGAATTAGCCGCTCCAGTTACACATATTTGGTATTTCAAAGGTGTTCCTAGTCGACTTGGTTATTTTTTAGATATGTCTCCTAAAGAATTAGAGAAAGTAATTTATTTTGCTGCTTACTTGGTTGTTTCTATTGATGATAAAAAAAGAAAAAAAGATTTGAAGGAATTAGAAGAGGCCGTAGTTGCAGAAGTAGAGATTGTCGAAGAAGACCATGAAGACTGGGAGAAAAAAAGAAACAAACAAAAGAAATTAGAGCTTAAAGCAATGGAAGATGGAAAAGTTCCGGAAGCTGAAATTCAATTGAGAAGCAAAGAGATAGATAAAGAAATGAGACAAAAAAGAGCAAAGTCAGATGCTGAAATAAAAATTATTGAAGAGGCATTTCACACTCTAAAAACTTTGAAACCAAAAACATTAATTGAAAATGACACTTTGTGGCGTGAGATGATTGATAAGTATGATGAATATTTTACAGGAGGAATGGGAGCTGAAGCAGTCAGAGAACTTGTTGGATTAGTAGATTTGAAATCAGAAATGGAAAAATTAAATTCAGATTTAGAATCTAAGTCAGCACAAAGGCGTCAAAGAGCAATACAGAGAATGAAGGTTATAAAACCTTTTGCAGACGGGAAGAACCCTCCAGAGGCAATGATTTTGGAAGTAATTCCTGTAATACCTCCAGAATTAAGGCCTATGGTTCAATTAGATGGTGGAAGATTTGCTACTTCTGATTTGAATGATTTATATAGA
>CAZKFE010000068.1:0-4650 GCA_964551955.1 uncultured Candidatus Actinomarina sp. | reverse complement strand
ACAGAGATTCATGTTCACGGATACGATATTCATTTTATGGTGTATCCAGATAAAGAAAATAAACTAACTATAGATTTATCTATAGCTGGTGAGTTTGAGATAGAAGATCACGAATCTGGAGTTGAGTTTGCTAGAATAATTGTGAACCCCTAATGAATGAAAAAGAAACATAATTCACAAGAAAAAGTAATAGAAGCCTTTAAAGAAGAGGGTATAAATATTGAAATATTAAACCTTGATGTTTCAACAAAAACATCTCAAGAAGCAGCAGACGCTGTAAATTGTCACATAAAACAAATAGCAAAATCAATTATTTTCTTTGAAAGCACTAAAAACAAACTTGTCCAAATATTTGTTTCAGGACCAAACAGAGTGAATTTAGAAGCTTTTCAAAACCAAACAAATTTAAGCATAGAAAAAGCAGATGCAGATTATGTTAGAGAGAACACAGGTTTTGCAATTGGAGGAGTAGCTCCACTAGGCCACAAGAACAGCCCGCTTTATTTTATGGATAATACACTAGTTGAGTTTGATGAGGTTTGGTGTGCAGCTGGAACGCCTAGTTCATTATTTAAGTTAAAAATAGAGGACCTACTCAGGGTGACTGAATCAAAAATAATAAATATAATCTAGATATATGGATATTTATTCTATTTGGGCGAAGTCTACAAACAAAAGCTTAGATAAAGCCAGAGAACTTATTAATGAGATTGCAGAAAAGGAAGACAGCAAGCCCTTTAACCCACACGTAACCCTTGTTACAAATATGTATTCTTTACAGAAAGCTAAAGAAACACTTGAGAAGATCAACAAGAAAAAAATTATAGTTAATTTTGATTCTGTAGGAACAGGTAACACTTACTTTCAGAGATTATTTTTAACCTCATCAGACAACTTCCCTTTTTTTAATGCTGTTTCGTCAATAGAGGCATGGCCCAGTCTTTGGACGCCTCACCTTTCGTTGTTTTATGGGAACGAACTACCATCAAATTTTTCTATTGATGAAATTAATAATTTACTACCAATTGAGGGAGTTTTTGATACCTTAGAGCTTTACATAACAGGTCCTGATGTATCAAGCTGGAAAGAAGTTACATCAATCTCTTTAGACTAGTTTGGGCTTTGAGCCCGGATGTTTAATTTCAGTGACAGTTAAAACAAAAAAACCGGGCTGTGCCCGGTTAATTTAAACAATAGAAACTAGGCACTTATGTAAGTAAATTCCACCAATTCCAATTGTTTGTTTTTAACATTGGTAAAAGAATACACATTAAAATTAGTAAATAACAATTCAAATATAAAAATCTCATAACACACGATTAGCTCTATTCTTTTAATCGTGGATAAATTAATTGAAACAATAGACCTAACTAAGGTTTATGGAGAAAAAGAAACAGCTGTAACAGCTTTAAATTCTATAAATACTACATTTAATCAGAATCAGTTTACTGCAATCATGGGTCCATCAGGATCTGGAAAATCAACCCTTCTTCATTGCTTAGCTGGCCTTGATAAGGTTAGTTCTGGATCTATTCTGATTAAAGGCGTTGATCTAGCTTCATTGAACGATAAGCAGTTAACAAAGATGAGAAGAGATAGTTTTGGTTTTATCTTTCAAGCATTTAATTTGATACCAACTTTGACTGCTGAGGAAAATATAACACTTCCATCTTCTGTTGCAGGTAAAAAACCCGAACAGGATTGGGTTGAAAAAATTATAAACACTATGGATATTGGAGACAGATTAACACACAGGCCTAATGAATTATCAGGAGGACAACAACAAAGAGTTGCTGCAGCAAGAGCAATGGCTTCAAAGCCGGAAGTTATATTTGCTGACGAGCCTTCTGGGAACTTAGATTCAAAATCCAGCAAGGAGCTTTTAGTTTTTATGAAATCAATAGTTAGTGAGTTAAACCAAACGATTGTAATGGTTACCCACGATCCATACGCAGCTTCTTTTGCAGAAAGAGTGATTATGTTAAAAGATGGAGAAATTGCGAACGATTTAGACAACCCAACTCAAGAAGAGATAGTCTCACAAGTAACCTCATTAACAGATATATAAATGTACGGCTTTACGAAAAGACCGCTATTTCTAATTGCTTGGAAGAATTTAAAGACATACCCGGTACGGATACTGCTCACTACATCTTCAATAATATTAGGTGTAGCAGTAATTATTGCATCAAGTATATTTTCTGAAAGCAATAAGTCTGCTTTTGATAATTTGTTTTCTGGAATATACGAAGGAATTGATTTAGTTGTAAACCCGGTACAAGAAGAATTTGCTGGAGATTTTGCAGGAAGCGGAGGACAAGGTCCAGTTTCTTTTGACTTGAAGAAAATTCCTGACTCAAAAATAAAAGAAATCCAAGAGCTACCAGGAGTAAAAGGAGCCTGGGGTGAGGTACTCGGTTTTGCCCAGTATATTAAAGTCGTCCCTAGAGAATGCCAGAATAATGAGAGGCAATGTAGCGAAACTATATTTATTTCTAATGGTTTTGCCCCAACATTTGGTGGCGCATGGGATACTTCTCCTTATGCAAAACAGTGGGAGTTAGTTGAAGGGAAACCGCCGGTAAATAACAAAGAAGTTGTGATGGACGTAACTACAGCTGAAAATAATGGGTATTCAGTTGGAGACAGGGTAACTGTATTGGCAGGCTCTACTCCTGCTTCGTTTACGATTGTTGGTATAGCTGAGTTTGCAAACGTAGGTTCTCCTGGGGGAGCTACATTTGCTTTATTTGAATTTAAGACAGCCCAGAGATTACTAGATTCAGAAGGAGGGGTTGATTTAATAAATATTGTTATTGAGAACAATGCAGATATAGAAACAGTTAGAGGTTTAATAGAAGGCTTAGACGAGGGAAACTTAGAGGTTATTAACGCACAGGAAGCAGCAGCGGAACAAGCAGATGGGATCAAGCAAGGGTTAAATTTCTTTAATACTATTTTGAATGTTTTTGCAGGAATAGCCCTTTTTGTTGGGGCTTTCATTATTCAGAATACTTTTAGAATCCTTTTATTACAGAGAACAAAAGAGTTATCACTTCTTAGAGCATTAGGAACATCAAAGAATCAGATATATAGATTAGTTCTTTCCGAGTCAATTTTTATGTCTGTAATAGGTTCTGGAATAGGAATTGGGCTAGGTATTGGGCTGGCAGTAGCTGTAAAGGAAGGCCTGAAATATTTTGAATTCGGATTACCCGATGGACCCCTTGTCTTAACAGTAGAAGCTGCAATCACGGGAGCCATAGTTGGTATATCTGTAACAATTTTATCTTCACTTCTCCCAGCAAGAAAAGCTTCCCAGGTTAGCCCAATGGAAGCAATTAGAGAAAGCACCTTAACCCCTAAGCGCAAGTCCTTAATTAAAAGACTAATTTTTGGTTCAGCTGTTACAACTTTAGGTTTTACTATGTTGCTCGGTGTTTTATATGACTTTTTAGACTTACCTTCACTATCTGGGCTACAACAAGTTGGATTTGGAGCAGGGGTAATTTTCATTGGTATATCGATAATTACACCATCAATTACAAAACCTTTCGTATTTTTATTTGATAAAATATACGAAATAATTTTTGGAATCTTAGGAAAGCTTGCAACAGAGAACTCAAAAAGAACACCGAGAAGGACAGCATCTACAGCTTCTGCTTTGATGATTGGGTTAACATTAATTTCTCTTGCAAATGTAATAACAACTTCCTTTAAAGCACAAGCAGAATCAGTTGTAGGTGAAGTTGTAAAAGCAGATTATCAAGTCAGCGCAGCTCAAGTATTTGTTTCTCCAGGAATCCCAACAGGCCTCTCAGACGAACTCATTGAGTTAGAAGAAGTGACTAAGTTGTCTAGATCAAGAGCAACTATTGTAGGTTACGAAGATAGGCCTCTTATCTTAGGAGCTGTTGATGAAGCTATATTTGATTTAATAAAAACAGAGAGTATATCTGGATCAAAGGAAGATTTTGTAAAACTTAACTCCATGGGTGTACTTAAACAAAAAGCAGAGAGAGACAATATTGATATTGGCGATGAAATAACCCTTACAATACCTGAAGAAGGAGTGATGACTTTTACAATTGCCTATATTTTTGACTGGACAACACCCCCACCAGCTGAGTTCTTTCTATTGTTAGAAAATTACACTTTCTTTTCTAATGAATCGTTAGACACGGAGATATATTTTAATGTAAAAGAAAAAAATCAAGCTACTCAAGACAAATTAGATGCTATTTTATCTGATTATCCTGGAGCCAAATTAAGAGACCAAGATGGTTTAGTTGAGGAGGCAAACAACCAGATACAACAATTGTTGAATGTTATATATGGATTTTTATCTATATCAGTATTTGTTGCATTATTCGGAATAACAAATACGCTTTCACTATCTGTTTATGAGAGAACAAGAGAAATAGGACTAATGAGAGCAATAGGAACATATAGGAAACAAGTAAGGAGAATGATATTTATAGAGTCATCAATAATTTCAATATTTGGAGCAGTTTTAGGAACAAGTCTCGGAATATTCTTTGCTTGGAGTCTTATTAAAGCATTGGAGGAAGATGGTTTCAGCAACTTTACTGTGTCTATCTCTCAAACTTTTACTTGGATAGGTATTTCAATTATTGCAGGAGTAATTGC
>CAZKFE010000067.1:0-4729 GCA_964551955.1 uncultured Candidatus Actinomarina sp. | reverse complement strand
TCATGTGAGCTGGTAAAGAACTTGATTCTGAGTCAGTAGTAGCTGAGTCAGTAGTTGTTGTTGTCGTTGTTGTACTACTAGTTGTTGAAGTAGTAGTAGTTGAGTCAGTAGTAGCTGAGTCAGTATCTGGAACAGTCTCAACAGCCTGTTCAGCTGATACCACTTCCTCTGGAGAACTTGATGATTCCCCGGATGAACAGAAGCTGAATAATAGTAACAAGGCTAATATAAATAATTTCTTCATTGAGCTTTATGATAATGCTTTATTATCTATTATTTTAAAATTTCAGTCCTTCTTTTTGCAATAATTCTTTCTTCCTCTTTATTCCACCGTACCCACTATATCCTCCGATTAAACCGTCAGAACGTACGACTCTATGACATGGAACATCAGGTGCATATGGATTTTTACCACATGCATTCGCAACAGCTCTTGAGCTGTTTGGTTTCCCAATAGCAATTGCTAATTGTTTATAACTTCTAGTTTGACCATATGGAATTTTCGCTATTTCTTTCCAAACTTTAATTTCAAATTCAGTACCTTTTAAATTGCTATCTAATTTATTCATCAATATTTTTAATTAAATTGTCCGTTGTTATGTTACTTAAGTTTAATGATTCTTTATTGAACCTGTTATTTGCAAGAAGTGAATCTTTATAATCAATATTTCCTTTTAAAAATGTATATTTTGTAAGTGGACTAATAGAACCAAAAGCAACAAAATCATAATGTGCTGAATTAGTTAAGTAATAACCTCTAGCTAATGACTTGTTGGTGAGAAAATTTCTATATACTTCTATTTCACTTAATTCCTCACTATCTTCATAGCCGTTGTACCAGTCTTCACTATATATAAAGTATGTATTGGTTTGTAGTTCAATAGTTGATAATTCTTCAATAACTGGAACAAAAAATGGATCTTGTAAGATTAATGTTTTACATTTATTTCTAAGACAAAAAAGATGACCTGAACCTCCACCAGTAGAGTGTCCTAGTACTGATAAGTTTGAAAAATCTGCAGAATAATTAGTATTTTCTAGATAAGATATTGTATTTTCAATATCCACTGACATTTCATACATCACATCATATACCTTTGTTGAGTTTTCCGACGATCCAGTATTAAAAATAGTACCAGATGGTAATTCAGTAAACATCGCTACTCCAGTGTGGTCTATTGCAACAACAACATAACCTTGAGACGCAATTGTAATTAATTGATCGGTAGCAAATATTTTTTCACCTGCCCAGCCATGCGTATAGATTAAAACTGGGGATTTATCTGTTAATTTTTCTAAATCGTTTCCAACATCAAAATATGAAAGATTTAAATGACTAAATAAAAATGTAGGAAGATTTATACCCCATGTTCTATTGAGATAATTAATTACAGTTACACCCCATTGGCTCGAAGCATCTTTAAACAGTTGAACTGGCTTTGTTTCTGAATAGCTAGGATAATAGACATCCACTAACAGTTCTCTCTCTCCAATAGAAGAAAGATTACTAAGCTCAGAAAATGCTTTAGGCTGATCTCTACCTTCGACAATAATGTGTATCTCTTCATACCCGACAGAATATGCTTTCTCTTCTATTGTAAATTTTGGAATTGGTAAAAAATAGATAAACAAACCTGATGACAAACACAATAAAAAAAGAAGCGAAAATGAGAGAGCTCTGAATATTTTATTTTTAAATCTAAAACCAATTTTATGGTTTATAACTGAAATAACAATAACTATATACAAAGGTATATATTGCCATTTGTAACCAACTATAAGTATCTGGACTACTGCTATTAAGGCCGAAAGTATTAAAGATATTACATAAACTTTTTCAGAAAAAAATTTTTTAAATACTAATTGAAAAACCAATAACAAAATAGCAATATCGAAAAAATCCATAATTTAATTAAGAAAAAATACCATGCTGTTTTCCAGAGTTTAAATATTTTTGCGCATAGATACCTGCTAATGATGTACTTTTTAGCTCTAACCAAGTAAACGGATTTGGTATCTCATCTCTTACATATGAAAGAAATTTAGTAATTGATTCTTTATGACCTTTGCCTTCGTTAAAAATTTTAGACTTATCTAAAGAGCCTTCTAAATATCTTAAAAGTTGAAAATCCTCAATTATATATGAATTACCGTTTCCATGTATTTCAACTCTTTCTTTTGCCAATGCTTGATTAGTTTCAGAAAAATATTGAATTGCTGCATGTGAACCATTTGCAAAATTAATATTTAAAAATACTTGATTGTCTAAAGCTTTATTGTTTTCTTTATCAATAGGAGAAGAAGATGAAATACTCTGTGGAAGTGAATCAAACAAATAACATGCTAGATCAATAGCATGAATTGCTTCACCAACAATTCTTCCTCCACCTATCTCCTCAACATTTGTCCAGTGGTCTTTATCAAGTGGTGGAACACTAAATCTAAAATTAATACTGTTTGCTGGTAAATTATTTAATTTTGTTTTAACAAATTCAGTAGCGCTTGCAAATCTTCTATTAAAACCAAGAAAGATTTTTGGATTGTCTGAATTATACATTGCCTCTTCGATTTCTGTTATAGAGGATGCTTCTATAGCAAGAGGCTTCTCAACATAAACTGCTTTTTCAGCTTCAAGAGCTTTAATTACTAGCTCCGCATGATTGAAGTGTTGAGTCAAAATAAATACTGCGTCTATTTCTTCAGCTTCTAAAATTTCAGACTCTGTTTGATATTTATTTTTAACTTTAAAACTTTTTGCTAAAAGTTCCGAACTTAATCCCCCTGATGAAGCAATACCTAAAATTTGGCACTCTTTCTTTAGCTCTTTTAATGCAGGCAATATAGTTGTTGAAGTAAAATTTCCAGCTCCTATAAGACCTACTTTTACTTTCCCAACATTAGGGTCAGGTTCAAGCTCAACTCTTTCAAACTCAATCTTTGGGTCTGTTTTTACTTCATATCGTAAAAGAATTGATAGAGGTTTTTTGTCTTCGTCAAATTTTTTATATACATTAGGTGAATCACTAAAACCTATCTCCTCCGTAATCAAATCAGTTAATTGAATTTGGTTTAGTGACAATAGTTTTATAAAAGCTTCAAAATTTCTATTCTCAGTCCACCTAACATATTCAATCGGGTAATCCTTTCCAAGTACTTCATATTGCTTATCATACCTACCAGGACCATATGATTTAGAAACCACTAATTCAAGCTCTTTATAATAGAACTCATTTCTCGAAATATTTAAAGGTATATCGCCTACAACTACAATTTTTGCCTTATTTCTTGCAATCTTTGTAGCAACTTCTATTGGCTCATTGCTTGATGAAGCAGCCGTAATTATTACTGAATCTACATTTTCTAGCTCTAAACCTTCAACTGATTCGTAAAAATTTTTATTGCTTAAATGTCTACTTGAATCTGGGTCTATACCAATTACTTCAGATCCTTGTGCTTCAGCAAGCCTTGATACTAACTGTCCAACTATCCCTAAACCTATTACTACCACCTTGGAACCCAGTGAGGTTTCAGATAGTCTTAAACTATGCAGTGCTATACTTCCTATCACTGTGAAAGCAGCTTCTTTCATACTTGTGTCATCAGGAATACGTGTACATAAATTCTCATTAACTAAAACATACTCTGCATGGTTCCCGTTTGATACAACCTTGTCTCCAACATGAAAATCTTTTACTCCTTGTCCTACTTGGACAACTTCTCCACTTGAGCTGTAACCAAGCTGAATTGGGAGTAAATTCTTTGGGAATACAGCATTCCACACAGCTCCTGCTCCTTCTTTTTCTAACAACTCTAAACCTTTGGTAATGTTTGAGGAGTCTTGTAATTTCTCTCCTACTGATCTGTTTGCTGAATCAATAGTTGCAAGCTCAGTTCCAGAAGAGACAACAGAATAATGATTCTTTATTAACACCTCTCCTAGTCCAGGTTGTGGGATTGGTGTATCCCATAATATAGGATTTGGATTGTTTCTTTCTACAACTAATTGCTTCATTAACTATTCACCATTATTAATGATAACTAATTCACTTCTGTAATTAAGGGTGAGGTTAAATTTATAAACCCTCCTTCAGGCGTTTCAATGATTAAAGATCCATCAATATCTACATCTCTTGCCCAACCTCTTCCTTCAGGATATTCAACAAGCTTTCCAAGCGTTATGAGTTTTTCTTTGTATGCTGATAGTTCAAATCTATCATTTTCAATAAAATCTAGGACTAACCTTCCCCAATTTTCAGCATCTAATTTTATTAACTTATTATCTATTTTTTCATCATATAAAGACCCAGCATCAGGAACGCTTGGATTCTCCCAATAATAATTTACTCCAAGACCAATACATATTAATCCTTTGTTTTCTTCTACTAAAATTCCGCCAATTTTATTTTCCTGTAAATTAATATCGTTAGGCCATTTAAGTTGAAGCTCTTTATTCGTAACAACATCTAAAAAACAATATCCAGCAATTAATGGGATAAGGGTGTTATTTAAATCAACATAGTTATTTTCAAATGCTAATGAAACTGCAAGGCTCTGGTCAGCATTCTGCCATTCTTTTTTTTCTCTACCCCTTCCTGAATCTTGTGAATAGCTAATAACTAAAAGCGGTTCTGAATCATAGTTTTCTAAAGCATAATTCTGAGTATTGTCTATAGATTCAAAAAAAATAGTCTTCATCTTGTTACTTCTTTACATATATGTAGGTCAAATA
>CAZKFE010000066.1:0-4897 GCA_964551955.1 uncultured Candidatus Actinomarina sp. | reverse complement strand
AATTAATATAATTCTCCAAAATAGTATCTGATCCATATTTTGATTATATACTCATGGAAAATAAATTATTAATTTGTATAACTAGAAATTAGATCAAAAGTAATCGGCCCACTAAAACTTTTAAGAACTATAAAATTCCTGTCTAGCAAGAGGGTTGTTGGAATTCCATTCCATGAAAATTTTGTAACTATCATTGCTACATTTTCTTCTTGAAGAACGTTGTTGTAGTTTAATTTATAATTCTCTATAAAATCTTTTCCATTATTTTCAGAATCATCAACCAGTAAACCCAGAATATAAAATTCACCAGTGTCTGACAGTTCTTTTAAATGTTCTACTTCTTCGATACAAGGAGTGCACCAGCTTGCCCAAAGGTTAACAATAATATATTCTTCATTGGTAAATTTAATATCTACTTCGTTATTTTTTTTAAGAATAGAGAGATCAATCCCATTATTAACATTAATACTTGTATCTTCTACTATATTTTGTGGTCTGTAATTAACATAAACAGCTGATATAAGCAAGAAGAGAACAAGTAGAATAGAATTTCTTTTTAACATAACTTCAATTTAATAAAGTAATGAACATAAAATACATATGTATGGAAATAGGAAAATTAATTTACCCTGGTTTCAATAGGTCTTTTGATGAGTTATCTTCTATTGAAATTAAAAAAGACAATTTAATTGAAATCATTGACTTTACTGATATTGAATGGGTTCGTTCTGCTATTAAGGAATTAATTAAAGAGAAAAATAGTGATGTAGAGATAGAATTTAAAGAGGCAAGTGAGAAAGATATATTACAAGTAAGTCAAATTGTAGGAGCTGACAAGACCCCCGATCAAGCAAAAAATGAATTTAATAATGGAAAACGTATTATTGGGATAGCATCTGGTAAGGGCGGTGTAGGAAAGTCCACATTAGCTTCCTTACTTGCTTTGGCTTTTTCAGAACAAGGAAAAAAAGTAGGCATTCTTGATGCTGATATTTGGGGTTTCTCAATACCAAAAATGTTAGGAGCAAAATTTCCTCCGATACCATTCAACAATAGAATATTCCCTTCAAAGATAAATAAACTAAATGTAATTTCTATGGAATATTTTGTTAAACAAGATGAAGCTGTAATTTGGAGAGGTCCAATGCTCCATAAAGCAATTGAACAATTTTTATATGAAGTGTTGTGGCAAGATATTGATGTTTTGTTAATAGACATGCCTCCAGGTACAGGTGATGTATCAATATCACTTTCTCAGTTTTTAAATTTTTATGAAACAATAATTGTCACAACACCACAGTCAAATGCAACAGTTGTTGCAGAAAGAGCTGGAATAATGTCGAGAAAAGTTAACTCTAGCATAATTGGTGTAATCGAAAATATGTCACATATTGAACTAGGTGATACTAAACTTTATCCTTTTGGAAAAGGTGGTGGGAAAGTATTGTCAGAAAATCTTGAGGTTCCTTTAATAGGGCAGTTACCTTTAATTGAAGGTGTATCAAAATTGTCTGAAAAAGGTAGATTAAATGATTTCATTAAAGATGATTTATTTGAGAAAGTCTTAAATCTTTCGGAATCAATAAATAATATTGGCCCAAAGAAAAAACCAATTAGCTTAAAAGTAAAGTAAATTAATTTACAAGACAAAAAGCAGATAAAGCTAAACAGTAAAAACCAAAGTATTTTAATTTTGCGTTCAAAGTGAAACTTATCAAAATCTTTATTGCTATAAATCCAGCAACGAAGGAAACAATAGTTGGAATAATTATTTCTGGATTAAACGTATAAGAAGCCTGTATAAATGTAAGAAGCCAAGCACCGAAAATTGTTGGAAGGCCTAAAAGGAGAGTAAAATAAATTGCATCAGATTTTCTTATGCCTAAATATAGTCCTACTATCAGGGTAATTCCCGATCTTGAAACTCCGGGAACTAAAGCTATTGCCTGGGCTAAACCAATATAAAGAGCTTGTCGTGAGTTTATATTTTCAAATAAAATAGTTCCACCTTCTTTACTTTTCTTAGTAAGTTCATAAGACAATAAGAAAGATGCAAATCCTAAGTATGCAATCCCAGTAATTGTAAGTAAATTACTACTACTATCAATAATCTCTCGTATTGGTGAAAATAATCCAATTACTACTGCTGGAATAATTGCAATTAAAATTATTTTTATTGTGTGTGTAAGCCTCACTTTATTAGTAAGCGTTTCAGATAATCTGTTTCGATAAAACACAATTATTGAAAATAGAGTACCTATATGTAAAAAAGCTATGTCATTAGTGTTTAATTTTACTGATTCAGAAAGTGAAGAGAAAATTACTAGATGTCCACTAGATGAAATAGGTAGAAACTCAGTAATTCCTTGTATTATTCCGATTATAAGATCATTCATTATCTATTTAATACTAGCTAGATGCCAACCATTACATTTATTGCAATTATAAATGCTAAATTTCTTTTTATGCTCAGTTTCAGCCCATCCACGTTCTTTTCTTGCTTCAATTTCAGAATAAAACGTTTTTTTCTCGTTGCAGCTATCTAAATTATTCATTACTTATTAACAATAAAATAAAAAAAGGAATAAAAACTAATATTATTTTTTTAATTAAACTTTAACCATATGAACGTTGTATTACTTATCTTTAGTTACCTACTAGGTTCAATTAATTTTGCATACTTAGTATCAAAATTAAAAGGTATAGATATTAAAGATTTAGGAAGTGGAAATCCAGGATCTTCTAATGTTTTGAGAACAATGGGCAAGAAATATGCAATATTTGTTCTATTTGGTGATATGTTGAAGGGTTTTATTCCAGTAATTATCGGATTAAATTATGACTATTCTTTGATTTTGGGTTTTGTTGCAGTAATTGGACATTGTTATCCTATTTTTTATAAATTTAAAGGAGGAAAAGGTGTAGCTACTTATTTTGGTGTCTATTTAGCCTATATTTTTAACCATCCTTCTGCATTTAATCTTGACATCCCATTTTTTAAAATTACTTTGATCCTCTTTTACATTATTCTTTACTTTGGATTAATGAAAATTTTTAGAGTTTCAGCAGTTTCAAGCTTAACAACAATAACATTGGCTGGTTTTACAGTAATTTATTCTATAGAAGATACATTTACAATAATTTATCAAGTTTTCATAATTCTTTTAATTTTTTATCAGCATCGAGAGAATCTTCAAAGATTATTTAAAGGTGAAGAAAATAAATTTTGAATTTAAGATAATCTTTTAAAAGTAATGTAAAATTATTTTAATAAGTTGAGGCAGGGCAATGAGTTCAACATTAGTTTTAATAGCTTTATTAGCATCATTATCGATGGCAGTTCTGCTGCCAGAAATACAGATTTCAAAGAAAAATAATTCTATTAATTATTCATTTACTCCTGAATATGATTTCATGGTAAATAAACAAAGAAAAGCTTATTTAATGATTGGGCTTTTTGCAATAGCAACATTTTTTGTTTCTTTACAAACAATGAGCATAAGCCTGTTCGTCATACATCTAATTACAGATTGTGTTTTTGGAATTTATGCATTTATTTCTTTTCAAGTTAGAAGAACAACTCAGATTCAGAATTCATTAAATACATATAATGACAACTTTGAAGTTAAGTATGATAATGAGGAATATCTCAAAGAAGCAGTTTAACTTTGAAACCAGTTGAATCCATTACCAAAAGCTTGGCTAAAGAGTTAGATAAACTGAATCAAATTAGAGAAGACTCTCTCAGATTATCACGAGAAATTATTCGATCATGTTCAAAAAGTATAAGAAATGTTCATAGGAATGAATTAAAAGATGCAAAAACTTTTTTGAAAGAAGCTGAGAAAAAAAATACACAGCTTAAAAATAGTTTAAAAAACTCTCCAGAGTTACGGTTTGCTGGATATATTGTTGAAGCAGAAAAGGAATTGGTCGAGGCTTCATTAGTTTATGAATATGAATTAAAAGGAGAAATTCTTCCATATAAGGCAATGAATGTATCAGCATCTAGCTATATACAAGGTATTGGTGATGCTATTGGGGAGTGGAGAAGAAAAGCTTTAGATCATTTGAGAAAATTAGATATTGAAACTGGAGAAAAATACTTAAAAGTAATGGAATCAGGTATGGAGATTTTAAATGAGCTAGATTACCCTGATGCCTTAACAGGAGGATTAAGAAGGTATGCAGATAATGCAAGAGCATTAATTGAGAGAACTCGTTCTGATCTTACAAATGCTGTTGTTAATGACTCACTAAGAAAAGATCTATCTAAAATTAAAAAATGAATTATAAATATATAACCGGAGAAATTTTACCTCTCCCAGAAGAAACACCCTGGGTTGAAGGAACTAAGTTTCAAGATATCTATCCCAACTCTTCTTTTGTAAGTGGAACAAAAAATCCTGAAGGAATGAAGATTCACCCAGTCGTAAAAAATAACATGGTACAAATCAAATATACTTTTGAAAAAAGGTTTGAGGGTGGCCCTGGTTTAGTGCATGGAGGTATTCTTGCAGCAGCCATAGATGATCTAATGGGGTACGCCACTGTAATTCATAATCATATGTGTGTAACAGCAAATCTTTCTGTTAATTATATTTCACCCGTTCCAGTTGAAAAAGAATTTGAACTACTTGCTTGGGTAACAAAACTTGATGGGAAAAAAGTTTCAGCAGAGTCAATAATAAAATTAGATGACAAGATTCATGTTGAGTCTAGTGCTTTGTTTATAGAAATTAGAGAAGACGTAGAAGAAATCTTTAAGATAGATAAAAACTATCCGTAAGTTATATCTTTGTAGTAAGGAAATGACTCATTGATTGGATGGTAATCATAGGGTTGACTCCAGAACATCTTGGAAAAACTGACGAATCTGTAATATAAACATTTTCTA
>CAZKFE010000065.1:2853-5016 GCA_964551955.1 uncultured Candidatus Actinomarina sp. | reverse complement strand
TAGTAGTATATTTAGCATCAGAGGCTTGTGAAACATCACATGAAATATTTTCTGCAGGTGCCGGAAGATATGCAAGGATAGGAATTAATACACATAAAGGTTATGTAAATCCTGAAGCAACTGCTGATGATATTTCAGAAAATATAGAAAATATAAGAACAATTAAGGATGGAACATATCCCATGAATAATGCTGATGAATTCATGATAATTCAACAAGCCCTCCAAGGAGAATAATTGACTGATACAAAAACAGATACAAGTAATCCTGAAGTTCTAGTTAAAGAAAAGCTAGATGAGCTAATTAGTTTCAGGAAAACAACTGATTCAATGCATGAATTTTGGTCAAAACAATACGACCTTGGATTAGCTTGGGTTCATTTTCCAGTAGGTACAGGTGGACTAGACGTTAATCCAAAATTTCAATTGATGATAAATGAAGCACTAAGGAAAGAAGGTATTTCTATTAACAATAGAATTGCTAATATCCTTGGGATAGGAATGGGAGCTCCAACCATTTCTGAATATGGAACTGATGATCAAAAAAATAAATATCTTAGACCTATGTTTGCGGCTGAAGAAATCTGGTGCCAAATGTTTTCTGAACCAGGATCTGGTTCTGATTTAGCAAGTTTATCAACAAAAGCTGTTGATGATGGTGATGGCTATATTGTTAATGGTCAAAAAGTATGGACTACACTAGGTCATTTAGCTAAATGGGGGTTATTAGTAGCTAGAACTGATCCTAATGTTCCAAAGCATAGAGGACTAACTTTCTTTATTGTAGATATGGAATCTGAAGGAGTAGAAGTAAGGCCTTTAAGGCAGATAACTGGAGAAGCTGAATTTAATGAAGTTTATTTTACTGATGTAAAAATTCCTAAAGAAAATGTTTTAGGAGAAGTTGGAGATGGTTGGAGAGTTTCTTTAGCAATATTGATGAATGAAAGAGTCGCAATTGGTGGAAATGTAAGAGAAAGAGGAGCAGGAGCTCCAGGACATCTTGTACAACTATGGAAAGATAAAGAATTAGATGATCCAGTTATTAAAGATCAATTAATGGAATTATGGATTCAACAAGAAGCTGTCAGGCTAACTAACTTGAGAGCTACTCAATTAAGAGAGAAAGGGACTCCCGGTCCTGAAGGATCAACAAGCAAACTTCATGAAGCTGAAATAAACAAAGCTTCATACGAATTTGGAATGGACATGTTAGGTAATGATGGTCTTTTATTTCCAAGAGGGTATGCTTTATCACAGCCTGAATTAAATTTTGATAATGACTCCTTTGGTTTTACTGACACACAAAGTTTATTTCTAAGAGCACGAGCTAATTCCATAGAGGGTGGTACTTCAGAAATAATGAGAAATATTATTGCAGAAAGGGTGCTTGGTTTACCAAGTGAACCAAGTCTTGATAAAGATAAAGCTTGGAAAGATATACCAAGATCTTAATTCTGAATTATTAAACAATACTTTCCAGAATCTACTCTTACTTTCAATACATCTGAGTTGGTAATATTTCTAAGAGTTTTAGAAGATCCATATTGTATGTTTTCATTTTTAATATTCCATCTTGCGCCATTTATTGATACACCATTGAGGTTAGATAAAGGGATTAAACTAAATACTTTTCCACCTTCAGTTTTTATTAATTCTGAATTAGGAAATATTATATTTTGATTCGATTGTTTCCATTCAATATTTTCTTTTTTGTGAAAAGCTGAAATACTTAATAAATTTCCAAATAAATGATCAACTTCTCCTGACTCACCACCGATTATTGTAATATTTTTAGCATTATTAATTTTTAGGTAATCAAGAGTTAATTCGAAATCAGTTTTATCTTTATCAACTTCATAATTTATTATTTCAGCGTTATCTTTTTTTGCTCTATCTAAAGTTTTTGAATTAATTGAATCTAAGTCACCAATAATTAGATTAGGGATTAAAAATAATTTATATAAATAATCTGTTCCCGAGTCAACACCCACTATAAAATCATATTTCTCTAGTTGATCTCTACTAATTGAGCATTCACCCGCAAGTGATACAATTACATTTTTCATTTAACTATTTGCACATATCCAGTTTTTACTAATATTAAGTATATGACTGATGAATTTAAATTTCATATCGGAGACACAGCAGTAGATAAAATTCT
>CAZKFE010000065.1:0-2753 GCA_964551955.1 uncultured Candidatus Actinomarina sp. | reverse complement strand
GGATGTCAGGGGTGTGGAATGGCTCAAGTTACATTGCAGCAAGGAATAGAAGCATCATTAAGAGAAGCTATACCTGAGATTGGAAATATTATAGATGCAACTGATCACGCATCTGGTGAAAATCCTTATTTTGAATCTTCATCTCATTCACATTGATTAGAATTTAATTACAGTTTTTCCAATATTTTTTCTATTTAAAAAATTATCTAAGGCTAACGATGTTTCATCAAGTGTATAAATATTCTTAGGAGTTATATTTAATTTATTATCATTTACAAACGAAACTAACTCAACAAAGTCTTCAGCAGTTTCTTTTGGAGACGTATTTGTCCAACGGCCCCACCAGACTCCGACTATAGAAACACCTTTTACTAAAGTTAAATTAAGAGAAATTTTAGGAATTTCACCATTGGCAAATCCTATTACCAGATGTCTTCCATTAAAAGCAGTCGCTCTTAATGCTTGTTCAGAAACTTCACCACCAACAGGGTCCATCACAATATCTACGCCTTTCCCACCTGTTAAGCTTTTAACTGTTTCTTTTAAATCAACTTGATCATACCTAACTACTTCATCAGCACCTAAACTTTTAACGTATTCTTCTTTATCGTCAGAACCAACTGCACAAATTGTTTTTAAGCCCATAACTTGAGCTAACTGAATAGAAGCAGTCCCTATTCCACCTGATGCACCTAGAACTAATAAAGTTTCTCCATTATTAGCATTAGCCCTTCTTTTGAGTGCGTAATATGTTGTTCCATAATTAATTGGTAAACTCGCTCCAGCTAAAGGATCAAAATCATTGTTTACTGGGATTACTAAATTTTTGTTTAAAGCTACATATTCAGCAAAACCACCAACAGGTGGTAGTCCTATAACTTTTGAACCAATTGGTATTTCTACATTAGCTCCTTTATCTTCAATTACTCCACAGACTTCGTTTCCCGGAGTAAAAGGAGGGTCTAAAACTATTTGATATTTCCCTTGTACTAATAATGCATCAGGAAAGTTAACTCCAGCAGCCTCAACTTTAATTAATACATCTTCTTCAGTAATACTTGGTTTATCAATTTCTTTTATTTCTAAAAGACTTGGTTCTCCTAGTTTTGTACATACAACTGACTTCATAATTTACTCCCTTTCCTTTACTCCAGATAATTTTTTTGCGAAATCTTTTTTCTCTTCAATATTAACTTTTCTTCTTATTTGGACTCTTTGAGTTTGTGGAGATCCTGCTCCATGCAAAGACTCTGTTAAGTAAGCTACAGCATTTCTACCAAGTGTCATATTTTCAATTAATCTCAATATTTTCACTCTATCTTCTGCGTTAATGTCTTCTTTTCCTTTTAAATATTTTTTTAAATCTTTTGACATGTTGCCTTCATTGAAATCAATCCCTGAAGGCATAGAGCCAACTAAGCCACCCGCTAAGTCTTGTGCAAGCCTTCCAATTTCAAAAGTTTCTTTAGTGACATGTTGTTTACAAACATTTGCCAATAAATCATCATTAATATAATTTCCAGACTTAGTTTCAGAGCCTTGAAGTGATGATGCTATTCCAGTTGCATAAATAGTTTCATTTAATTTATTCATTTCAACAATTTTGTCTCTAATGTGCGAAGCATTTTCTACCCCGTTATATTCGGCAATAGTTGCAGCCGCTCCAATTAGTACATCACCAACTCCTGCTTTGCATACATAAGATCTTCTGTGGTATGTAGTAAACCTTTCTACAAGCATTGAAGCATAATCATACTCTCCGTTCATAAAAATATATTCATTAGGGATGAAAACATTATCAAAAATAACCATCGCTTCTTGTCCGGCAAAATATTTATTACCTACGTCATATTCTCCAGGCTCCATACTTCTTGTGTCACAAGACTGCCTTCCATAAATGTATGTTATCCCATCTGCATCTACTGGAATTGCTCCAACAATTGCATAGTCCTTATCATTTTCAGACAACCTGAGTGTTGGCATAACAACCATCCAATGGGAGTTAATACATCCAGTTTGATGTGCTTTAGCGCCCTTAACATAAACACCTTTTTCATTTCTATCAACTATTCTCAAATATAAATCTTCATCTTCTTGTTCATGTGGTAACTTTGATCTGTCACCTTTGACATCTGTCATTGCACCACCAATGACTAAATTGTATTTGTGCATTTCAGTTAAAAATGATTTAAAATTTTCGTGATACTGTGTATTATATTTTTCGTCAATTTCAAAGGTTACAGAATGCAATGCATTAAATGCATCCATACCTACACATCTTTGAAAACATGTACCAGTTAATTGTCCAAGTTTTCTTTGCATTTTGTTTTGAAGAAATAAATCCTCACTATTTTCAGCAATATGCAAAAATCTGTTTATATTTTCACCAGTATAGGGAGATTTTACAGATGCTAATTCAGGCTCTCTAACAGCTAATTCATAAGTTTCAGCCATAGCTTCTATACTTGGTTTTATAATTGGATGAGTTAATGGATCTTTTACTAGTTCACCCATTAAATAGATTGTTAAATCCCTATTAGAAATTGACTTTAGGTAGTCTTCTTTATTTGAAATTTTCTCCATACAATATTATAGAATTTCATTAGACGCGAAGGCTTTTTAAAATTGAATTTTAATTAAATAACTTCAAAGAGTCCTGCAGCACCCATTCCACCGCCAACACACATAGTTACTACTACATATTTAGCGCCTCTTCTCTTACCTTCCATAAGTGCATGCATAGTCATACGAGA
>CAZKFE010000064.1:0-5194 GCA_964551955.1 uncultured Candidatus Actinomarina sp. | reverse complement strand
CTTCCCAGAGTTTCATTGTTACACCTATAACTTCATGACCTTGTGATTTCAACAACCCAGCAACGACTGATGAGTCAACTCCTCCACTCATAGCAACTAATATTTTCATGATATTTTCTCCAGTGAATCTAATAAGATTTTTGCAGCTTTCTTTCCATCCCCAAGATTTGTTGACCAGCCAAAACTAAATCTTAAATGATTATTTATAAATTCTTTATTTACTCCCATAGCTTCAAGCACATGTGATGGTTTTTGTGCTCCGCTTGCACAAGCAGAACCTCTTGAAACACCCAATCCATTCAAGTCTAAATCAACCATCAATACTTCTGAATTTACTTTTTCAAATTGAATATTACTAATATGTGGTAAACGTTTTTCACTTTCACCAATAACTTTTACTTTGAAATTATCCTTAACAATTCTTTCAAATTCTTCTTTTTCTTTAGTCATTATCATAATTTCATCATCAAAATTGTTTTGTTGTTCTTGAAGTGCGCAAGCAAATGAAGCAACTCCTGCAACATTTACAGTTCCTGCTCTCCTTTCAAGCTCTTGCTTGCCCCCATGCAGCATACTTGGTAATTTAAACTCATTATTCAAAAACATTGCTCCAACTCCTTTTGGTCCACCAATTTTATGAGCTGAAATAGCTGCACTTTGAATACCTTCTTTATGAAAATCTATTTTATCTGAAACAACTGCTTGAACTACATCTGAATGAAATAAAGTGCTTGAGTTTTTCTTTTTTACAACATTTGATAGTTCTTTAATTGGCTGAATAATTCCAGTTTCATTATTAGCCCACATTGCCGAAGCAATGATTGTATTTTTATTTATTGCATTTAAAAAACTAATTTTATCTAAAATACCTGTATCTAAACATGCCGAAAATGTAACATCATAGTCGTTATCTTTAATCCACTGAGCAGAAGCAAGGACAGCCTCATGTTCAATGTTTGTTGTTACTAGATTGGAATCTACATCTATATTTTTATTAAAAAGCGATTTAATGCTCCAATTATCTGCTTCTGTTCCTCCACTAGTAAAAATTATCTCATTAGGTGCAACGTTAAAAATTGCAGCAATTGTCTCTCTAGATTGCTCAAGTATATTTTTAGCTTTTCTTGATAAATTATGACCACCAGATGAATTTGCAAACCCTTCGTGCTCTGCATCAATAAATGCTTTTATTGCAATTTCTCGCATAGGAGTAGTCGCGGCATGGTCTAAATATAAATAATCAGATTTTTTCATATTAATTTATTCTACTTATGAAGTAAGATTGTTTAACAAGCAATGAGTAAAACAATTAAAGTTTCAACAATAATTAAAGCACCGTTAAAAACAGTCTGGAACGAGGTTTCTAAACTAGAGAATCACTCAAATTGGATGAATGATGCAGAAAAAATAGACTTTTTAAGTAAAAATAACTCTGGAGTTGGTGTAAAAATGAAAGTACTGACAAAAGTGGGTCCAATTAATCTATATGATTATATGACTGTGACTGACTGGATAGAAGAAAAAACCATAGCAGTTGCTCATACTGGTATTGTTTCAGGAAAAGGCAGATTTAATTTAGAAAAAGTAGATGAAGATAGTACTAAATTTAATTGGGAAGAAACTTTAAAATTTCCATTATATTTAGGAGGTATTATTGGTGAATTTTTTGGTGCACCAATTTTAAGATTAATTTGGAAAAAAAATCTAAATAACTTGAAAGAAGTATTTTAATGAAGAAGTTTATTTTAATAAGTTTATCGTTCTTGATTCTAATTCAATGTAGTCAATCAAGTGAGTCTGGGATGCTGGAGGAAGATACCTCTTCTGAGGATAATAATATCACTTTAAATTACCAAGGATTAGGGAAACCTTCTCAAGAATTTGTATCTAACTGGAATCAACTTGTTAGCACAATCTCTGAAGACGAGGAAACTATTCTCTACTTCTCAATGAACCCAGAAAATGTCAAATGGACATCAGAGACAAAGGAGGTTCTTTATTATAGTTTTGGAGACTCGGGAAAGGAGTCTGACATAAGCAATGTTTTTGTTGTTAACATGTTCATTACTGATGAAGTTGTTTCCAGAGTAGAATTTTTTGCACCAACTACAAAGGAAGAAGCTAACGCTCAACAGACTAAATTATTTTTTCTTTTAATAATTACTTTATCTGATGAAACATTAAATAAAGATGAAAGGGAATCCATCTTAACGAATCTTGGACTTTATGATGACGTTAGTGATCCTAAACAGCTTGCAGGAAGTGTAACTAAAAATGGAGTTCAATATATACTAGAACCACTTGTAGAAAATAATTTCTTATTCGGTTTATCTCTCTATACAAGTTTTGTTAATACCAGCGGTACTAATTAAGTAGCAATAACTTCTTTTACTCCTGGAACTTTATCCATCAATATTCTTTCAATTCCACTTTTTAAAGTTGCTATTGAAAGGGGGCATCCTTCACAAGCTCCCAGCATTTCAATATTTACGACTCCATCATTTACTGAAGCAAGCTTGATATCTCCCCCGTCAGCCTGTACAGCGGGTCTAATATATTCTATAGTTTCATTCAAAACTTCAATATCAATATCACCATTATTATCCCTATTTTTAATGGTTGGAAATTCAACTTTCTTTTCGTTACTCATATAATTTAATTATATTCAATTATTGACCCAAGTGAACTTAAAGAAGTAACAATATCTTCATAACCTCTATTAATATGTTCTACGCCAGTAATCTTTGAAGAACCCTCAGCTTGTAAAGCAGCAATGATTAAACTTGCTCCTGTTCTAATATCTGTTGAATTCACTGGTGCCCCAGACAAATTATTTACTCCTTTTATCATTGCATGTTGCCAACCTGTTTGAATATTTGCACCCATTCTTTGGACCTCCGGAATCCATTGAAATCTTTGATCGTACACATTTTCGGTAATTATAGATGTTCCATTAGCTTTTAATAAAAGAGAACCAAATACAGGTTGAAGATCTGTTGCTACACCAGGAAAGGGCAGAGTGGAAAGCTCTATGGAATTTAAATCACCTTTATAAGAAATTTCAATTGAGTCATCATGAATAATAATTTCAGCTCCAATTTCTTTAAGTTTCTTTATTTCCATTGGCAAATTTTCTGGATTAATTCCAGAAACAACTCCTGATCCTTTCGTTGCAAAAAGTGCTGATAAAAAAGTTCCGGCTGCAATCCTATCACCTATAACCTCATGATCTGTTGGCTTTAGGTTGTCTACTCCTTCAATTATTATCTCACTTGTGCCCTCTCCAGTAATTTGAGCTCCCATTTTTTTAAGCATTGCAACTAGGTCTACTATCTCAGGCTCTCTTGCAGCATTTTCTATAACAGTTTTACCTTGAGCTAGTACAGCTGCCAGTAAAGTGTTCTCAGTTGCTCCAACAGAAGCGTAGGGTAAATTTATTTCTACACCTTTCAAGCCTTCTGTCTTCCCTGTTAAAACACCGTGATCTAGTGTAAAATGTGCCCCCATTTTTTCTAATGCATCTAAATGCATTTGAACCGGGCGAGGCCCTAATTCGTCACCACCAGGAAATGCAATCTTTGCTTCTCCTTTTCTTGCAAGCAAAGGCCCTAATATAATAATTGAAGCTCTCATTTTCTGTACTAATTCGTATGGAGCTTCAATCCCTATATTTTCTGGTGAGTTTATATTTAATTTATTCTCAGTTAATTGTGTATTTATTCCTAAAACTTCAAGCACTTCTTGCATATATAAAACATCAGTAATATTTGGAACATTCGTAAGGGTATATTCTCCTTCGCAAAGGATAGGCAAGGCCATCTGTTTTAAAACAGCATTCTTTGCACCTTTAACTTGTATCTCACCCTTTAATTGATGATTACCTTCTATTACAATTTGTTTTTCCACTATCATTGATACTACTCAAAGATTTAAGTGTAACAATATTTTTATGTCAGAAGCAATAGAAATTTATAAAGCTAATAGCCATGAAGAAGCATCTTCATGTTTATCAAACCTAATAGCAAAGAATGTTTTGGATTCTCAAGAGAAAGATTACTCAATTGGATTATCTGGTGGAAATACTCCTAAACTTGCATATTCAATGATGCTTAATGATATTGAAGATTTCTCAAATATTACTTTATGGGCAATAGATGAAAGATGGTTACCATTAAATGATAAAAATTCTAATCAAAAAATGATTGACTCTAACTTTGATCAAACAGATGCAAAAATATTAAAAATTAGGTATTCTGCAAACAATCCTTTTGAGGATGCAGAGTATTACTCTAAAAGCTTGGAAAGCAATATTAGTAACTTTGACTCAGGAATAATTGGTTTAGGAGATGATGGTCATATTGCTTCACTTTTTCCAAATACCGCAGGTCTGAAAGAAAATGAAAAATTGATTATTGCAAATGAAGTAAATATTATTTCAAAATGGAGAATCTCTTCTACTTTTAATTTATTAAGTAGAATTTCAAATCTTTATTTATTAGCTACTGGAGAAAGTAAAAAAGAAGTCTTAAATAAAGCTATTAATGGATCCGGCTTACCAATTAATACACTGTTAGAAATGAGAGATAGCACAGTAATTATCACTGATCAGAATATATAAAAAATAAATCTGTATAGAGTGGTAAAGAGTCGCCTTTGTGTCAGTTTGAACCACTAACACTAAATCCTTCTACCCTGTTGGATGGTGACTCATGTTTACTTTTAATTTATTGGAAGGATAGATAGTGTTAGTCAGGAACTATCTTCAAATGTTGCTTACATCTGCTCTATGGGGTTCTTCATTTCTACTTATGAAGCTTGCACTAGTTGAATTAAATCCATTTCATATATCTTTTTACAGAATATTTATAGGCATGTTATTCATGAATTTATTTAAAACGAAAATCGATAAACTGAGCAAAAAAGATCATTTTAATATAGCCTTGGTTGGTTTACTTTGGATGTCACTACCTTTTTATCTTTTCGCTGCTTCAGAAGAAACAATTTCATCAAGCCTTGCAGGATTAATAAATGGATCAACACCAATATTTATAAGTATTGTTGGCGTCTTGTTCTTTTCACAAAAAATCAGTAACATTCAAAAAATTTATCTTATATTGGGGTTCGCAGGAATCTATGTCCTGTCATTTGGATTTAATAAAGTAAATATAGATCTTGAAGTTGGAACATTTTTAGC
>CAZKFE010000063.1:0-5220 GCA_964551955.1 uncultured Candidatus Actinomarina sp. | reverse complement strand
TTCTTTGCTGCTGGTTTCTTTGCTGCTGGTTTCTTTGCTGCTGGTTTCTTTGCTGGCATTATACGTCCAAAAACCTTACATCTTTTGCATTTTGTTCAATAAATGTTTTTCTCTTAGATACATCATTACCCATAAGAACCTCAAACATATTTGCTGCTTTAGCTTCTGCTGCTTTTCCATCAGCAATGCTCACCTGTATAAGGGTTCTTGTTTCTGGATTCATTGCTGTGTCCCATAGTTCTCCAGCATTCATCTCTCCAAGACCTTTGAAACGACTTATATCAAATTTTTTATTTTTGTTTTCTTTCTTGAATTTTTCTAAAGCTTCGTCGTCTTTAAGATAATTTATCGACCCAGAAGATTTTGCTCTATATAGGGGTGGTTCTGATATCCAGACTTTTCCTTCTTTTATCAGTCCAGGCATAAACTTAAAAAAGAATGTTAATAAAAGTGTTCTTATGTGGGCTCCGTCAACATCAGCGTCTGTAAGCAGTATTACTTTGTCGTATCTTGATTCTTCTCCGTTATATTCGTTATTAATACCTGTGCCAATAGCTTTTATTAAAGAACTTATTTCTTGATTTTGCAATGCCCTGTTTTCTGTAACTTTTTGTACGTTAATAATCTTTCCACGTATTGGTAAAACTGCTTGGGTTCTAGATTCTCGTGCTTGTTTTGCTGGTCCTGCAGCCGAATCTCCTTCAACAATTAAAAGCTCGCTTTCGCTTGGGTCTGTAGAAGAACAGTCTGCAAGCTTGCCCGGAAGCCCCGATGTTTCTAAAATACTTTTTCTTTTTGTAAGTTCCCTAGCCTTTTTGGCGCTCATTCTTGCTTTTGCTGCAATCGCACACCTTTCTACAATGGCTCTTCCTTCTTTTGTGTTTTTAGATAACCATTTTGGTAATTCTTTGTTAACTAAAACCTGCACTTTTGATTTCATTTCGGTATTTCCAAGTTTGGTTTTTGTTTGACCTTCAAACTGTGGTTCTTTTACCCTAACGGAAATCACTCCTGTGATACCCTCTCTAATGTCGTCGCCGGTTAGTGAAATATCAGAATGGAGATTTCTTGATTTTGCAAAGTCGTTAATAGCTTTAGTTATTGCTGTTCTTAAGCCCTCTTCGTGAGTACCTCCTTCGAGTGTGTGTATGTTGTTAGCAAAACTCTTAATATTTACATCATCTTCGTTTTTCCACTGAAGGGCTACTTCGATTTCTGAATCTTTGCTTTGGTCGGAAAATGATATTGTTTTCTCATGAAGAACCTCGAATCCTTCGTTTAAATAGTCTACAAAGTCAACCAAGCCTCCTTTGTATAAAAATTTATCTTTCGTTGCTGGTTTAACCCTGTTGTCTGTAAGAACAATTTTTAAACCTTTGTTTAAAAATGCTGTTTGTCTTAGCCTTTCTGATACAACGTTATATTCAAAACTTTGTGTTTCTTCAAAAATTTCTGGGTCAGGTAAAAAGTTTATTTTTGTACCTGTCTTTTTTACGGCCTTCCCTTTTTTAATTTTTGAGACTGGTTTGCCAAGATCAAAATTTTGATTCCAAACAAAGCCGTCTCTTTGTACTTCAGCTTTAACAAATACTGAAAGGGCGTTAACTACTGATATGCCAACACCATGAAGGCCCCCGCTAACACTATACGCTCCTGATTCAAACTTTCCTCCAGCGTGTAGCGTTGTTAAAACAGTTGTTAGTGCAGACTCTTTTGTTTTTGGTCTCGGTTTTACCGGTATACCGCTTCCGTTGTCTGTAACTGTAACTGATCCGTTCTTTTCAAGGCGCACCTCAATTGAGTTGCATCGTCCCGCCATTGCTTCGTCTACCGAGTTGTCCACTACCTCCCAAATTAGATGGTGTAAACCGTTGGGCCCTGTGGATCCTATATACATAGCAGGTCTTTTTCGAACCGCTTCAAGACCTTCTAAGACCTTTATGTCTTTAGAATCATACTTTTTTGAATCTTTTTTTGGCACGGATCTCCTAAGATACGTTTCTTTTTTCTGTTTTTTACAGCCCTAGCTGAACTCTTATTTTAGCCGAAATCCGTTGTTATTGTTGGTTTTTTTGGATTTCAACGTTCAAAGAAATAAGCTTTATTTTTGTTTTTTTTTCAATATCAATCAATATTTTTTGTTCTTCAAGCATGATTGAGTCCATTGCTCTTTTTGACGCTGTGTAAAGCGTTGCGGTTCCGCCCACAACAGGACCGGGTGTGGTTTCTTTTGACCATAAAAACTTATTTTTATCAAAATAGTTTTTTATTTTTTTTGATTTAGAAAAATCTATTCCAAGTGAGTTGTTTTCAACGTTTATTTTTTCAGGTTCTTTGTTTTTCACTGGTTTGTTCTTACAGGCATTAATAAATATTTATAATCTTCCACTTCTCCTTGAATGACAACTGGTTTTTCACTTCCAGAAAATCTTATATAAACGGTATCGCCGTCTAAAACCTCTATTCCTTGCATGAAGTAGTTTGGGTTAAAAGACATTTCAAACCCGGAAAGATCGTCTACATCTACCCCTAGAGTTTTTATAGAAACCTCTTCGTTTCCTCCTCCGATGTCTTTATTAACTGTTGTTATTTTAAGGGTGTTGTTGTTTTCCAATATAATTTTAACTGGGATGAAGCCCTCGGCAACAACGGTTGCTCTGTCAAGAGATTCTAAAATCTCTGTTTTTTTAACCTCTATTGAAAACAGCGTCTCTTTTGGAAAAAGGTTTTCATATTCTGGAAACGCTCCTTCTAGCTTCCTTAAGGAGGCTGAAAATTTTTCATTATAAAAATGAAGTTCTCTTTCGTTTGAGTTGATTTTTATGGAGTCGTGTGTGTTTTCAAAGACTCTAATTGTTTCGTTTAGTGCTTTATATGAAACAATACCTATGTCTTGTAGGGGTATTTCTGACAAACTGTGTGTTGCAAGTCTGTAGCTGTCGGTTGCAACTAGTTCTGTTTTTTTGTTTTTGTTGTTAAAGTAAATACCTGTCAAAACCGGCCTTCCACCTTCTGGAGAACTTGCTATTCCTACTTTTTTGATCGATTCAAAAAGCTCAAGGGTTTCTACTTTTTCTGTGTTTTCGTTTTTGTTTTCCTCTAGTAGTGCTTCCGGGTATGTTTTTTCATCTAGTTTCCTGAGTTCGAAGTCCATCTTCTTAATTTCTACCTTTAGTTCTGATCCAATGTCTGAAAAGGTTGCTTCGCCTGTTGGTAGTTTTCTAACAATCTCAGATAAAACCCTTGCGTTTACTAACGTTTCTCCCTCTACCTCTGTTTTTACCTCTGTTCTTGCCTTCAAAACAACGTCTAAATCAGAACCAATAACCTCTAACATGTTTTCTCTTGTTTTAAGATACAAACCCTGTAAAGACGGTGTGGCGGGTCTTGGATCAACAACCCTAGAAACGGCAGAAACAACTTCTTTTAGTTCTTTTGTTTTTATTTTAAATTTCAAACTTATTCCTTATAGATTTAATAATAATAAAGCTGTTTAAAATGTTTAAAACAGAGAAAAACAATTGTTTTAGCAGGGAAACGGTGTTCATAACTTTAAACATTAAAAAACAACAACTAGGAAGAACCGACGAGATTTATTTTGTTGTCAAAAATGTTCATTTCTTTCAACAACAAAGTAGACCCCTCGGATCTTTTCAGACAAGACAATATGGTTGAATGAGAACGCCCACCGAGAAAAAGACCAACCTGAACAAGAGAAAGTTCAGTATGTTTTCTGAGTAAAGCAACACAAAGATTTCTTGCCTCAGAGACAGCAGAGCTTCTGTTTTTTGAAACAATTAACTTTCTCTCTATTTGGTAAACCTCCGAAACATAATCCAAAATAAAATCAGGAGTTAAGTAAGCAACAGAGTTCTGCTTAGAGTCTAGAACCAGGTTTTTAATATAGTCAGAATTACCAAGACCGGTTTGTTTGTTTATAACCAGGTTGTTAATTATTCCATTTATATCTCTGAAGCTGTTAATTTCTACCTCAACAAGATCTAAGATTTCTTTTTTTGTTAACAAAACGCCGTTAAAATTTTCATTTTTTGTGTTGAGCATCTCTCCAAACATTTTTTGGTCCGGCTTACCTATGTCTGTAACCAAACCGTTTAAAATTCTTGAAATAAGCCTTTCGGGAAAGCCCAAAAGGTTCTGGGGTTTTTGATCAGAAACAAGAACAACAGCCTTTTCGTTGTTTAAAAAATAATTTATTGTATGAAAAAGTTCTTCAGACACACCCTTTTTGCCAATAAAAAACTGTATGTCGTCGATTAAGAGAATGTCCACAGACCTAATTTTATTTTTAAAAAAATCAATGTCTTGGTTTTTTATTCCGCTTATGTAAGACTCCAAAAAAGACTCAGAATCAATATAGTAAGAAGAAACAGAAGAATTTTCCATTGTTTTTAAGAGGTGGGTTTTACCAACACCAGGTTCACCGTGAACAAAAAGAGGGTTAAACCTTTCTCCTGGGCTTAAAACAACATTTTTAGCAGCCGTTATAGCCAGGTTGTTAGAAACACCAACCAAAAGATTATCAAAAACAGAAAGATCTGCTGAAACCCTTGGTTCGGGTGTTTTTTCTTCAACAGAAACCTCTTTAGTGGGTTCTATTGAGGAGGTGTTTAAACTACTTTCTTTTTTAAGCTTTTTATCTAAGACAAAAACACAATCGTCCGAACCGGAAACATCCTTATAAACACTTTTTATTTTTTTATAAAGTTTTTTTTCAATTGAGTTTTTTACAAAATCAGAATTTACAAACAAATTAAGCTCGTTTTCTTGGTTTGTACGAAAATCAACTTGATCCAACCAGTATTTGTCCGTCTTTGACAGGGGTTCTTCTAATATCTTTTGTTTAAAGTCAATAAGTTTTTGATTCATGTTTATAGTAATTTAATTTGTTAGTAAAAAAAAACATAGAGTGCTAAAAACAAACTAAACATAAGAAAAAAAGAAACAAGAACCAAAAAACGCTGAATTACTTGGCTTTTCTTTAAAACCACCAGCAAAAACAAGAATAAAAAAAATTAATTACAAAAGTTAGTTAATATAATTTTCGCGAATCACGTTTGTTTTTCGCGAACAAAGAAATAAAAAATTTAATTTTTTTGTTTAATAAATTATTTCATTTAATGTGAGTAGACAGGTAAAAAATGAAGAGAACTTATCAACCTAGTAATAGAAAAAGAAGCAGAAAACACGGTTTTAGAACAA
>CAZKFE010000062.1:0-5250 GCA_964551955.1 uncultured Candidatus Actinomarina sp. | reverse complement strand
AGATTTTCAAAAGATATATGAAAAGATTGAATCCTCAGAAAATATAAATCTTGCAGGAATTTGCACACATTTCCCTGTTGCAGATATAGAAAAGGAACCTACAGATATATCGATTAAGTTATTTAAGGATCTCATCTCAAATATCGACACAAGTGATTTACTAATTCACGTGGACAACTCAGGGTCAACTTTTTATAACTTTGATCCAATTTTTAATCTTTCTAGAGTAGGTTTAGCAGTTTATGGATGTAATATAACTCCTATTGAAGTGGAGCATGAACTAAAACCCACAATGGAGATCAAAACAAGAATATCTAATATTCAGCACAGAAAAAAAGGAGAAGCTGTTTCTTATGGGAAAGCTTTAACACTTGAGAGGGACACGATAGTTGGAACTGCCCCAGTAGGCTACGCTGATGGTTTTCCTTGGAACTCCTTTCCCGAAGGAAAGGTAATAATTAATAATCAATTCTGTAATTTAATAGGAAGAGTAACCATGGATCAAATTTTATTCGACATTACAGATGTTAAAGCAGAAGTAAATGATGAGGTAATTATCCTAGGTTCTTCTGAAGATGGAAAATCAAATATTTCTGTTTTTGATATTGCAGAGTGGAATAAAACTATTGAATGGGAAATCTTGACAAACATAACAGAAAGACTTGAGAGAGTAGAAGTTGAATAAAATTGATGTAACTCTAGATGAACTAGATAACTTTACAAAGGAGTATCTATTAGATTTACCAGTTCCATCAGTAGTTGGTTTTCAAGGCAGTTTAGGTGCTGGGAAAACAACAATTATAAAAAATATTATTAAAAATTTAGAAATTGAAGAAATGGTCACATCTCCTACTTTTAATATTGTAAGGAGTTATAAGAAAGATGATTTAGATGTATATCATGTAGATCTATATAGAATTTCTTCAATTCATGAATTTTATGATTTAGACTTGCCTCTATTTAAAGAAAATACCTTATTTTTTATTGAATGGTCTGATCTTCTTCCAGCTGCTAATTTGGACAATTGGAGATTAATAAAGATAGAAGTGATTGATGAAAAAACAAGAAAGATTGAGTATTAATAATGTATAAACTATCTCTTTCAACATCAGGTCAATATATTTCAGCAGCAATTTTTGATGAAAAATTGGTAAGTAGTTTTATATTTAAATCAGATAAAGGCTCTACAAGTTTACTTTTAAATCAGATTGAGGAACTTTGTAAAAAGACAAATATTAAAAGAAAAGATTTAGATGCCATTTATTTTGACAATGGACCAGGATATTATACAGGTTTAAGAATAGGGCTTTCAGTTTCTCAAGGAATCTGTGGATCATTAGGCATTCCCATAGTTCCTGTTAATGGTTTAGATGCTTTAGCATTTGCCGCTCACACAAGTCATAGGAAAATTTGTTCAATAATAGACATTAAGAGAAATGAGTATGCATATTGTACATACAATCCCGTACCAGGAGGCGTTGCAAAAGAAATAGAACCAGAGGTTATTACTGTTGACAACCTAGAAATAAAAATTACTGGAGATTCTGATAAGAAATTATTAGTTGGTAATTGGGATTTATTAAATAATAAAAAAATACTTAATGATAGCAATACAAAATTAGCTGACCCTAGGTTTGTTACTGCAGAAAACATATTTAATGTAGGGGAAAGACTTTTTCAGAGTAATAATTATCCAAATTTTAATGAAATTCAAATTGATTACATGAGAGAGCCAGATGTGACACTTCCGAAAGAAAATTTAGTAAAGATGGTGAATTTTTATGATTAGTGAAATTATTGATTGCGATAGTAAAACAGCAGAAAACCTTGCAGAAATTGAAAAATCTATTTTTGGAACTGCTTGGGACTCTAAGGTTATTAAAGAAAAGATTGATAATAGAAAATTTAAGTATTGGATTTATGAAGTTGAGAATTCAATAAAAGGGTATTTGGGGGTTCAGTTTTTAGAAGAAGAAATAGAGATTCTTGGAATTGGAGTCACTCCAGGGTCAAGGAGGAAAAAAATTGCTACAGAATTGATGAATGAGTTAGTAACTTATTTTGAAAAGAGTGATTATAGGAAAATAATTTTAGAGGTTAGAGAATCGAATGCAGTTGCTCAGAAATTATATAGGAGATATGGATTTAACAAAATATCAAAAAGAAAAAAATATTATGTTGATGAAGATGCTGAGGTTTACCTAAAGGAAAAGATTTATGCTTGAGAATAAAGTCATATTAGGTTTTGAAACTAGTTGTGATGAAACAGCTATAGCTATTATGAGAAATGATGACCTGTTAGTTAATAAGATATCTTCTCAGGTGGATATTCATGAAAAATTTGGTGGTGTAGTTCCTGAAGTAGCTTCAAGAGCTCATTCTGAAATGATAAGAAACTTATTTCACTCAGCCCTAAATGAGGCAGGTATAGAGCTTTCTGAAGTTGACATAGTTGCTTCAACAGATGGGCCAGGTTTAGCAGGTAGTCTTGTTGTTGGTTATAATTTTGCTAAGTCTGTCGCTTGGTCTTTAGATAAACCATTTTTAGGAGTAGATCACATGGTTGGACACTTAAGTGCTCCTTTAATAGAAAACCCATCTTTAAAACCACCTTTTTTATCTTTACTCGTCTCTGGAGGTCATACACAAATTGTTTTAGTCGAAGAGTGGGGCAAATATAATTTAATTGGAACAACTATTGATGATGCAGCTGGGGAGGCTTTTGATAAACTATCTAGGTATTGTGGTTTTGGATTTCCAGGTGGACCAGCTATTCAAAAAATTGGAGAAGGAGGAGATGAAAATAAAATTGATTTCCCCAGACCAAAGACTTCTAACAAGTTTGACTATTCTTTCTCTGGATTGAAAACCGCTGCTATTTACTACTTACAAGGACTTCCTGATGACCAGCCTATAAGTAAAAAAGACTTTGCTGCTTCTTACCAAGAAGCAATTGTTGATTCTTTAATGTCTATATTTGAAAAAGCAGTAAAAGAGACAAATGTACCTACTATCTCAGGAGGTGGAGGAGTTATGGCAAACTCAAGATTAAGAGAAAAATTAATGATTTTTGCCGAGGGCGAGAATAAAGAGTTATTATTACCATCACCTCAACTATCTACTGATAATGCAGCCATGATTTGTATTGCAGCAAAAAATAATTTAATCACTAATGATTTAGGGCTTGAAGACATTAGATTATCTTCAATAATTACCTAACATTAATAAAAAAAAATACGTATATAAACAAAACAGTATTAAATTCACAATGTAGAAAAAAAATTTAGGAGGTAATGTTAATGAATCTTCAACCACTTGGAGACAGGGTTGTTGTAAAACCTATGTCAGAAGAAGATATGAAGACTCCATCAGGAATTATTATTCCTGATTCGGCACAAGAAAAGCCACAAGAAGGAGAAGTTGTTGCTGTAGGTCCTGGTGAGCCTAATGATAAAGGTGAAAAAATTAAACCAGACGTTAGTAAAGGCGACAAGGTTGTTTACTCAAAATATGGTGGAACCGAAATAAAAGTAGACGGACAAGAGTATTTAATTTTATCAAGCAGGGACATTCTTGCAAAACTAGGTAAGTAAGAGGAGAAATCAATGGCAAAGAAAACATTAGTATTTAACGAAGAAGCTAGAAAAGGACTTGAAGCAGGCGTTAACAAGTTAGCAAATGTTGTAAAAGTTACACTTGGTCCTAAAGGTAGAAACGTTGTTTTAGAGAAGAAATGGGGTGCTCCAACAATAACTAATGATGGAGTAACTATTGCTAAAGAAGTAGATTTAGAAGATCCATATGAAAATATGGGAGCTCAACTAGCAAAAGAAGTAGCATCAAAAACAAATGATGTTGCAGGTGATGGAACAACTACGGCAACAGTATTAGCTCAATCAATGGTTAATGAAGGAATGAAAACTGTTTCATCTGGAGTTAATCCAATGGAAGTTAAAAGAGGAATGCAAGAAGCATCCAAAGCTGTTACAGATTTCATTGCTAGTTTTTCAAAGTCAATTGGCGGAAAAGATGAAATAGCACAAGTTGCTTCTATTTCAGCTGCAGATCCAGAAATTGGTGAGACAATTGCAGAAGCAATGGAAAAGGTCGGAAAAGACGGTGTTATTACTGTAGAAGAAGGACAGACTTTCGGCATGGAACTAGATTTCACAGACGGAATGCAGTTTGACAAAGGATTCATTTCACCTTATTTTGTTACAGATCCGGATAGACAAGAAGCAGTACTAGAAGAGCCGTATATCTTAATTGTTAATTCAAAAATTACAGCAGTTAATGATCTTCTTCCTGTTCTTGAAAAAGTCATGAACTCAGGTAAGCCACTTATTATTTTGGCTGAAGATGTAGAAGGTGAAGCCCTAGCAACGCTTGTTGTTAATAAAATTAGAGGAACCTTTACATCAGTTGCTGTGAAAGCTCCAGGGTTTGGAGAAAGAAGAAAAGCAATGCTTGAAGACATTGCCATCTTAACTGGTGGAGAGATCATTTCTGAAGAGCTTGGTCTTAAAACAGAGAATACAACTGTCGACATGCTTGGAGAAGCTGAAAAGGTTATTGTTAAAAAAGACAATACAACAATTATTAATGGAAAAGGCAAAAAGTCTGATGTTGAAGGAAGAGTTAAACAAATACAATCAGAGATTGAAGAATCAGATTCTGATTGGGATAAAGAAAAACTTCAAGAAAGACTAGCAAAACTCTCTGGTGGTGTTGCACAAGTGAAAGTAGGTGCTGCCACCGAAGTAGAGCTTAAAGAAAAGAAAATGAGAATTGAAGATGCCTTAGCAGCCACAAGAGCAGCAGTTGAAGAAGGAATTGTTGCTGGTGGTGGAGTAGCTCTAATAAGAGCTCAGGAATCTGTAGATAAAATTACAGGAGGAACTGAGGGAGAAGCAATAGGACGATCAATAGTTAAAAAAGCATTAGAGTCACCTCTTAGACAAATAGCTGAGAATGCAGGTTTCGAAGGTGGAGTAATGGTTGAAAACGTTAAGGGTGAAAAAGGAAACGTAGGCCTGAATGCAGCAAATGGTGAAATGACAGATCTTGTAAAAGATGGTGTTATTGATCCAGCTAAAGTAACTAGATCAACAGTTCAAAATGCTTCTTCAATTGCTTCATTAGTTTTAACAACTGAAGCACTTATAGCTGAAGAACCAGAACCTGAGGCTCCAATGCCTCCAGGAGGAATGGGTGGCATGGAAGGAATGATGTAATCATTTCTTAATTTTT
>CAZKFE010000061.1:0-5300 GCA_964551955.1 uncultured Candidatus Actinomarina sp. | reverse complement strand
CATCTTCACCTATATAGCTTTCAGCATCTCTTTTTAATTTTTGAAGAATTCTTGCTGAAACTTCTTGAGGTGTATATTCTTTATTCTCAAACTTTTCTTTCCAGTTTGAACCAATTTGTCTTTTTATTGATCTAACTGTGTTGTCAGGGTTTGTTATTGCTTGTCTTTTAGCTAGTTCACCAACTAATACCTCTTCACCTTTAAAAGCAACAATAGAAGGAGTTGTTCTGTTACCTTCAGCATTAGCTATAACAGTTGGCTCTCCACCTTCCAATACAGCAACCACACTGTTTGTAGTACCTAAATCAATACCTACTGCTTTTCCCATGGGTAGTTTCCTTTCTTAGTAAAATTATTGAGATTATTGTTCTCTTGGTAAATGTCCACGAACTCTTGGATAAGAGACAGGAGAGTGAAGAAAACAGAGTTTCTTTTTGTTGTAAATACTTATTACAGTTTCACATCCGGAAAAATCACAGATACGACCTGAGGTGTAGCTTTTTGATCTTCTAACACCAGGCTTCACTGAAGAAGCTGTTAATGTAGAGCTCATAATATTTCCTTTCTTATCTAACTTCATTTAGTTATAAAATCTAAGTACTTTTACTTAGATTTAATATAAATATACTATATTTTTAATTTAATACAAACTTTTTTTTGTTATTCACTATAAAAAGCTACTCTTTCATTACTTTTAATGCTGATATTATTGAATAATGAATAATTTAGATATTCACATAGTAGGTCTTGGTAATCTTGGTTCCGCACTTTTAAGAGGTTTAATAAATCTTGATAAAAACTTAATATTTAATCTTTATGAAAAAGAAGTAAAAATTAATGAAGTTATTAAGACAGAATTTGAAATTCTTCCAAAATTAGAAATTGATTTTATAGAGAGTGGAGTTTTGATTCTTTGTATTAAGCCTGATAATCTTAATGCTTTTATAGAGTCAAACAAAGAAAAGATATCAGAAGATGTATTAATATGTACTGCATTAGCCGGAGTTGAAATATCATATATCTCCAAATTTCTTAATAATAAAATTATTCGCCTTATGCCTAATTTATCTATAAAAGATAACAATGGTTTTATTCCCTATACAAAAAACTACGATGCAGACTATTTATCATTTCTTGAAGTACTTCAAGGCCTTGGATCAATTTCAGAATACGATGAAGAACTATTCCATATAATTACTGCAATATATGGAAGCGGGCCTGCTTGGTATTTAGAATTATCATCAAAAATAGTTGAAGTCGCAACACAGCTTGGACTGTCAAGAATAGAATCAAATAAAATTATCAGCGAATTATTAAAATCTTTACCTTCATTAGTGAGCGAAGAAGAATTTAGTAATATCGTAGAAAGAATAAAATCACCCAAAGGGACTACAGAAGCAGGTCTCAACTCGCTTACTGATGATTCTTTTGATAAGATTATTTTCAATGCAATTAATGCTGCCACAGAAAGATCAATAGAAATATCAAAAGAAACAAGTGATGAATAGCAAAAAAAAAGATAGACAAGTAAATGATTATGTTTTGTTATTTTCAGCTGGAGCTGCACTAGGAACAATATTCTTATGGGGCGCAAGCTATATTTTTCCAGAGGGTGAAATTGTACAAGGTAGAAGAGTATTTGAAAATATTCCTAAGTATCTTCAATATTTGTTTTACCTACTTAGCGCCTCCTCAATTTTTATTTGTGGTTATTTATTTTCCTTAAGAGCAAAGAATTGGGCAAGAGGAGCTGGAGAAAAAAGAAAAGTAAAACTAACTCAAAGGTTTATTAATTTATTTGATGGGCTTTTAATGAAAACATTACTTAGATTTAAGGCCGCAGGATTAATGCATTCGATGATTTATGTTGGGTTTCTTGGACTTTTTGCTGGGACGATAACTCTTGAAATACATCATTTAATGCCACCATCACTCAAGTTTTTACAAGGCACTACTTATCTAGTTTATTCATTTAGCTTAGAAATTGCTTCTTTGGTTTATTTGGGAGGTATAGCATGGGCTATTTATAGAAGAATATTTGGTACTGAAGATAGATTAAAAACTAAAACTAAGATGGATGATTATTTAACGCTCCTCCTACTTGGTTTCATGGGGATATCTGGGTTAACTACAGAAGCAGGGCGAATTATAGTTGAAGGTTTTCCCAATTATGAAAAATGGAGCTTTGTTGGATATTTTATTGCAGAGTTACTACCTGTAGAAAACGGGGTAATCTTTCATAGGATTTCTTGGATACTTCATGTAATTTCATTCTTTGTGTTTTTAATTGTTCTTCCTCAGTCTAAGCTTCGACATATTGTTACTTCACCTGTGAATATGTTCTTAAGCCCAGATGAAAGACCAAAAGGGGCTATGAAGGACATTGGCAATCTCATGGAATTAGAAGACATAGACACCGTAGGTGTTGAACTGATTGAAAATTTTACTTGGAAACAATTAGTCGATTTAGACGCTTGTACTGTATGTGGAAGATGTACGTCAGTTTGTCCTGCAAACTTAACAGGGAAGCCGTTAGACCCAAGAGAAATAATTCTTAAAGTTGGCCAAGTAATGTCTGATACTGGTGAACCGCCCGTACCTGCTACAGTAACAACTCCAATAGATCTTAAAGTAAAAACTTCGAGCGTATTTGAAAGAGTAACGCCTGAAGAACTATGGGCTTGTACTTCATGTAAGGCTTGTGATGAAATTTGTCCAGTCAATATTGAAATATTAGACAAAATATTAGACATGAGGAGACACCTTGCATTAATGGCTTCTGACTTTCCAACTGAACTTGGCAAAGCCTATGTTGCGATGGAAAACTCATCCAATCCGTGGGGAGCTTCACAGAACGATAGGATGAAATGGTCGGAAGATTTAGAATTTGATATCCCTCTACTCGAAGAAAAAAATAAGGAAGAAATAGAGTATCTTTATTGGATTGGTTGTGCAGGTGCATTTGATGATAGGAACATTCCCGTTACTAAAGCAGTAGCAACACTTCTTAAGAGAGCAAATGTATCATATGCCGTTTTAGGCCCAAAAGAAATCTGTACGGGAGATTCAGCAAGGAGAACAGGTAATGAATTTGTATTTCAACAGCTGGCAATTCAAAATATTGAAAACATGAATAATTTAAGTGTAAAAAAAGTAATAACTCAGTGCCCCCACTGTTTTAATACTATTGCTAATGAATATCCTCAACTTGGTGGAAATTTTGAAGTGATTCATCATAGTCAGTTATTAACTGAGCTTGTACAGTCTGGAAAAATAGAAGTTGGAAGTACTGAAAAGCCATACTCAATAACATATCATGACTCTTGCTATCTAGGTAGGCATAATGACATATACACAGCACCAAGAGAAATAGTAGGTTCTATAGGTGGAATAGAAATTAGAGAAATGAAGCGCCAAGGCACAAAGAGCTTTTGCTGTGGTGCTGGCGGCGGAAGAATGTGGATGGAAGAAAATACTGGTAAAAAAGTTAATATAGAGAGATCCCAAGAAGCTATTGATACAGGTGCAGATGAAGTGGCTGTAGCTTGTCCTTTTTGTTACATTATGATGGATGACGGTGTCAAAGAGCTTGGTGAAGGCGAAAATGTAAGGGTTCGAGATGTATCATTGATTTTGCTAGACAACTTAAAGAAAGATTAAATATTTTTACCTAAGAAAAATTTTTTTATATCATTATTAGAAGTATTGATACAATAAATAACATAAATTGCGGTTGTAAGGTTGCCTAAAGTCATAAGAAAGAAGACCCAAAATATTGAAGAATAGTCTCCTTGCCTATAGATCATCCAAATAGCAACAAGTATAAACCCTGAATATAAATCAACTAATGAAACTATACCCCAAGGCAATGTTGGGATGAGGGAGTCTAATAGGCTCGTTTCATTTTGTGCCCATAAAATGACACTTATCATTGCTAAAGAAATAAAATAAGATATTACTTTTGTTATAGTCATACACTAGATTTTAAAGTAGAGGTTAACTTTATGCGAAACAATAATATATTTTATAGAATTTTAAAGTTGGACAAAAATATTTACAATGAGCTAATTGCTGATGGCTCATCTCTTCAAAGAGCGGTTGCTATTTGGAGTGTCAGTTATTTAGTAAGCGTTCTCTCTATATTTATTTTGTTTGGAGATTTTACTAACTTTTTAAAAAATAATTTATCTTTAATAGCAAGTGGACTTCCGGAAGGGTCTTTACTTGAATTAAAAATTCTTATTTCTGATTTAGAAGGAGCATTTACTTCTGAAACTACTTTTACTGGACTACTCACTACACTTGCTTCAGGTTTATTCTCAGCCCTCATTGGGGTAGGCTTTGTTTTTGTTGTAAGTAAATATTTATTCAGGAAAGATCCAAATTTTATTCATCTAGTAATTATTTTTGGTTTTGCATCTATAACAGGTCTATTAAATATTCCAATACTATTTGTTAATTCATTTGGATCCAAATTAATAATTTTATTCATTTCAAGCATATATAGTTTAATTTGCTTAGGGTCTGGATTGAAACAGGTTTATTATTTAAGAAATTTTGAGATTATATTATTAGTCCTAGGGTCTAGTATTGCAAGTTCATTTCTCTTAGAAGGTGTTTAAATGATAGCTGGTGTAATTCTTGCTGCAGGTGATTCTTCTAGGATGGGTTTCCCAAAACAGTTAGCAGAATACAAAGGAAAGACAATTCTTGAAACTGTAATAAATACTGTTACTACAAATTTTACTGAAACAGTAGTAGTTCTTGGTCATGAGAACGACACTATTACGGAAAAATTGGACTTTAAGGAAAGTACAATCTTGATAAATCAAAACTGGGAAGAAGGAATAGTCTCATCAATTAGAACAGCCCTATTTTACTTGAGTGATAATAAAGAAATTCATAGTGCAATGATGTTTATGGCTGATCAGCCTGCTGTAAGTAATAAAATTATTCAAAAACTAGTAAATACAAAGAATAAAGAAGATGAAGTGGTTATTTCAAAATATCGATATAAGTTAAATTATCCAATTCTTATACCGAGATATTTTTGGAGTAAATTAGAGCTCATTACCCATGATAACCTTCTTGGCGAGGACGATTCATTGTATAAAAATTTTGATTTAATTGATTTTTTTGATTCATCTGAGTATAAATCTAAGCTTGCCAATTTTAATTTTTTAGAACCAACAGATTACGACGAACAAAATGATTTCTAGAGTGGGAAAATCTCTTTAAAAAACTTTTTAACTTATAAATATTTTTTTGTACAATTTAATAATGACTTCAATAAATTCTAT
>CAZKFE010000060.1:0-5349 GCA_964551955.1 uncultured Candidatus Actinomarina sp. | reverse complement strand
CCTTTTGTTCGATAGTGATTATATTCACCATCAAAATAAAGAACTAATGCATCAGCAAATTGTTCTTCGCCATCAAAGTAATCCCAAGCATCTTTTCTAAAATTAGTATTTTCAGAGCTTATGCATGTTTTTGTTAAATAAGACAAAGCATGCGATGCTTCATGAATTAGTACATCTCTAACATCACCAGTAGCAAAAGCTCTATCAGATATCCAGATTGAAAGTGCCCACTCTGCACCCTTCTCTCCTTCAGGATCAGTGCCTGATGAATCCCAAACACCATAAGGACAGCGACCAACTAGTAAAAGTGCATATTGATGGCACCCATTTATTACCAGAACTTCTTTCTCAAGTATTTTTCTTAATGCTTCTGGTAATTCAGTAACTAAATTATCTAGAGATGATTGATTGGCTCCCTGAAATCCTGTAAAAGAAGTAAACGGTCCATCGTATACAACAACTTCCTCTTCTTCATTGTTAATTATCTGAACAGATTCTGAGTCTGCAGATACAGCAACATTATTTACCTGAACAATTGATGTTGTCGTCGATGAATCTTTTTGAAGAGTAGTAGTTGTAGTTGTACTTGTTGTTGTACTAGTAGTGCTTGATGAATCTTTTTGAAGAGTAGTAGTTGTACTAGTAGTGCTCGATGAATCTTTTTGAAGAGTAGTAGTTACTGGTTGAATAGCTTCTGTCTCTACATTTGTGTTTGACCAGTAAAGAAGGAAGGAAATCAAAACTAAAATCAACACCAAACTAGTTGTATATTTATTCTTCATTATTGCCCTTTAACTTAATTCCAGTACCTAAGACAAGCAGTACTAATATATAAGCTACAAGCATTGCTCCAAATATTAATGAAAACGATCCCATACCTAATAAGTCTTGCTGGAAAGTTGCAAACTCACTATTTGGAGGGATTATTAATATTCTTATAAATAACCAGACACCCAGAACAAAGGAAATTAATGGAAGAAGCTTAAATAAACCTTCTGAATCATTAATTGATTCAGATAACTCATTCCCCCCACCCGGTAAGGATTTAAATATTACCCCTTCTAAACACATTAAATAAGTCAATGAACAAATTGCAGTTAAGAGTCCGGACTGGTTTACATAATTTAACGAAGTTAGATAGAAAAAAGCAAAAGCAACAATGCTTAAAGCAAGAGATGAAAAGAATTTTGGTGAAATTGTAGCTTTAACTCTTGTTGAGACGATATAGCTACTAGCAATAAAACCGAAAATAAATCCAATTGGCATTTGAAAAATAATAAAGGATAAAGTTGAGATTATGGCAAATAATATTGCCTGTGGAGCCCATTGATAATAAACTACTTCACCATAAAATTGTCTTTCTATTAATCCTTCTAATCCCTCATAAAATATCGTAACAGTAATTAATCCAATAAATGCTGCTAAAAATATTGCAACATTCTCTAAATCAATACTCCCCAATGAAGCTCCCTCTTCTACGTAACCAATTAAGAAAGACGTAATAACTAAGACAATGGAAATTTTTAAGAAATTAGTTATTTTATTTGAATCTGAAAATTTTCTTTCACGCTTGAACCAATTAATTTGATATGTAGAAATTATTTTATTAAACCATTCTTGCAATAATAAGACAAAATAGAAAAGAACTATTATTCCCGTTGTAATTATTGTTCCCATCGTATTTTTTTCTTGATCAGTAAAATCTATATCTTCAAATAAAGGAATTGAGGTTATTAGAGCATTCGTTATCTCAACATTTAATAAATCTTCTATATCGACTACTACTGGTGGAATTGTAGTAGTAGTTGTAGCAGGAGGTGGAATTGTAGTAGTAGTTGTTGTACTTGTAGTAGTAGTTGTAGCAGGAGGTGGAATTGTAGTAGTAGTTGTAGTTGAATTAAGAGTAACTATTTTTGAATTGAAGTAATCTTCTTTTACATACTCTATACAGCTTATTGCACTACAATTTTCATCACTTTTATCAACAACTGTTGACTTTGTAATTGTGATTGTAGCCCCTACATCGCCTTCAAAACAACAAAGTTCAACTGTTCCATTTAAGCTAGGAAGTATATATAGCGTTCTCTCAGCATTGTTTTGATTAAGTACTTCTAAAACTATTTCATCGTAATCTTCATAATTAATAGACCAGGAAATTTTGACACTATTCTCACCTATTCTTTCAATCTCTAAATCAATATTCTCATTATCTAATGTGGCATTTATAAAGAATGCACATGAAAGAATTATGAAATATTTTTTCATTATTTTATGTACTGGTTTTAATTTTCTTCAGAATCCCTGAAACTACTAGCCTTTCTTTAGCAGAGTATCGTGGATGACATGTCGTAAGTGTCAACCTGTCAACACCATTATTGTAAAGTAGGTGTTCTCCCCCTCTTGCAGGCACTACATGTATCTCATCAACAATATATGTATAGGTGTTAGAACCAAAAGTTAGATTTAACTCATCTCCAATTTGAACTAAATCTAAATCTCGAAAAGGCGCTCCGTATGTTGTTCTATGTCCTGCAATACCAACATTTCCACCAGAACCAGGTAACTCAGTCCCTAGATAATATCCTGGGCCATGTTGTAATGCTAACTCTGAAGTACCTATCACTACATACTGTTCAAGGTTAATTTCAGATATTTCTAACAAACCAAAGAGAGAAGGCTCCTCTCTGCTGCTAGTGATACTATTTCTATTTAAGTTTAAAATCTCTCTAATTTCAGGAAAGATGCCAGCTGGTTCTTCATAGCTAACTAATTCATAATTTATATCAGCTTTTCTCTCATTTAGTTCTTGAATAGGAGCTTCATTATTAAATATTTCTTGAAGCCTCTCTTGAGCCGTAATTTGTAAGGAATTCGAATAAATTGTTTTTTGATATCCTATTAAAGCAAAACCAAAACTAACTAATAAGAAGGATGCAGCAACAATTCTTCCCGGAATTTTTCTTCTTTTCTTTTTAACATTATTTTTTCTAGCTTTTTTTTCTTTAATCTCTATCAACTTGTTGTCAGTTTGACGTGATTCCTCTGTAAATACCAAATGTAGATTTTCACTCCCTATTAACGAAAGGTTGTCTTTTAAACTTTCAATGATTACACTCTCATTAACTTCTTTATAAATATTTTTCTTTTTTAGATTCTTCACAACATCTATTGTGTACTCAAGTTCTTTAATTAAAGAAGCAACTGAAGAATTGTACTCTGCTGCATTTTTTTGTAATGGATTATATTGTTCTGCAATATCAATTGTGATTTTTACTCTTGAATTGACAAGACTTTCAATCTCACTCTGTAATAAATAAGCATTCTCATATACTTGCTTAAGGTGGGGTGTTTCATTTAAAAGTCTTCTTCTCCTGAATCTAGTGAGTAACCCAAGACCAATGAAAAATAATGGTATTCCTGAAAAATAAACATAATTTAAACTTCCCCCTGTATCGGCCATAGTTATATTATTTTCTTGATACAAGTAAGTAACTGTGAAATCTCCATCTGTGAAGTAGAGATCTTCTTCAAAATCCCATACATAAATATCATTTCCTTCATCATCTGTTAAAGCGTCTCCTTCATTAGGATCTACAAAAATTGTTGTTGTGGGTGGTGGGATTGTTGTGGTGGTAGTAGTTGGTACACCATCTGTAATATTTATCTCCAAATCTGTTGTTGTAACTGGAGATATTGAAGTTGTTGTAATAAGTTTTGGTATAGTTGTTGTTGTACCAACGCCATCTTTAATACAATTTGCTTTTTTGACAAACTTTCCCTTTGCCTTTTTGCCGTTAAGTGTATTTTTCATATCTATCAATATCTTGTACTTGGAATCCTCTGGTACATTCTCAATAGTTTTAATAAAAGAAGAGGTCCCTGCTGGAATTAAATAGGTTGTTTGTGAGACTATTTTATTGTTTACAAACACAGATATTTTAAGTATCCCGTCAACAGTTGCATTTGTATGATTAATTGATAAACCAAAGTTTGCTCCTCCTCCTGCATTACATGTTCTATTGTTTGTGATTACAGGTTTAAATACCTCTTTAGGAAGGGTAGTTGTAGTTGTAGTTGTAGTTGTAGTAGTAGTTGTAGTTGTAGTTGTAGTAGTAGTTGTTGTTGCAACTGTTGTAGTAGTACAACTTACTGAAGAACTAGCAGAATCTGTCTCAACAACCATATTGGTCCAATCATTACTAGTAAAGGAATCAGTAATTCTCCATGTAATCGTCGAACCTTCAGATACAGACTGGGTTAAAGAAGTATCTGTAGCTCCTCCAGCTACTTCTAAGTTCGTATTTTTATCCGTCCAACTTCCATCATCAATTTTGTATTCAACTTTATAAAAGGCAGCACTACTTTCATTATTTGTGATACTAAGAGTAGATGTTTTAGCACCTGAGGAACAGTCTCCAAGAGATTGAGAAACGGTCGAATCCGGATCACAATCTGCTGCTGATGATGTAACAGGTGTTTCTGTCACCATATTGGTCCAATCATTACTAGTAAAGGAATCAGTAATTCTCCATGTAATGGTTGAACCTTCAGATACAGATTGGGTAATTGAAGTATTTGGTGATCCTGCTGTAACCGTTACATTGGATCCACTGCTGTGTGTTTGATAAGATCCACTATCAATTTTGTATTCAACCTTTACATAGGCATCCCCGCTTGACTCATTGTTTGTAAGAGTCAATGTTGATGTTGCAGCATTGCTGCTACAAGCTAATGCCTGAGTAGGTGTAACATTTGGATCACAATCTACAGCAGAACTCTCACTTACTCCTTCATAGGTTTGCCCAGTAAAGTCGTTATTAGAGAGGCTGTCCTTATACTGCCATGTGATAGTTGAGCCATGTGGTACAGATTGGGTTAAAGAAGTATCTGTAGCCCCTGCAGCAACATCTTTGTTCGTATTTTTATCGGTCCAACTACCATCATCAATTCTGTATTGAACGTAATAGTAAACAGTACTGCTTTCATTATTTTGTAAACTTAAAGTTGATGTACCTGCGCCTGAAGAACAACTTGTTGGAAGATTCTGAGAAGCAGTCGTACCAATATTACAGTTTGCAGCTGATGATGTAACAGGTGTTTCTGTCACCATATTGGTCCAATCATTACTAGTAAAGGAATCAGTAATTCTCCATGTAATGGTTGAACCTTCAGATACAGATTGGGTAATTGAAGTATTTGGTGATCCTGCTGTAACCGTTACATTGGATCCACTGCTGTGTGTTTGATAAGATCCACTATCAATTTTGTATTCAACCTTTACATAGGCATCCCCGCTTGACTCATTGTTTGTAAGAGTCAATGTTGATGTTGCAGCATTGCTGCTACAAG
>CAZKFE010000059.1:0-5590 GCA_964551955.1 uncultured Candidatus Actinomarina sp. | reverse complement strand
AAAACAATCGCCTCCTCTAGCACTTTCAGCTAATCGTATATAAATTTCTCCACTAGCAAATTGTTCTTTTTCTACCTCAGCAAGCTCTGTGCCTAGTTCTTTAGCTACTTTATTTGCAAGTTCTGCATTTGAAGAACCTGCATAAATGAGCATTTTTTTCTTATTCTCTTGCTCAATCATTTTTTATCCTTAGAACTTTTTTTCCTGTCCATATAACCATCAATATTCTTTTGTTGGTTTCTCTCAATACCTAATGATTTAGCAGGGACATCTTTTGTTATTACAGATCCCGCCCCAACCATTGCACCTTCTCCAATTGTTACAGGAGCTACGAGCATTGCATCAGACCCAACAAAAGCATCTTTTTTAATTTCAGTTTTATGTTTTTCTTTTCCATCATAATTAACAGTGATTGCACCAGCAGAAAAGTTTACACCCTCTTCTAGTTCAGCATCTCCCACATAAGCTAAGTGAGGGACTTTACTATCTTTACTGATTTTTGAATTCTTCGTTTCTGCAAATGCACCAACTTTAACATTGTCTCCTAACGATGAACCAGTTCTTAAGTGGGCATAAGGACCAATTTTACCATTACTTTCTATCTCAGATCCTTCTACAACAGAGTAAAGAACCTTTGAACCTTCTCCTATCTTTGAATCATTTATTAGAGAATTTGGACCAATCTCACAGTTTTCCTGAATTTCAGTGTTTCCAGTTAAGTGACAGTTAGCAAATATTTTTGTTCCGGAATGAATTTTTACTGTTTCATCGATGTAGGTAGTTGAAGGGTCTTGGAAGTAAACTCCATTTTCCATATGAGAGGTAATCAACTTTTCTTTAAGCGTATCTTCAACATCGTTTAGTTGACTCATCGAGTTAACACCTTTTATAGTATCTTCTATTACTTGTACTATAACTGCATCCTGTTTATTTTGAAATGCTATCTCAATTAAATCTGTAAGATAAAATTCGTTCTGTGCATTATCATTTTTGATAGTATTTATATTGCTTATTAGAAAATCTTTACTAACACAATATATCCCAGAGTTAATTTCATTAATTGATTTTTCTTCTTCACTTGCGTCTGCTTCTTCAACAATTTTTTTTGCGTGCTCTTTGCTACGAACTATTCTTCCATATCCTGATGGATTTTGAACTTCTGCGGTAATCAAACCAAGAGCTGAATTATTTTTTGTTACAGCACCAATTAATTTATCTATTTCACTTTTGTCAATAAGTGGGACGTCTCCCGGAGTAATAATTAAATAATCACAATTATCTGACTTAAACTCATCACTATCTAATAAAGTAATGACTGCATGACCTGTTCCAAGTTGTTCTTTTTGCTCAACAATTTTATATCCTTCAAAGATATGGTCTGAAACGGTTTCTGATTCATAGCCAAGGATTACATACTTGCTATCTAAATTTTTTATAGCACTTTGTGCATAGGAAATCATTGCCTTGCCTAGTACGGGTTGCAATACCTTAGGTAGAGAGGATCTCATTCTAGTCCCCTTACCAGCTGCTAATATGACTCCTGATATTTTCATTTATTTACTAGCTGGCGGAGAAGGACTCGAACCCTCAACGTTGGGACCAAAACCCAATGTGTTGCCAATTACACCATCCGCCATAGTTCTTTGCACATTTATTCTAATCTGCATTAAATTACAAACTACCATCAATTTTTTTTGTTATTTTTATCAATCTAAATCTTGCTTTATCAACATTTTTAAGACCTTCTTCTAATTCGTGGTATTCTCCTATACCAAATAATGTTGATCCAGTTCCTGACAAAAAGAACTTAATACTAAATACCCCTTCTAAGTAATCTCTATGTTCTTGCATCTTTGGTTCAATCGTTACAGCAGGATCCCACATGTTGTTAAAAAGATCTATATTTTTAATTTTTGTTTTCTCAAAATGATTTTGATCACCTAGTTCATCAAATGTTTTATAAGCATCCGCCGTTGAGATCTTTTCATGAGGTACTGCGACTAAAATATCTAGATCTCCAATATCTTCCTGCACTTCGACTTTTTCACCTAGGCCAGAGACTAATGCCGATTTACCTTCAACAAAATATGGTACGTCACTCCCTATTTTTTTTGCTATATCTTCATTTGTAGGCACTTCTAAATCATAGGTTTTACATAAGTAATTAATTAGTGAACCTGCATTAGAGCTTCCTCCACCTAAACCCGCTTCAACTGGAATATTTTTAGTAACTCTTATTTCAAAATGCTTAGAAAAACTATTATTTTCTCTCAATAAATTTAATGATTTCTCAATTGTTGATTTTCCATTTAATTCAATGTTGGGAGAAAATGTAATAATATCTGAAGCTTCATCTATTTCAATAATTTCAATTTCATCATATAAATTTATAGGTATAAAAAGGGAGCTAAGGGTATGTAAACCACCCTTAATTTCAGAATTAATCTCTAGATTAAGATTTATTTTTGCTGGACTTAATAACTTCATTACATCTCCACTGCTAATTTTAGGTAATCATTAGGTGTTAATTTACTTGGTCGTACATTTGGATCTAGATTTAATCTAACTAATTCTTCTTCTGTAATAATTTCTTTTAACGCACTTCTTATCTTTTTTCTTTTTTGTTGAAAAGCAACTTTAGCAAGCTCAAAAGCTTTCATCCTTAGATCTGTATCATCTAAAGGTTCTCTCTGTAAGGTAACTACTGTTGAAATTATTTTAGGTTCAGGAAAGAAACAATTCTTATTTACATCAAATTGAATCTTTGGTTGTGTAAAGAGAGAACAGAGTACTGATAAAGCTCCATAATTTTTTGTACCAGGTTCGGCTACTATCCTTTCTGCTACTTCGCGTTGAACCATAACAACATATCTATGAATTACAGGTACTTCTGTTATAAGTTTTACAAGTAACCTAGTTCCAACATAATAAGGCAGGTTAGAAACCATAATCCACCATGGACCTGTTAATTCAGCATAATCATATTCCATAGCATCTTTATCTACTAGCTCAATATTTGGTACGTCAATAAATCTTCGTGAAAGTATGTCTATTAATCCTTTATCAATTTCAATTGCTTTTATTCTGTAATCGTCTTTCAACAATTCACTTGTCAAAGATCCTGTACCAGGCCCAATTTCTAATACTGGATCTCCAAGTTGACCCTGAACTAATTTTGTAATCTTTCTTGATATATTTGAATCAATTAAGAAATTCTGTCCGAGATTATTATTTGCTTGATTCTCTAATTGTTTAACCCAATAGATTTCACTCATAAGTTTTATATCCCAAGTAAAGTATTCGTATTAGCTATTGTATGACTAGATAGTTCTTCTAGGCTCACACCTTTAAGGTCAGCAACTTTTTGTGCAGTATAAAAAACATAGCCTGGTTGATTGTCTTCCCCTCTTTTTGGTATAGGTGTGAGATATGGAGTGTCAGTTTCTAAAAGAAGTCGCTCTAGAGGAATTTGCTCAACAGAAAGCTGTAGATCTTTTGCAGTATCATATGTAACAATTCCAGAAATAGAAAAATAAATATCTAAATCTAAATATCTTTTTGTCCATTTCTTTCCTCCAGTCCAAGAATGTAATATAATTGGAAATTCTCCTTGGTACTCTTGAACCAAATTATAAAGATCCTCAAAACTGTCTCTACAATGTAGGATTATTGGTTTTTTATATTCCTTTGAAGCCTCAAGATGAAACTTTAAATTATTATATTGATCTTCTTTAGATGATAAATTTCGATAATAATCAAGACCTGTTTCTCCAATAAGGTGAGCCTCTGAAAATAATGCTTCTAGGGTTTCCTTTTCATTCTCCATTTTCTTTGCATCATGAGGATGAAGCCCTGCTGACCAATAACTTTTTACAGGAAGAGATTCACATACTTCCCTAGCTTTAATTGAGGACTTTGTATCTACTCCAGGAATTATTAAATATTCAATCTTTGAGAAATCTATTTCACTAATCTTATGCTTTGAAAGCTGGAGATGGCAATGAGTATCAACCCATTTGAATTCTTGATTTGATGCAGACTCTATCACTACTATATAAGAATAGGAGCAATTGAAATATGGTCAAAGGTAATAAAGGAAAGATTGATAATCTTGGAAGAATAGTTATTCCAAAGACAATAAGAAAAGCTTTAGATATTGATCATAATGATGATATTTCAATGTATGTTGAAAACAACAAGTTAATTATCACTAAAGGTCACAAGAACTGTGATATATGTGGGAATAAAAAAGTAAATGTTCAGATAAAAGATAAATTTTTATGCTCTAAATGTCTTAAATCAATTAAGAGTCTTTAATTTTCTTATAAATCTCATTAGCCCCAAAAGTTGAAACTGATGATAAAATTTTAGCAATTTCTCTTTTTGGTATATCAAAACCAAGCAATCTTTCTGCTGCTTTCTCAACATCAACGTCTAAAGTCTCTGGATTATCAGATTTAGAAATAACAATAGTTATCTCTCCTTTAATATCTAATTCATGTAATTCATGTAATAACGATGAAGCACTGCCTCTATAAATTGTTTCAAATTTCTTTGTCATTTCTCTACAAATAACAATCTCATTTTTAATCTCATAATTAATAAATTCATTTAAATCTTTTATCAATCTTTTGGGTGAGGTAAAACAAATTAAAGTATTTTTTAAACCCTTTATAGAAGTAAAAAATATTTCCCTATTTTTACCAGATTTGGGTATAAATCCATGAAATTCAAATTTATCAGTATCAAATCCTGATAGTGTTAAAGCAACTAAAATACTTGAAGGTCCAGGTATTGAAATTATTTCAATATTATTCTCAATCAATACTTTAATTAGCTCTTGTCCTGGATCTGATACAAGAGGGGTCCCTGCATCTGAAATCAATGCTATAGATTTTCCATCTTTTGCTAATTCGAGAATTTCATTGATTTTCTTATTCTCATTTCCAAGAAAATAAGAACGTACTGATTTCTTTATCCCTATATGACTAAGTAGTTTATTTGCTCTTCTTGTGTCTTCAGCATAAATTTCATCAACAGTACTAAGAGTCTCAATTAATCTTTTTGATATATCATCAAGATTTCCTATTGGAGTAGCACAAATATAAAAAGTGCTCAATTTACTAAAAGTCTTGTTTGCAAGGTGAAGAAGAACAATCAGAAAGAAGGTCTTTTAAAAGATTGTTATCTAAAGCGAGTATCATCCTTACATAATCACCATCATTATCAATCCAAACACTGGTTTCTCCTATAAAAAGTCTACCAGTCCAATCTCCACCAATATATTCTTGAAATCTTACTTGGCTTTCTGCCCAATCTATAAAAGCCTCATGTATTTCATTCAATTCAGTTACATCATCTCCAGAAATTTTTAATGACATAACTAAAGCCCCTCTACTATCTACATAGTCTTTCCAAGCTCCACCACCAATTCCTACTGCAGCTTGAACAGCAGGTAGTTGCTGACCACTCTGTCCTTGTAATATATACACAAGATCAAGTGAGTCAAGTTTTCCTTCGTCAATTAACGAATAACCTTCTATTTCTAAATCATTTATTACAACTTCTTGATATGGCTCAGAAGAAAAGA
>CAZKFE010000058.1:0-5631 GCA_964551955.1 uncultured Candidatus Actinomarina sp. | reverse complement strand
TGTACACACTGAAACGGAAGCTGAAATATTTTCTTTATATCCAGAAAAAATTTCAGTAAATAATAGATGAAATTTGCTCATCCATCAGAGAAACTATTTACTGAACATTTAGATTTATTTGATATACCATGGATTTATGAACCCATAAGCTTCCCTCTAAAGTGGGGTAGTGGTTCTATAAAAAAAATGTTTACACCTGATTTTTACTTACCAACTTTAAACATATATATAGAAATTACTACTATGAATCAAAAACTTATTACAAAAAAAAGTAACAAAATTAAGCTAGCATCAAAACTTTATCCAAATAAGAAATTTAAACTTATCAATGAAAAAGAATTTTATAATTTTCTTACTAAAGATAATAAAAATTTAATTCAAAAAGCTATAGCTAGCTGATTTAACTAATAAATATTCTGGATCCATTATTCCTAATTTTTTGCATATTTCAATTTCATTATTGACATCTGTGTTACTCATAAGCCTATTATCAGTATTAATTGAAACATTAAATCCAAAATTAATTAAATCTATAATGGGATGTTTTTCCGGACTCTCATACATATTTGTATGAATGTTAGAAGTTATGCAAATTTCTAAAGGTATTTGATTTTTTACTATAAATGAAGCCGTTTTACCAAGTTTTTTTGTTTCTATATCTACATCTTCTATAATTCTCACACCATGTCCGATTCTATTTGCTCCATTCTCTAATGCGTCTGATATTGAATCCACATTATCACCTTCACCAGCATGTATTGTTATATTGATTCCTTTATCTTTAACTTTCTTGAATGTATTTTTATACAATGAAGGTCTATAGTTCAGTTCTGCACCTGCAATATCAAAGCCTATTATCATATCTTTAAAATCTATAGCGATTTCTCCAACTTTTTCTACATTTTTTCTATCATTTCTCATTCCACATAAAATTAATCCAGAACGTATACCATATAAATTTTCAGCCTGTTTAAAGCCAGAATTTATAGCTTGAAGTACACCTTTTATAGATAAACCAGAATTAACAGAATATAGGGGAGCATACCTACTTTCATAGATATTAATACCGTTATTATGCATATCTTCCGCTGCTTCAAAGGCTATTCTTTCTAAATTATCATAACTATTCATTAATGCTGTTGTATGAATAAATGCTTCTAAATAATCTTCTAAAGAATCACAATTAGACCTATCAAAAAAATTATTTATGTTGTCTGTTTCAATTAATGGTAGATAGGAAGCTTTTTTTGCTAAATCCAATGCAGTTGAAGCTCTTAAGCCACCATCAAGGTGATCATGTAATATTGCTTTATTCATAACGCAACATAATATATAATATACGACAAAGATGAAATACTTTAAGTTTAGTTAATTTCATTAAGAACCCTCTCCTTATGTGTTAATGGAAGCCAATGGCCTGCGTTCTTAATTTCTTTGATTGTTATATCGTTACCTAATTTGTTTAACCTATTTGTCATTTTATTAGTTAACTTAACTGCTACATCTAATTCGCCATATAAGAAAACAACAGGAGTCTTTACTTTCTTTCTCCACTCTTTACTTAATTCAATATTTAAATCAATATTTGAATACCAACATATTGGTTGGTATAAAGAATGTTTTTTGAAATGATTTATGTAATTATTTATTGTTAAGTCATCTACTACTAATTTTGATAACTTACCTTCTGTGAATAAACTTTTTAATGATAAGTCAGTATTGTTTGATATTTTATAAACATCTCTATAAGATAACCTAAAGAAATTATCTAGATTTTTATCAATTTCATTAGCTGCTTTTACTGGATCTTGAAATGAGGCAATGTAATGTTCACCATTCTTAAAATTTAATTTAAAATATATTTCTGAGCTAGGAAATTCATCTCCACCACATATAGATATTAATTTTTTAACATCAATATTTCCTCTAGATATTAATGCCCAGCCAACTATTGAGCCCCAATCATGTCCAACAATAATAAGTTCATTATTTAAATCTAAATCATGGACTATATTTTCAACGTCAACAGCTAAAGACTCTATATTAAAATCACTAACAAGAGCATCGTTCATAATTGATAATGGATACCCTCTTTGTTCGGGTATAGTAACCCTTTTGTTATTCTTTATAAGTTCATCTTTAATATTATTCCAAAAATACATATTTGATGGGAAACCATGTAATAACAATACATCACTCCCCTCGCCTGCAATAGTGTACGTAATTTTCATATTATTTTATTCTTTCTTAAAATCACAATAGTTAAACAAATTGCAAAAAATAACCATTGAAATGAATAACTTAAATGAGGTGGTTTATATCCGGTGTTTAAATCTACACATTCAATACCAGGGCCACAATTATTTGATAAATGAATATATTTATTAACTAAATCAATATTTTTATCTTTTTCAATAAAATATTTATCAATTCTAAATAAATAGCTAGATCCAAGTTCATCATCTTGACCTATTGGTGATTTATCATCATAATCTATTAAAAAACCATCAAATGAATAACTAAAAGTCCCTATTTCATAAGCTTTTTCTAAAGGAACCCAACCATGATTTACAATTAAATAAGATTTTGTCTGATTTTGTTTATATATAGCAATAATATGATATCCAGATTCTCCGTTATGAACTCTAGAACGAAGTTTGTAATGATCTGTTAAGATAAATGTTCCTTGAAGCTTTACAAAGGTATTGCTTTTTACTTCATTTACTTCATCGATATTTATAATTATTTGATTTATTTCGTTATGTATATATGGTTTATTAGTTTTATATCTATTGAATTGCCAAAATGAAAGAAGTAAAAATATAATTACAATAAAAAAACCAATATAAAATAAATTTTTATGAGGAATAAATTTTAATTTTTCCAACTAATATCTCCCCTTCTTTTATCACCGTAAGCTAAAAGTTTTTTATCAAAACCTGTCACGCAAACACCACCAAAATACATATCATTTGGCTCAGTAAAGGTAATATTATCGTTTATTTCAATTGAATTAGGTTCTGCTCTAACTGATTTATCATGATTAACATGAAACCTAGGTTTTGATATTGCTTCTTTCCAATCATTTTTTATTACAAAATTATTTATTACTTGTGCTAGAGCAGTGCTTATTCTATCAGCACCAGGTGATCCAAGTGTAAAGATTGATTCATTATTAGAAACAATTAAAGGACTCATATTTGAAATTAATCTTTCATTAAATGTGTTTCCAAGAAATCCTTGAGGATTTAATTCTATTTCTCCTAGAGAGTTATTAAAAAACATACCTGTTTGTTTACATATAACACCTGATCCATAACCACTTGAAAATGTTACAGAGTAATGATTATTGTTTGAATCAGATGTACTTATTTGAATAGTTGAAGGAGAGGTGCTTAATTTGTCTATTTCTTTTTTAACTAAGTCACTTCTTTTTTCAAAGACTTCAAAATTTTCTTTTCTTTCAATGTAGACATTTAATAATGTTTCTTCTAAATTTTCAGGATTTGTTGTTAAAGCTTTTAGATATTTTAGAACCATTAAGCCCCCTATAGAAGGTCCTTTATGACCATAAACATTTAAATTATTAAATCTGTATTTAAAGATAGAATCATGTATTAATTCATAAGATTTAAAATCATCGTATGTAGCATGCCCACCTCCATCTTTTATTGTTTTAGCTAATTCAACAGCAATATCACCAGAATAAAATTCCTTAAATCCTTTTGCTGATAGTAATGAATAAGATTCTGCTAACTTTTCTAATTTAACGACACCATTATCTAATCCATCTTTTTTTAAGACATTGAGTGTTTTAACAGCCTCATCATTAATAGAAAATAATGTGTCTAATGTATATCCTAAATATTCTTTAGATGTTTCATTTAATTTAAAACCATTTTTAGCAATTGATATTGGATATTCAAATAAAACTTCTAAAGGTAATGAAGCTTTATTTTTATATATAAAATCTAATAATTTATATATACCTGGGATTGCAAAAGTATTAACTCCTGTACATGTTTCAACATATCCACCATATGCGAATCCAACTTTATTTTGAGTGCGGTCTTCTCCCCCATACACCTTTGGTGATACTAAATATCCATCTATAGTTTTTGGAGTGTTTTCTTCACCGTCAAAGTATGTTAATAAAGCACCAGATGTAGGGTTAATAACACCTAAATCAGCCACCATAGAGGTTAAAATGGTTGTTATTAACATATCTGCAGCATTTGGGTTTAGATCAGATATAGCATTAGCTGCATCTATAGATTGTAATGACGTACTTGATAAAGAAACTTTCACATATATATTTTAGTTTATAAAACACTTATGCAAAAATATATATATGGAACCTGTTGTAACTAAATTTGATAATAATATATATCAAATTGATGTACTAATGGAAGAAAAAGAAGGAAGATTAGCTTGTTATTATATTGATACCAAAGATCCAATATTAATTGAAGTCGGTCCTTCAAAATCATTTCCTTATCTAATATCAGCTATTGAAAGTTTAGGTATTCAAAATATTAAAAGATCTGCAATAACGCATCTTCACCTTGATCATGTGGGTGGTATTGGGCATGTTGTTAATAAATATAAGAATCACTTTGTGCATGTTCATGAATTAGGATTAAAACATTTACCTAATCCTGAAAAATTATGGAATGCTGTTGCAGATATTTATACAGATGAATGGTTAACTAGTAATTGGGGGAAAATAAAACCTACACCTATAGAAAATATTAAAACTCTAAATGATGGTCATGAATTTAAACTAGACAAAAGTAGAACACTTAAATCTTTATATAGTCCCGGACATGCGAAACATCATTTTACATTTTATGATCATGAATCAGGAACTATATTTATGGGAGATACACTTGGGTTAATTTATCCACATGGTGATTTCGTACAGCCCAATCTTCCACCACCGGATTTTAATAAAGATATATTATTTGAAACTTTAGATAAGATATATCAATTAGATTTAAAACAAATAGCTATTGCACATTTTGGATTACATTTAAAACCATATGAATTGATAGAGAACGCTTTTAAAAGTATCGATGAATGGATTTTGTTTATTCAAAATTTACCAAACACTAGTAATGACGAAGCAGCTGAATTATTAAAAAATTGGTTAACTTCAAACTATGAGATATTAAATGTTAAAAAATCAACAATAAATAATTATATAAATAATGCAAGTTTCTTAATGCAAGTTGTAGGTATAAGAAATTATTTAAAAATGTAAAGAAAAACCCCTAGTTTCCGAGGGGCTCTTCTTTAAAAGTCGGCAGTGTTCTACTCTCCCAGAGGGTTGCCCCTCAAGTACCATCGACGCTAGTGGACTTTACTTCCGTGTTCGAAATGGGAACGGGTGTATCCCCACTGCTATCACCACCGTAATACTTTAAACTTTTTAAACATTCTATAGCAAGCACTCTTACGCCGTCTTCAGTTCAAGCCCTCGACTTATTAGTATCAGTCAGCTACATACATTACTGTACTTACACTTCTGACCTATCAACCTCATGTTCTATAAGGAGTCTTACCCGGTTAATCCGGTGAGAGTTCTCATCTCAGAAGAGGCTTCGCACTTAGATGCTTTCAGTGCTTATC
>CAZKFE010000057.1:0-5669 GCA_964551955.1 uncultured Candidatus Actinomarina sp. | reverse complement strand
TTGCTGTATTAGGTGGTGTATTAATCGGAGCAGTAGCATCTGCTGTCGCAGGTACGCTTATCTTAAAAGCAAGACCAATAACAGAAACTGACGCTGGAGTCGAAGACACAATTGATGTTAACGTTCCAACTGCTTAAGTTTCTTTAAGCAAAAAATGTTGTTTGGGGAGGTTTTACCTCCCCAAACTTTTTTATATAATAAACATAAGGAGTGAAACAATATGAGTAAAGATTCAATATCATCAAGCGAAGTAAAGAAAATTGTTCTTGCTTGTGAAGCTGGTATGGGCTCGAGTTTGATGGTTAAAAATGGTTTAATTAAAAAATTAGCTAAAGCAGGACTAGAAATAGAAGTTGAGCATTCACCAGTAAACCTTATACCAGCAGATGCTGACGTTGTTGTTGCTCATCAAGGATTAGCAGGAAGAGCTAGAGAAGTAGCTGAGAACTCAGTAGTAGTTACTTTTAATATGTTTATGAATGATCCAGCAATAAACAAATTAGTTGATGATTTATCTAAAGGTAGCGATATTCATTCAGCTTAAATAATGAAAATATTAAAAAAAACAGCAATTGTTGTCTCGCAAGAATTTTCAAGCAATGTAGAGGCAACAAAACTTGCTGGTAAATTGTTAAAAGATACTGGGAGTATTCAAGAAGAATATATTGACTCAATGCTTGATAAATTAAAAGACGGTTTTGGAACTTATATGGGAAATGGATTAGCTATTCCTCATGGAATGGAAGAAAGTAAGAAATATATAAATGAAACAGGAATATCTATAATTCAGTCCCATAAAGGAGTTCAGTGGCATGGCGGGACAGCACATATAATTGTAGGACTAGCAGCAAAAGATGATGAGCATATGGATATTATGTCAAAGCTTAATGAATTAATGGAAGATCCTGATGACGCAAAAGAGATATGGAAGATAGATTCCGTTGCTAAGATATATGAAGTTTTTAATTAATGAATAAAATAGCTGTACACTTTGGAGCAGGAAATATAGGAAGAGGGTTTATAGCTCCTGTTCTTCAAGAAAATGGATACAAGGTTACTTTTATTGACATTGACAGTTCTTTAATATCTAAATTAAATTCAAAAAATAAATACCACATATCAAATTTTTCAAGCAATAAGGAAGATATTCTAGTCGAAAATTTTTCCGGAATTGAATTAAGTAACTCAAAAGAGTTGGGAATAGCTTTATCAAAAGCAGATTTAATAACTACTTCTGTTGGGCCAAATTATATATCAAATGTTATTCAAACCATAGCAAATGTAGAATTTGAAAAACACCCTTCCTTTGTCGCTTTTGAGAATAAATATAGGGCATCTTCGTCAGCTTATAAGCAATCAAAAGTTGAAATAGGGAATTTAAATATAATTGATGCTGTAGTTGATAAAATTGTACCTCCACAGTCAACAGAGTCACTTGATGTTATTGTCGAAGAGTTTGGCTCTATTGTATTAGAAGATCAACAAAATAAACCCTTAAATTCTTCAGAAGTTGTAAGTTATGGAGATTATGAAAAAGAATTTATTAAAAAATTATGGATATTAAATGGACTACATCTTCAGTTAGCTTATTTTGGCTTAGCTAATAACAAACAATTTATTCACGAGCTTTTTGAAGGAGATAATAATATCGAGTTTTCAACAAAAGCTATAGATTCTTTAGTAGAGGCCTATCTAATATTTGATAAAGACCTAACAAACCTTGATACATACAAGAAAACAATTTTTAATCGATTTTCTGCCCCAGAAGTTAAAGATGATCTAACAAGAGTTGCAAGAAATCCGATAATAAAATTTAATAAGTCAGAGAGGTTTCATGGCCCACTTGACTTATTAATAAAAAATAATAGTAATACTGAAACTTTTGAGTCTGTTTTTAGAATATTGGTCAATGAAGATTTTAAACACATAGAAGGATTTAATGATTTCAAAATATTATTTGAAGATGGTGTTGATAAATTTTTTGAGGATTTTTGGGACGTTGGAAGTGATTTGGAAATATATTTAAGTAAGTTAAAATAATTAGATGTCAATTTCAAAAAACCTAACAGTGACAATCCCAATAGGTTTACACGGAAGGCCGGCAGCTCAATTTGTTAAATTAGCACAAGAATTTAATGGAGAGGTACTAATTTCTTTCAATGATAAAGAAAAAAATGGTGAAAGCATGATGGGGATAATGGCACTTGGAATTAAAGAAGGTTACTCATTTGATTTAACTTTAAATGGTGAACAAGAAGAAGAGTACATGTTGAAGTTTGAAGAATTGATTTCAAAAGATGACTGAAGATATTCTTAATTTACTTGTTAAGTCAGGCAAAGCAACAATCTCAAATGACTGGGATGCTGTATATCAAGATGACTTACCAATTGTTGTTGCACCCTCAACTACTGAATTGGAAGTTGCAATTAAAAGGCTTGATGAAGTTGGTGGTTATGGGTATGTTGCTACCTGGAAAAAAAATTTATTTTCATTTAATCCAAAAATGTTGTCGAAACGAGCTGGACTAATTGATGAAAATGGGAACCTTTTAAAAGCAGCAAGAATTCCTAAAAAATAGCTACTTTTTATATTTTCTCCATTTAAAAACATTATGAAGAGTATGCATAGAAAGTATTGTTATACCAAATTTAATTACTTCTCTAAGCCACCAAATATTTTCTGGTACATCTAATATATTTCCAATTCTACCGCCGAGCAGACCACCAATTAATCCTGAGGAAATTAGTAATAGATAGTCTCTTTTATTTACGTTTTTTACGAAAAAAGAAGCTGCTAGTCCATACAACAACCAGACAGACAACAATGATACAATTTGCCAAAACAAAGCCATGATATAGAGTTTAGTTGATTATAAAAATCTTATTTCTTTGAGATCTTTTTTACTACAACAGATTCTATTCTTCTACCATCAATTTCTAAAACTGTAACTTCTAAACCATCTATTGTAATTTTCTCTCCTTCGTTTGGAAGCTGTTCTGAATGACTTAAGAAAAGGCCACCAACAGTTGCTACATCTTTATCATTAGGTTCTAGTCCAAAAAATTCTTCAAAATCGTCTATATCAGTTTTTCCATCAATTCGCCATTGCCCAGGGCCAAGTCTTCGAATACCTGAAAATCTTTGATCATGTTCATCTGGCAGATCACCAACAAATTCTGAAAGAACATCTTTAATTGTAATAACACCTTCAATTCCTCCATTCTCATCAATAACACAAGCAAAGCTAGCTTTGTTTTCTCTAAGGATATTTAAAGCAGAAAGAACAGTTGTATATTCGGGTAAGTAAATTACATCTTTAACTAAATTTTCTATCTCTACAGTTGCAGAGTCTAATTTAAGATTTAAGAGATCTTTTACATACACAACCCCATAAGTATCATCTAGAGATTCACTTTTTGAAACAGGCATTCTTGAAATTCTTTTTTCATTAACAATTGTTCTAACTGCTTTTATAGAAAGAGGGTTTGATAAAAATAAAACATCTACCCTCGGTGTCATTACTTCTTTAATAGGTCTATCAGAAAATTCTAATAGTGAGTCAATAATTTCTCTTTCAGCAGGAAGTATCTGCCCTTCTTGTTCACCCAAAGCAGTTAATGCTTGGATGTCAGCTTCAGTTATTTCATTATCACCATCTATGTCTCCGACATTTTTTGTTCCGTATTTATTTATTGATCCTGTAATTAAATTAGTAAAAGGAGCAAATATTCTTGAAAGATAATCAATGAGAATTGATGTTCTAGAAAAGAACTCTAAAGGCTTTCTTGTAGCAAGAGTCTTTGGAGTTACTTCTCCAAAGACTAAAACAAGTATTGTTATAAAAAGTGTAGCAATAATTCCACCCGTTCTTTCACCAAATCTTCTGACAAATAAAATTGTTGCAAGAGATGCCATTAATATATTTACAAAGTTATTTGCTACAAGAATCCCACCAATTGTTTTTTCAATTTGATCTTTAGCACGCTTTATTCTCTTATTTTTTTTCGATTCATCAAGTTGATGAATTTTCTCTCTGGGGAGTGAAGTAATTGCTGTTTCTGACCCAGAAAGCAAGGCAGAGAACACTAAACAAGTGAAGATTAGTAAATATAGGATTATGTCTAAGTTAGTACTCAATATATATAATTAAATTTTAAAGCATCTTAGTTTAAATTAAAGAAATTATTTATTTTACTTTTTGTAATGGGTTTAACCATAAACCCATCAGCTTCAACCCTTTTTGCTTGCATTTCGTCAGCGTCCCTATCTGCAATAAGTACAATAAATGAATTTTTAGTAGAATTATTCCTTTTTAAGTCTCTAATTATTGAAGGTCCTCCATTATTTTGAACCTGCATATCAACAAAAATGAAATCAAAATAAAAATCAATTATTGCGAATTCTTTTAAGTGGGTCAAGCTATGTTGAAAGTCAAGATACTTCTCTAGAGATTCTTTGACCCATGTGTTATCTGATATTAATAATATTTTCACAGTTTTAAAAGACTACTATCCTGTAATTTTAAACTAAATAAATAATGATAAATATAATTTTTTCAATAGTTCTAGCCTCAATAAGTGTTGTTCAAATCAACATATTTGAAGTTGATGGTATTTTTTCTTCTGCACACATACGGTCTATTGAAAGACATATTGAAGAATTTGAATATGAAAAAGAAGACCTATTTGTTGTTCAATACAGTTCAAAGCAATTTTCATCAGAAAAATTAGATGAATTTAACAACCTAATACTAAAGCAAGATTTTCTTACTGCTTTATGGGTCGGTCCTTATAAAGTTGATTTAGATTTTCAAACTATAGATAATTTTGATTTTGTAGGCTTTACTCCTGGAGTAAATCTGATAAATGTCAATTTTAATGAATCTATAAAAGAAAAATATTGTGATATAAATTTATGCAATTTTAATAAAAATACAATAGGCATAGTTAACGAAGAAGGCATCTATGAAGGATATGTTATTGTTGGCTCTATAGGTGCTTTCATGGAAAAACTAAGCACAGAAAATATTTCTAGTAATTTATCAGGTCAAGTAATAAACATAAATTTTTCTAGTAGTGAATCATTTAATTCAATCGAGTTTATTAAACCATCACTCATTGAAAGATTTTATATTTCAATTTCTAATCCAATTTTTACTTATTTATTTTTTGTTCTTGGTTTTGCATTAATTGGTTTAGAACTATTTGCACTTGGGCCAGGCCTAATGGCATTTATAGGAGGATCTTTAGTAATTTTTTCAACTATGGCTTTTGAAGAGTTTGGAATTAATTATTTTGGGATTCTATTATTTATAATTTCATTTTTAATTTATATAAAGATTTTATCTAGAGGTTACTTTTCACTTTTAGGAGTAGGCGCATTCGTATTGTTATATTCTTCCTCACTCGTTATGTTTAGGGATTATGAGATTGAAGTTAATTCAATTCTTCTTGGGTTAGTCTCTCTAGGTCTTGCATTCTTTTACTTTGTTGCAATACCAACAGTTATTAGATCTAGATTGACTACTGATACAAGTGCAATGACTACTTTCGTAGGAAGAAAAGCAAAAATTATCGAAAATCTCGATCACAATTCTGTCTTGGTTGAGATTGGTAAACTAAAGATAAGAGTAGATACTAAAGAAGGGAATAATTACAAAGTTAATGAA
>CAZKFE010000056.1:0-5732 GCA_964551955.1 uncultured Candidatus Actinomarina sp. | reverse complement strand
ATATAATTGGGGCTCCAAACCAAGTTTCACAGATTGCTCCTATTATTCTTATTGGCTTAGGTGTTGATTATGCGATTCATTTTAATTCAAGATATAGAGAAGAAATAGGTTCCGGGAATACAATTAATGGATCAACTACTTCAACATTAAAGTCTGTAGGCATTGCTTTAACTTTGGCAACATTAGCTACCATAGTTGGCTTTCTAACAAATATTGTATCTCCTTTACCTGAACTTAAAGATTTTGGAATTCTTGTATCAGTAGGAATATTCTTTGCTTTCTTTCTTGTTATGACTTTTGTTCCAGCAATAAGAACATTATTAGACAGAAGAGCTGAAAAGAAAGAAAAGATTGATTCAGAAGCATTTACATCTTCTGGTGATAGTGTTTTAAATAAAATTTCAGAAGCTAGTGGAATCATTCCAAAAAAATTAAAACTCATTGCTCTAGCATTATTGGTTAGTGTTTCTAGTTATGGATATATTAGCTTTACAAATCTTGAGACAATATTTGAATTTACTGACTTCCTTCCTGAAGATAATCCGGTTGTAAAAACCTTAGATTTACTAAGTGAAGAGTTTGGTGGTGGATTTGGCGAAACAACAAGTGTATTAATTGAAGGTGATGATTTAGCTACAGCTGAAGTTCATAATGCACTAATCCAGTCAATAAATAATTTATCTGATAAAGAAAATATTATTGTTTATGCAGGTAATGTAGCCCAAGAATCAGTAGTTGGTTCGTTAGGACAGCTTCTAGCTCCTCAATCTGGTCCTCCGGGTGCTCCTGCTGGCCCGCCTGATATGGAGTTAATAGGTGCATTATCTAGTTACGGTGTTGATATTATGTCTGGTGGTCAAGGGCTGGATGCATTAAAAGTTAAAACAGGTGGAGATGTTCAAGGTTTATATGAATATCTAGTTGGAAAGGACTCTGAAACATTTCTTGCTTCAGTTTATTTTGATGAAAACAGTAAAGTAACTGCTGCACAAGTAAGGATATCAACTTCTGCAGGCTCCCTTGCTGCTGCTCAATTAAGAGATGATATATATGATGCTTTCAAACCTATGACTGATTTAGGAATAGATGTAGCCGCTACAAATGATGCAATTGTTACACAAAGTGTAAGTGACTTAATTTCACAGTCACAGTTCCAGTCTTTAATTTTCGCAATTTTAGCTTCAATGTCATTCTTGATTATCTATTACTTTTTAGACATGAGGAGACCATTTTTAGGTGTTATAACTATTCTTCCAGTAGTAGCTATTGTGATGGGAACATATTTAGGTATGTACTACTTAGATATTCCTTTAAACCCAGTAACTTCAACATTATCAGGATTAGCAATTGGTATTGGAGTTCCTTTTGTTATCCACGTTACTAATAGATTTAGGGAAGCCTTGGCTCAAAATAATAATCCTGTTGATGCCGCGATAAGCACTTTAAGAACAACAGGTGGTTCTTTGTTTGGTTCTGCTTTCACCACAATGGCAGGATTTGGAATTTTAATGACATCAACATTAAAGCCATTTCAACAAATGGGACAAGTTGTTGTGGTTGCTTTAGGGTTTGCATTAGTAGCGTCAATACTAATACTTCCAACAATGTTGGTATTTTGGGCAAATTATCATAATAAAAAAACTGCCAAATCTTTATAAATTTAGTTAGTACTATTAATTAAGTGAATGTTTCTGAGTTAATAAAGACAGTTAATAATATAACACCTTTTGAATTAGCCTTTGAAGATGATAAGGTGGGCCTTCTAATTGGTTCCGAAGAAAATGATGTATCAGGTGTCCTTATAGCACATGACTTAGAAAACTCTATATTAGAACAACTGGATAATAATAATATAAATACTGTAATTACCTATCATCCGGCTCCAATGAAGGAGGTTCTTAATGATAATGGTGAATTTGTTGATGAGTTGGTTGGACTATCTCTTGAATTTCATAAAAAAGGTATAAGTGTAATTTCATTACATACAGCACAAGATGTAAAAAAAAATGGAAATGCAGATTCTTTAGTGGAATTATTTAACATTAAAGAAGTAAAAACCTTTGCTTATACTCAAGAGAATTTCGGAGCTGGTCGGATAGGGGAAATCGATTCAATTACAACTGCTGAATTTGAAAATCTAGTTGAGGATAAATTAAATACAAAAATTATAAGAAAAAATGCTCATTTTGAAAAATTAGAAATTATTAATAAATTAGCTGTATTGCCTGGCTCAGGGACCCAATTCATAGATGAAATAATTAACGAAGCCGATGTATTTTTAACTGGAGATATATCACATAGATACTTTCTATTAGCTGATGATCATGAATTAGGTTTAGTTCAAGTAAATCATATATCAACAGAAATACCAGGTATGAAAAAATTTGCGAATAAAATAGCAAATGAGCTAAACATCAAAGTTGAATATTTTTATAATAAGAACTATGAATGAACCTTTTTTACTAAGTAATTTAATTGGCCTACAAGAGATAGATAATGAAATTTATAAAATTGAATCCGAAAAGGGTGAGAGTGAGGATGTTCTTTTACTTAAAGAGTTAGAAATAAAATTTAAAGAAGCTAACAAAGAACTGGATGAAGTAAAAAATAATTTATCTGAATATTTTACTGAAGTAGAAAGAGATGAAATGGATATTAAAAACATTAAACAAAAAATAGAGAATATAGGTGAGAAATTAACTGATCAATCTTTAGATCCAAATGAATTGATTAATTATACAAAACAAAAAGAATCTAGTGAGAAACAACTATCAAAATTAGTAAAGAATATTGAATTCTTACAAAGTGAAAATAATCAAGAATTAAATGAAGTAAATAAACATGAAGATGTAATTGAAGAAATTAAGCAAAAATTAATTGAAGTTTCAAAACGAGTACAAGAGGAGTGGAAAAAATTAGATGTTAAACTTGCTGATTCTGAGTCAAGAAAGAAAGAGATGATCTTAGGCTTTCCAGAAGAATACCAAAAATTTTATGATGATTTAAAAGCTAGGGGAGTTGAAGTAATTGCCGCATATAAACTTGATAATGGTCAATGTGGTTGTTGTGGAGTGGACTTAACGCAGAGTGAATTGGATAAAATAGCATCATCAAAATATCAACAATGCCCTTATTGTGATGGTGTGGTAGTTTGAAGCATAAAGTTTTTTGTGATGGTGCATCAAGATCAAACCCCGGAGATGCTTCAATAGGTGTTTCGATTTCCTTAGATGGTAAAGAAATTCATACTATCTCAAGGAAGATAGGGATTGCAACCAATAATGAAGCAGAGTATCAAGCATTGATAGACGGTCTTAATTATTGTATTGACAATTCTATAAATGAGATTGATGTTTTTTTAGATTCAAAATTAGTGGTTGAGCAAGTTAATAAAAATTTTAAAGTTAAGGCAGGGAACCTTAAAGCATTAAACTCCCAAGTAGAGAATATGATAAAAGAATTTGAATATATTGAATTTAAACATATTTATAGAGAAGAAAATAAAAGAGCTGATCAATTAGCAAATATGGCGCTGGATAGTTAATGTTTTTCTGGCATATAGGGCTTTCCATATCTTTTTTTAGATTTGTGTTTAAAGATTTTTCTGCAGATCTTAGATACTTGATTGCGGGAGTTCTTTTTCCAGAGTTTATATATATATTTAATACTTTTGTAAAAATTAATCCTGAAATAGGCCATACTCTTTTGTGGGCAGTAGCCACCTTGATTTTTGTAATGATATTTACAAAAAGAGATACACAAAAAAGAAAGAACGCTTTACTTGTTGCTATAGGAGTCTTCTTTCATTTATTATTTGACTTTATGTGGCTTAGGCCAGAAGTTCTATTTTTCCCATTACAATTTGATCCTAATCCTGAAAGAATGCCTATCAATTTTTCTGTGCTATTTATTCAAGAAGTGATTGGATTGATATACCTAATACCAAAATTAAATTCTAGAGAAAAGTTTAAACATTTAATGAGTCAGGGTTTAATTTAATCTTCTCTGAAGAACATATTAATACTCACTAAAACAAGAAAAGAAGCAAAGCCATAATTTAGTATATTTTGTGGTAAAGCAAAAGCTATATTACTTCCAATGACAGAACCTATTATTCCAAAGATCCCAATTACTACTCCTCTTTTAATAAATTCTTTATTTCTCAATTTAGGAATAACTGCAGCAATTGAGCTTGGAATAGCTGTTATTAAAGATACACCTTGAGCTGCCAAATTTCCAATACCGCCAAAAAATATTAATAAAGGGATTCTAATTATTCCACCACCAATACCTAGCAATCCTGAACCCAACCCTGAAAGAATTCCAATCAGAACATATAATAAAATGTTTTCTTCAAATTTTGTACTGAAATTTGTACTAAAAAACATTCTGTAAGCTGCAAACAACAAAAGAACGGAGAACATTCTTTGTAAATTAATTGAGGTTATGAATTTTGAGATATGGCTACCTAGGTAACCTCCTAAGATAGCACCAAGAATTAAATATAAAACATAATTTGAAATCTCTATTCCATTAGTTATGTACGAAATAGCACTAGCACTAGCTACAAATACAATTGCAAGAGAAGATATACCTGTATTAATTTTGAAATCTTCTTTAGTGAAATAAGTAAGAAGAGGAACAAAGACAATACCACCGCCGATTCCTAATATTCCGGACAAAACACCACCAATAAAACCAATTAAAAATAATTTGAGCAATTTATTTCTTCAAAATTGGCAACAACTCTTTACCAAGTAGTTTTATTGTTTCTTCTTGATTTGTTGAAGAAATCTGTATTGTAACAATTTCCGATTCAAAATCTTTCACTAAAGGTTGATAAATTTCTTTTAATTCATCAATAGAACTTGCTCTTGAAAATTTCGACATTATTTCATCTCTTGATAAACTATCAGCAGTCTCTCTTAATGCTGCAGGATCAATCTCTTGAAGCCTATTCGGTGCTCTTAACCCTCTCCAAGATTTTAATGCTTCCCAAGCATCTTCATCGTCCTTTGCAAACATAGTCCATCTATAAGTATGAAGTCTTAAGTTATCTTTCTTAAGCTCTTCGGTTTTTCTTTTTGCTGGATCTATAACCTTTTCATAAGCATCTTTTGGATTTTTTACACTAATCATTACTCCATCTGCGTATTCTGCTGCTAAATTTGCAGACTTAGGACCACCTGCTGCCATCCATATTGGAATATAATTTTTAGGTGGCGAATAAAGTTTTGCTTGATTAGTTTCATAAAATTCACCTTTGTAATTTAATTTTTCTCCGTCTAAAAGCTTTCTAATAATTTCTAATGATTCCCGCATTCTATTTGCGCGTTCTTCATATTTTGGAAATTTATAACCTAAAGGTCCTTCATTAAGATTTTCACCAGTGCCAACACCTAAATGAAAAGTAGAAGAAGACAATCTGTCAATAGTTGCAGAGGCTTGAGCAACAACTCCTGGATGCATTCTCCATAATGGTGTTGTTACACCTGTTCCTAAATCTATATCAGGGATTGTTACAGCTAAAGCACCTAATGTTGACCAAGTGAAATTTGAAGCTGAATGATCATCAACCCATGGATGAAAATGTTCTGATATTGTCACCATGTCAAAACCAACTTCTTTAGCTAATTTTGCATGATCTATTAACTCTTCAGGCTGCCATTGTTCAGAACCTAAGAAATATGCAAATTTTGTCATGAATTCAGATTAACATTGTTGAATTTTAA
>CAZKFE010000055.1:0-5741 GCA_964551955.1 uncultured Candidatus Actinomarina sp. | reverse complement strand
ACTCTTAACCATATCCCAGACCAAATTAATCTCCATATACTAAACTTTTTAAAGATTGAGATACTATTTCCACTGTCCATGAACTTAATTTTACTAAAATTAATACCTAGCTTTTGTGTTTCTCAATAAAAGCTTTAATTTTGTTTTCTAAAATAGGTAGGGTTATTCCGCCATCACATAACACTTCATCATGAAAATATCGGATATCAAACTTATCACCAAGCTCATTTTCAGCTTGTCTTCTTAGTTCTTCAATTTTTAATTGTCCCATTTTATAAGCACAAGCCTGGCCGGGCCATGCAATATACCTATCAGTCTCAATGTTTGCATTAATTTCTTCAATAGGAGAATTTGATCTAAAGAAATCAATAGCTTCATTTCTTGACCAACCCATGCCATGCATTCCTGTATCAAGTACTAAACGACATGCTCTCCATGCATCATTTCCAAGTCGACCTAATTGTTGAACATCATTTGAATAGAGCCCCATCTCGTTAGCTAGTTGTTCAGAATAGAGCCCCCAGCCTTCAACAAATGCTGTTGATGCTGTATAACGTTGAAAGTCAGGCACGCCTTGTAATTCAACTGCAATTGTTCTGTCGAGATGATGTCCAGGTATAGCTTCATGAAACGCTACACTCTCAGCTTCAAATATACTTTTTGTTTCAGCTTTATAAGTATTCAAGAAGTAAGTACCATCTCTAGATCCATCAGGCAATGGTGGAAAATAATATGCTGGTGGTGCGTGCTTTTCTGATTGAGTGGGTACCGGCAATACCTTACAAGGAGCTTTTGGAAACACTGTGAACCATTCTGAAAGAGGCTTATATGCTCTCTCAATAGTATCTTCTGCTAATTTGAGCATTTGTTCCTTACTCTTGTATCTCATAGAAGGTTCTGTTTGCATCTTATGAAGTACGTCTTCAGGGCTCTCTGCACCATCGAAAACATCCTTTCCTATTTCGAAGAATTCTTTTTTTAGTCTTTCAATTTCCGATAGTCCTATTTCATGAACCTCTTTTACTGTGGTTTCCTTATGTCCTGTATATTTTCTTAAGCTTCTTAAATAAACCTCTTCCCCGCCATCAATCCACATAATTCCAGGGTTTTCATCGGTCCTTCCTTTTGGTAAGTGCTCAACTCTTAATTGGTCTAAATAGCTCAATACATTAGGACGAACATATTTTTCAATTACTTCCTTGGCTTTTTCTTTCCATTCTGAAATTTCTGTTTCAGAAACCGTTGGCGCAAAGTTAACAAGTAGTAGTGGATCATTGTCTAAAGGTGTCTCTAAGTAGCTTTTGAGTTGGTCTATACTTCTATTCAAGTTTCTTTGTGTAGCAACTCTATTGTTCTCAAGCCCTTTTTTTTGAACATCTGAAATCTGACTATAAAATCTTTGATAAAGCTCTAATCTTTTTAAAAGCATGTCTGCAGATTCCATATCAGGTACAAACATTTGCTGATTGTAATTAATTAAAAAACCCTCGAAACCAGCAACGCCTGCTGAAAATTCCCAACTTTTATCAATTAGCGAGTCACTATTTGAGTCTAAAGCGAACTCAAGCATACCGTAGGTAACTCTTTCTTTACTACTTAAAGAATCAAAATCTAACTCATTTAATCTATTTTTAAAATTTTTTACTTTTTCACTTTCGTTTTCAAATTTTTCTTCAGTTAATTCTTCAATTTGATCAAAATATTTTTTATGGCCACGCATAATTGCTGAGGTTGGTGATGATTCAAGAGATTCTTTGAAAAAATCTTCTGCCAATTGTTTTAATGCTTCATCACTCATCTTTTGCCTCCCTAAGATCATCTAGTTCTTTATCTATTTCTTCAAGCTTAGCTAAGACATCTTCTAATGTAGTTTCCTTATCCCCAAAATTCGATAGAAAATAAGCAGAGACTGCAGCAGTAAGTGTTGCTATAAATCCAATACCTAGAATCATTAATGTACTAGCAACAATTCTTCCAAGAGTTGTGTATGGGGTTATGTCTCCATAACCTACGGTTGTTATTGTAACTAGTGCCCACCAAATGCCATCACTAAAGGTTTCTACTTCTGGTTCTGCAACATAAAATAAGAAGCCAAAGAATATGATCAAAAAAATAGTTGCATAAACAATAAACCTAAGTCCCTTGCTATTAAAAATAGTTTTTATTGCAGTTCCAAACTTTGCAAAAACAGCAGCTAATCTAAATAACTGAAAAAATCTAAGTAGTCTAGGAAGCCTTACAAATCTTAAAAATCTTGATGATTCAAAGCCTTGTGGAACAAAAGGAATAGAAACAAAAACAATGAATAATTCTAATTTGTGACTTTTAACATATTCCTTTTTATTGTCTGTAAGGTAAAAGAGGTGGGTATATTCAAGCAAGAATATAAACCAAATTCCCCAATTAAGATAATTAGCAAAATCTTTAAGAGGAGAGTCTCTATATTCTATAATTATTACCGGCATCAAAAGAATTACTGCAACTAAAACAGGTATTTCATAAAATTTTTCAACTTTTAAATATCTTGAATTGGACATACAAATATTATAAAGATAAATTTAATACTGTGAGAAAGGTTATTTTTCTAACAATGTTGCTAATTAGCACATATGTGCTTGAGTTTTTGATGTTTTATCCTGGAAATATTGCTGATGAAGTTCACTACTACAGAGACTCTTCTGAAATTTCAGTAACAAATCCCACTATATACAAAGAAGACTTAAAACACTATTACCAAACACTAAAAACTTTAGATGAAAATGAGTTTGATGATTTAAATAAATCTATTTTTTCAGATAGAAAAAGTTTCATAGAAAATATGAATTCTTCAATTGACGTAGTTGTTGCTGAAATAAATTTAAATCTTATGTTTTATAATTTTGAAGAATTTAGAAAGTCGAACAATGGGCTAAAAGGTATCTATATAAACGGATACCATATGAATAATGAAGAGAAAATTATTCAGATAAAAGAAATTTTAGAAACTACAAATGTAAACACTCTAGTTATTGATGCAAAAACAGATAACGGTCACGTACTGTTTGAGAGCGAATCTTTGGAAGCAAATATCCTAAATAATGAAAGAATAAAATACAATGCTGCAACATTAAATGAATTCAGAGAAATAAAAGACTTATATTTAATAGCAAGAATTGTTGTTTTTCAGGACCCAATATTTGCAAAAAAGTTTAAAGAGGAAGCTGTATTTGATTCAAAATTAAACAAAATTTACTCACAGAATGGACAATACTTCTTAGATCCAGCTAGCCAAGTAGTAAAAAAATATATAACTGAATTATCTATTGAGGCTTGTAGATTAGGATTTAATGAAATTCAATTTGATTATATTAGATATCCCGACTCAAACTATCAATTTATGGTTTTTTCAGAGGAGAATAATTATGAAAACAGAATTAAAAATATAAACACTTTCTTAACAGAAGCAAAGGACGCTCTTCACAGTGAGGGGTGTCTAGTGTCGGCAGATATTTTTGGATATGTTTTAACTAACACATTGGATGGAGGTATAGGTCAAAATCTTGAAACAATAATAAACAGTGTAGATTTTATTTCTCCTATGGTTTACCCTTCTCACTACTCTGATGGTACGTATGGCTACACAAATCCAAATAACCATCCTTATGAAGTGGTATCTAGGGCGCTTGAAGACGGTTTAAAAAGAGGGGTTTCAGAAAAACAATTAAGACCCTATTTACAGGGATTTTGGCATAGTATTGATGACGTAAGAGAAAATATAAAAGCTGCTGAAGATAAACAACTTGATTGGTTAATTTGGAATAATTTAACTAAGTATGAATTAGAATATTTTACTAAACTCCAATCATGAGTATTAAAGAACAGTTTAAAAAAGATCTTGGATCACTGCATGATAGTTTGATTGACGTAAGTGACTGGATGTATGAAAATCCAGAACTCGGCTTCGAAGAATATAAAACTTCAGAATATTTAGTTAACTTTATTAAGTCGTTTGATAATAATGTAATTTTTCCTACAAAAGAACTTGAAACTGCGTTTGAAATAACTTTTGGTAAAAAAGGTCCTCTTGTTGTACTGTGTGTTGAATACGACGCTCTTCCAGAAATTGGACATGCTTGCGGACACAATGTTATTGCTACTGCATCAATAGGCGCTGGATTAGCGTTGAGAAATTATGTAGATGAGCTAGGAATAAGAGTAAAGCTCTTAGGGACTCCAGCTGAAGAAGGTGGTGGTGGAAAGATAATTTTATTAGACAAAGGAGCCTTCGAGGATGCTAAGTGCTCAATGATGATTCATCCAGGACCATTAAATGTTGCCAATCCAACTTTTACAACTATACAGCAATACAAAGTTGAATTCTTTGGTAAAGATGCTCATGCTGCAGGTGCTCCAGAAAAAGGACGTAATGCTTTGGATGCGCAGATACAACTTTTTGTAAATGTATCTACATATAGACAACAAATGGTCCAATCAAATAGAATGCATGGTGTAATAAAAGATGGTGGTTTTAAACCAAACATTATTCCTTCATACACAAGTTCCGAGTGGTATTTAAGATCTCTTAATGAAGATGGGCTTGACACTCTTGAGGAAGATTTTTTAAATTGTGTAAATGCAGCTGCTTTAGCTACAAAGTGTGAAGCAAAAATAACATCTCCAGATTACAAATATAGAGAAATTTTAAACAATAAAACTATGTATGAATTGTTTATGGAGAATTGTCAAAATATTGGAAGAGAAATGCCATTAGAAGACCCTCTAAGGCCTGGTTTGGGCTCAACAGATATGGGGAATATTTCATTAGCAATGCCTTCTATACATCCTATGTTAGATATAGATGCTGGAGAAGCTGTAAACCATCAACCTGAATATGCTGCCGCCACGATTGAGCCCGGGGGTCATAAAGCTATTTTTGATGGTGCTTATGGAATGGGAGCAACCATTATTGATTTAGCTGAAAAAAAACTTTGGGATGTACTTTAAAGAATCTGACTTAAGAAAAGTTTAGTTCTGTCATTCTTAGGGTTGTCAAAGAACTCATCAGGTGTATTTTCTTCAACCATCAATCCTTCATCAAATAACATTACTCTATCTGCAACTTCTTTAGCAAAACCCATTTCATGAGTGACAACAATCATAGTCATTCCAGATTTTGCTAACTCTTTCATTGCATCAAGTACTTCTTTAATCATTTCTGGGTCTAAGGCTGAGGTGGGCTCATCAAAAAGCATGATTTTTGGATCCATTGCCAAAGCTCTTGCAATAGCTACTCTCTGTTGTTGTCCACCAGATAACTGTCCTGGGTATTTATCAGCTTGTTCGGGAATCCCAACTCTATTTAACAATTCCATAGCCTTTTCTTCTGAGTCACTTCTACTTTTTTTTCTAACCCATATAGGTGCAAGCGTAATATTTTGCATAACAGTTAAATGAGGAAAAAGATTAAAACTCTGAAATACCATACCTACTTCAGCTCTAATTGTTTCAATATTTTTTAAATCATTGGTTAGCTCTGTACCGTCAACAATTATTTCTCCATCTTGATGTTGTTCAAGTCTGTTGATACATCTAATAAAGGTTGACTTACCTGAGCCGGAAGGACCACAAATAACTAATACTTCACCTTCTTCTATTTCCATTGAGATGCCTTTTAATGCTTGGAAATCTCCAAACCATTTTTTCACTTCTTTAGCTTGAATTATGCTCATAATTTAATTACCTTTCTCCTAATCCTAATCTTT
>CAZKFE010000054.1:0-5927 GCA_964551955.1 uncultured Candidatus Actinomarina sp. | reverse complement strand
ATAACTAATAGTTTACTTTACTTTATTTTTTAGCTTTTGATATATCTTTTAAGAACGCATCATTACTCTTTAAGGTTTTCATCCTATCAATGAGTAACTCTGTTGCAGCTCCACCTTCAAGCCCTACTAATACCCTTCTTAAAGTCCAGAGAGATTCAAGCTCTTTAGGTGATACAAGTCTTTGCTCCTCTCTTGTTCCTGATGGAGTAACATCAATCGCTGGAAAAACACGTTTATCAGCCAAGCCTCTATCAAGACGTAACTCCATGTTTCCAGTTCCTTTAAATTCTTCAAAAATAACTTCATCCATCTTAGATCCGGTTTCAACCAACGCTGTACCTAGTATTGTTAAACTACCTCCACCTTCAATATTTCTAGCAGCTCCAAAAAATTGTTTTGGAGGAGTAAGTGCAGTTGAATCAACACCACCAGATAATATTCTTCCACTAGCTGGAGTCGCTAAGTTATGAGCCCTTGCAAGTCTTGTAATCGAATCTAATAAAATAACAACGTCTTTTCCTTCTTCTACTAATCTTTTAGCACGTTCGATAGCTAGCTTTGAAACCTGTGTATGTTCTTCAGGAGGTCTATCAAATGTTGAAAAGACAACCTCTCCATCAACAGAACGTTGCATATCTGTAACTTCTTCTGGTCTTTCATCAACAAGGACAACCATCAAGTGTACTTCTGGATTGTTAGCAGTGATTGAGTTAGCAAGTTCTTTCAAAATTGTAGTTTTACCAGCTTTTGGAGGTGAAACAATTAGTCCTCTCTGCCCTTTACCAATTGGTGCAATAAGATCAACGATCCTACCAACAATTTTGTTTGGTTCTCCATCAATCTCAAGCTTTAATCTTTCATCTGGAAACAATGGAGTTAACTTATCAAACTCTACTCTTCTAGCTAATAGCTCAGGGTCTCCACCATTAACATTCGTTGGCTCAACTAATGCTGGATATTTTTCTTTAGCCCTTGGAGCTCTAATAGGTCCCTCAACAAAATCTCCTTTTCGCATTCTATATTTCTTAATACTTCCTGCAGGTACATATACATCCATTTCACTTGGCTTATAGCCTTCACACCTTAAAAATCCATAACCCTCAGGAAGAATATCTAAAATTCCTTCTCTGGTTTCACCCTTTTTTATCTGACTATCACCAGAGTTAACAACAGAAGGAAGGTCATCATCTCCTTTTGGTTTAGATTCAGATACTTCAGCTTCAAGCACAACATCTCCTTGATCAATTAATAAATCTATTAACTTAGCTTTCTGTAAGCCTTTATATTCAAGTCCAAGATCTTCAGCGATTGCTCTTAAATCTGCGACTGGTTTTGATTGTAATTGTGTTCTTGCTGACATATCTCTCCTTATCAATACATTCAGTTTGGGAATGTTGTTGATTTAATTTGTCTGAAAGACATTCTTATTATATACATAAAATTGTTAAATCAACAATATTTAAAAATTTTTACTTTAATCACCAGCTTATAAAAGCTAATTTCCTGTACAAGCTGAGATATAATTATCAAGATATTCATTTTCTTCATTGCTTAATGGGCCTTTTGTACGGTAGTGATTATACTCTCCTTCAAAATAAAGAACTAGCGAGTCAGCAAATTGCTCTTCTCCATCAAAATAGTCCCAAGCATCCTTTCTAAAATTAGTATTTTCAGGACTAATACATGTTTTTGTTAAATAAGACAAAGCATGTGCAGCCTCATGAATGAGGACATCTCTAACATCACCAGTAGCAAAAGCTCTATCCGATATCCAGATTGAAAGTGCCCAATCTGCGCCCTTCTCTCCTTCAGGATTGGTACCTGATGAATCCCATACACCATAAGGACACTGACCAACTAGTAAAAGTGCATATTGATGACATCCATTTATTACCAGAACTTCATTCTCAAGTATTTTTCTTAATGTTTCTGGTAAATCAATGACTAAATTATCTAAGGATGACTGATTGGTTCCCTGAAATCCAGGAAAAGAAGTAAACGGCCCTTCGTATATATCAACTTCCTCTTCTTCGTTGCTAATTATCTGAACAGATTCTGAGTCTTCAGATACAGCAACATTACTTACTGGAACAAGTGATGTTGTGGTCGAAGAATCTTTTTGAAGGGTTGTACTTGTTGTTGTACTCGTAGTGGTCGAAGAATCTTTTTGAAGGGTTGTAGTTACTGATAGAATATCTTCTGTCTCTACATTTGTATTTGACCAATATAGAAAAAAGGAAAGCAAAACTAAAATCAATATAAAACTAAATATATATTTATTATTCATTATTCCCCTTTAACTTAATTCCAGTACCTAAGAGAAGTAGTACTAATATATAACCTACAAGCATTGCTCCAAATGTTAATGAAAACGATCCCATACCTAGCAAGTCTTGCTGGAAAGTTGCAAACTCACTATCTGGAGGGATTATTAATATTCTTATAAATAACCAGACACCTAGAATAAATGAAATTAAAGGAAAAATTTTAAATAAACCCTCTGAATCATCAAGTGATTCAAATAACTCATTTCCTCCACCTGGTAACGATTTAAATATTACCCCTTCCAAACACATTAAATAAGTCAATGAACAAATTGCAGTTAAGAGTCCAGACTGGTTTACATAATTTAATGAAGTTAGATAGAAAAAACCAAAAGCAACGAGGCTTAAAGCAACAGATGAAAAGAATTTGGGTGAAATTGTAGCTTTAACTCTTGTTGAGACGATGTAGCTACTAGCAATAAAACCGAAAATAAATCCAATTGGCATTTGAAAAATAATAAAAGATAAAGTTGAAATTATCGCAAAAAATATAGCCTGTGGTGCCCATTGATAATACACTACTTCACCATAAAAGTGTCTCTCTATTAATCCTTCTAATCCCTCATAAAATATTGTTACAGTGATTAACCCGAAAAACGCTGCTATAAAAATTGCAATATTTTCCAAATCAATACTCTCCAATGATGCTCCCTCTTCTACATAACCAATTAAGAAAGAAGTAACAATTAAGACAGCAGAAATTTTTAAGAAATTAGTTATTTTATTTGAATAAGAAAATTCTCTCTTACGCTTAAACCATTTAATTTGATATATAGAAATTATTTTATTAAACCATTCTTGCAATAATAAGACAAAATAGAAAAGAACTATTATTCCTGTTGTGATTATTGCTCCCATCATGTTTTTTTCTTGATCAGTGAAATCTATATCCTCAAATAAAGGAATCGAGGTTATTAGGGCATTAGTTATCTCAATATTTAATAACTTTTCTTTATCGATTACTACTGGTGGAATTGTAGTAGTAGTAGTTGTTGTTGTTGTAGGGGGTGGAATTGTAGTAGTAGTAGTAGTAGTAGTTGTAGTAGTAGGAGGAGGTGGAATTGTAGTAGTAGTTGAATTAAGAGTAACTATTTTTGAATTAAAGTAATCTTCTTTTACATACTCTATACAACTTAATGCACTACAATTTTCATCACTTTTATCAATAACTGTTGACTTTGTAATTGTGATTGTAGCTCCTACATCACCTTCAAAACAACAAAGCTCTACTGTTCCTTTTAAGCTAGGAAGTATATATATTGTTCTCTCAGCATTGTTTTGATTAAGTACTTCTAAAACTATTTGGTCGTATTCTTCATAATTAATGGACCAGGAAATTTTGACACTATTCTCACCTATTCTTTCAATCTCTAAATCAATATTCTCAGTGTCTAATATGGCATTTATAAAGAATACACATGAAAGTATTATGAAAAATTTTTTCACTATTTTATGTATTGGTTTCAATTTTCTTCAGAATCCCAGAAACCACAAGTCTTTCCTTAGCAGAATACCGTGGATGACATGTCGTAAGTGTCAACCTGTCAACACCATTGTTGTAAAGTAGATATTCTCCCCCTCTTGCAGGCACTACATGTATCTGGTCAACAATATATGTATATGTGTTAGGACCAAATGTTAGATTTAACTCATCTCCAATTTCAACTAAATCTAAATCTCCAAAAGGTGCGCCATATGTTGTTCTATGTCCTGCAATACCAACATTTCCACCAGAACCAGGTAACTCAGTCCCTAGATAATACCCTGGACCATCTTGTAGTGCTAACTCTGAAGTACCTATGACAACATATTGTTCAAGGTTAATTTCAGATATTTCTAACAAACCAAATACCGAAGCCTCCTGGCTACTACTATTGGTACTTTTTCTCCTTAAGTTGAAAATCTCTCTAATTTCAGGGAAGATACTAGCTGGTTCTTCATAGCTAACTAATTCATAATTTATACCAGCTTTCCTCTCATTCAGTTCTTGTATAGGAGCTTCATTGTTAAATGTTTCTTGAAATCTCTCTTGAGCAGTAATTTGTAGGGAATTCGTATAAATTGTTTGTTCATAGCCTATTAATGCAAAAACAAAACTTATTAAGAAGAATGATGCGGCAACAACTCTTCCTGGAATTTTTTTTCTTTTCTTTTTAACTTTATTTTTTCTAGCTTTTGTTTCTTTAAACTCTATTAACTTATTGTCATTTTGAAGTGATTCCTCTGTAAATAGGAAATGAAAATCTTCATTTCCTATTGATGAAAGATTCTCTCTTAAACTTTCAATTATTACATTCTCATTAACATCTTTATAAATGTTTTTCTTTTTTAGGTTCTTGACGACATCTATTGTGTACTGGAGTTCTTTCATTAAAGAAGCAATTAAAGAATTGTATTCTGCTACATTTTTTTGTAGTGGATTGTATTTCTCTGCAATATCAATTGTGATTTTTACTTTTGAATTAACAAGGCTTTCAATCTCATTCTGTAATAAATAAGCATTCTCATATACTTTCTTAAGATGAGGTGTTTCATTTAGAAGTCTTCTTCTTCTTGATCTAGTGAGGAAAACAAGACCAATGAAAAACAATGGGGCTCCTGAAAAATAGATATAATTTAAACTTCCACCTGTGTCTGCCATTGTTATATTATTTTCTTGATACAAGTAAGTAACTGTGAAATCTCCATCTGTAAAGTAGAGGTCTTCTTCAAAATCCCATATATAAATATCATTTCCTTCTTCGTCTGTTAAAGCGTCTCCTTCATCAGGATCTACAAAAATTGTTGTTGTGGGTGGTGGGATTGTTGTAGTGGTAGTCGTTGTAGTTGTTACACCATCTGTAATATCTATCTCTAAATCTGTTGTTGTAACTGGAGATATTGAAGTTGTTGTAATAAGTTTTGGTATAGTTGTTGTTGTACCAACGCCATCTTTAATACAATTTGCTTTTTTAACAAACTTTCCCTTTGCCTTTTTTCCGTTAAGTGTGTTTTTCATATCTATAAATATCTTATATTTTGAATCCTCTGGTACGTTTTCAATAGTTGTAATAAAAGCGGTTGTGCCTGCTGAAATTGAATATGTTGTTTGTGAAACTAATTTATTGTTTACAAATACAGAAATTTTAAGTATCCCATCTACAGTTGCGTTTGTATGATCAATTGATAAACCAAAATTTGCTCCTCCTCCTGCATTACATGTTCTGTTGTTTGTAATTACAGGTTTAAATACCTCTTTAGGGAGGGTTGTAGTAGTTGTAGTAGTAGTTGTAGTAGTAGTTGTAGTAGTAGTTGTAGTAGTAGTTGCTGCTGTAGTTGGAGTAGTGCAACTTACTGAAGAATTAACAGTAGATTCTGTCACCATATTGGTCCAATCATTACTCGTAAAGGAATCAGTAATTCTCCATGTAATCGTCGAGCCATCTGGAACAGATTGTGTAATTGAAGTGTTTGGTGATCCTGCTGTAACCGTTACATTGCCTCCACTGCCGTGTGTTTGATAAGCTCCACTATTAATTTTGTACTCAACCTTTACATAGGCATTCCCACTTGACTCATTGTTTGTAAGAGTCAATGTTGATGTTGCAGCATTGCTGCTACAAG
>CAZKFE010000053.1:0-6010 GCA_964551955.1 uncultured Candidatus Actinomarina sp. | reverse complement strand
TTATAATCTATATAAAGCTTATTTAGCATAGATGAAGTAACTTCATCAAATTTTTCATCAGCTACAAAGTCTTCTTCTGCATACCCTAGTGAAATTAGCCCTTCTTCAACCTGTTTAATATCTGGCCCATCGTCTGAAGTCAAATCAAGAGTTCTATAAAAAGGGGTGGAGCCTTCTAAAAGTATGACTGGTTTATTATCTACAGCATAAAGCACTTGGCCATAGTTAATAACAGTTCCTTCTTCTGGTAGGTAGGTTATAACTCCAGTAATTGAAGAGTTCAATACTGCCTTGTCAACCTGACTTAGGGTACCGTTATATTCTTCTTTTTTTGCTAAATCTCCTTTTGAGATTTTAACAGTAGTTAACTCGAGAGTTTTTTCAGTAGATGAGGAGGCTGTATTTTGAGAACCAAAATAGAACGAAGCTACTCCTACGATAATAACTACTATCCCTATAGTTAAATTTTTCTTTGAAATCATATTTACTAATTCTAGCGTTACTAGTAGATTACCTTATTTCTCGCCTCTGGGACCTCTTCCTTCTGGTTCGCACTCTTCTAAGTACTCTTTAATTGTTTCTCTGTTTTCCCCCACTTCACTTAAGTTTAACTTTGGATTGTCTTGTGTTGGATCTGGTAGGTCTAAGCCTTTATCTCTTAAGCATTGAGCAAGTTCTAAGCTTTCATCAAACTTTCTTGCTTGCTCTTCTGGGTTGACGGAGGCCCTGTCTGGCCATAATTCATTTTCCTGTATACAGCTCTCTACATCGTCCATAATTTCTTTTCCTTCTTCTCTACCTTTTTCTTTTCCTTCTTCATTTCTATTCATTTGTTGCAACATAGATTTTAAATCTTCAATATCAAAGGGTGTCTGAAGATCATATCCTTTTGTGTTCAAACATTCAGTAAGAATTATTGGGTAATCTTCCTCTGTAATAGATTCCCCTTCTTCAGCCTCAGTGTTTATGTCGCTTAAAGTCGCTACACCTTGGTTTTTGTTGGCTGAACATGCAACAAGAAATACTAAAAAAATTAATACTTTTCTCATATAGCGAGTACTTTAGTCGTTTTCTTCTCTCAGGTCTTCTGGGACTGCGTATCCATTTTCTGTTATGCATTCTCTTACCATGGCCCTTAGATCATTTGCTGATATCACACCTGTTATAACAAACTGTGGAAGAGTGTCTCTCAAGCCATTTTCACTTGTTGGGTCTGGTACGTCTATACCTTTTTCTCTTATGCATTGTGCTATTTCTAATTCTGCATCTAATAATTCTGCTTGTTGTTCGGGGGTTGCCTGATCCCTAGCATCAAGTGGAATGTCATATTCATCAGCACAATTTTCTATTATTGAATATAGTTCTTCTCTTTCCTCTTGATTCATTTCAATAAAAATAGGGGTTAATATTCTTCTTAAATCGCCGGGTTTTTTTGGGTCTGCAAGTTCGTAATTATTATCTCTAATACATTGTGCAAGCAATAACTCTGCATCAACCCAGGAAAGCTCTTCTGAGTTGGTAATTGTGGTTGTTGTGGTGTCTACACCCTCTAGAGAGACTACTCCTTGCTTTTCATCTTTATTGAAGAAAGAACAGGAAGAAATTAAAAGAAGAACCATCAAAAATAGGGGGGTTCTTCTGTTCATTTATTAGCTTACTCCAAGCTTTTTCTTAAGATCATCAGTTATTGTTGTGGGTTTATTTGTTTTCATGTCTGTATAAACGTGAACAATTTCAGAAGCACTGGCTAACTCTCCTGTCTCTTTTATAAACATACCCATTATCCAGGTCATGCTTGTATTCCCAATTTCTTTTATTTTTAAACCAACCTGTATCTCGTCGTCAAAGTATAAAGGTTTATTGTATTGAACAAGTGCTTGAACTGTATGGAAGTCTTTGTTTGTTTCTTCTATTTCTTTTTCATAGTCAAAATCAAATTCTCTAAAATACTCAACAACTGCTTGGTCGTAAAATGCGACATAATTTGCATTATGCATTATTCCTTGTGGGTCAAGCTCGTAATATCTGATTCTTGTTTCCCAAAAAACTTTAAATTCTGATTTTTTTAACTCTAACTTCGACATGGCTATACAAATATCTGTGTTTTAGGTTCAATGCCACCAGTTAAGGGCATTGCATATTCGAAAAATTCATTTGTTACGTAAGGTTTATTCTCATCAAGAAAATCTTTCGGCATGGCTTTTGTATTTTTTGCTACTTTTTCAAGACCAACAAGACCTGTTTCGCAATAGTATTTGTCAGAAAGCTGTCTTTTTAATATAACAGATCCGCTCTCTTCTGTTTCAGAAGCAATAACGGCGTATTGACCCACTCTTTCTGCTTCTTCTGCATCAACTTCTGAAACATCAGCTAAAAAGGACCTTTGAAGGTAACCAAAGGTGTCTGCTCTTACTCTTGCTCCTTCTGTGTTTTCAGAAATAATATTTACAAGTGTGTCTCCTAAAGCACCTGATCCTGAAAGTTGAATATTTCCATGACTATCTTTTTTACCAGCAAGACCGGATCCTGTTTCGCTTGCATATGTTTGTAGAAAATATTCACCTTCTTTGTTGTGGACTCCTTCAGAAACTGCAACCACACATCTACCCAGTGATTCGTAGACTTCTTTAACATCTTTTACAAATGTTTCTATATCGAAAACTTTTTCTGGAACATATACTAAATGTGGCCCGTCTTCCTCTGTCGCTTTACCAAGTGTACTTGCTGCTGTTATCCAACCCGCATGTCTTCCCATTAGAACATTTATTTTTATTCCATTTAAACTTCTGTTATCAGCATCATCTCCTTGAAAAGCATGAGCTACAAATCTTGCAGCAGATCCATACCCAGGACAATGATCTGTTTCTAATAAATCATTATCAATTGTTTTAGGTATGTGAAATGCTTTCATTTCGTACCCTATACTTTTTGCACCTTCTGACACTAAATGAGCTGTTTCTGCTGAATCGTTTCCTCCAATATAATAAAAACTTCTTATGTTTTGTCTTTCGAACATAGATATAAGCTTTTCAATATCATCATCTGTTGGTTTTTTTCTTGCAGACCCGAGGGCAGCAGCTGGGGTTTTTGAAATTCCATAAAGTTGTGATTCGGAGAGGTTTGACAAGTCAACAAAGTCTTCTTTCAACATACCGGCAAGACCGTGTCTAGCTCCCAATACTTCATCAAAATCTCTCTTCGTGGCTTCGTTTATAAAACCAACTAGAGATTTGTTAATTACGGCTGTTGGTCCTCCAGACTGTCCTATTACAGCTTTTCCTGCTGACACTTGTTCAACTCCCGTTTTGATACACAGAGAGAAATCCAAGGTATGATTGAGCAATTTCATCAACTGCTTCTTCCCTAGATTTGTCTCCTTCGTGAAAACCTTTGAGTGCGTTCCAAAATATAGATCTTCCTATAGCAAACCCTTTATATCCTTCTACAGATGATCCAGCTCTTAACCATTCTTTAACTTTTTCATCACTTGCACCCCTGCCTAAGACTACTGCAATAACATTTTTCCTGTCTCCAGACTTTATTGCCGCTGCAACCTTTTCACAGTCTTCAACTGTGTCAAGTCCTTCAATTTTCCAAATATCAGGATCTGCCCCTCTTTCTCTCATCTCTTCAACTACTTTAACTGCCAGAGCTGGTCTGATTTCTGAATCATAACGCGCTTGGTCGTTGTCTACAGATGCAAGCTGTTCTTCGGTAGCTGGAACAAGGAACTCTAAAAGAAACTTTTTATCATTTTCAGCTAGCCAGTCAGAAAGTTCTTTAATTCGGGTTCCCTGGGTTTCCCTAGTCTCTTCTTCGTCATCTGGGTTCCAACGAACAAGAATTTTTACAAAATCAGCATCTACCTCTTTTATTTTTTCTCCATATTGCTCACCATATTCAAAGTCAAAAACTTTCTGACCAGACTTTTCAACTGGTGCAGCAAATTTAATGTTCATTTCTTTGGCTTGTTGCTGAACTTCTAGACCAAAAGTTTCATCAACAAGTATTGCGGGATCTCCACCGGTTATTCCAGATTTACTAGCTTTCAAAAAACCATCGAATATGATTTGTTTCATTTCACTAACTTTATTTGCTTCCGCTTCAGTTGGCTCTCTGTCTTCTACTCCTAATATTCCTTTGGTTATAGTTCCCCTGTGGTCAAAAGCTAAAATATATAAATCATTCGGATAGCCTTTCATTTGTTCTCCTAAACCTTTTGTTTTCTTCTTATAGTTAAAATAATTAACGTCATAACTAACAGTAGTATCAATATTTGGTTTAATTGAAAAGAAGATAAATTTTGGATGTCATCAAAATATTTATTCAAATATAAAATACCAGGGTCTTGATTTGATTGAACAACCTCTGATAATACATTCAACAAGTCTACAGTGCTTACTCCCCAGTTGTTAGCTAAGTTTTCGTCTAGAAAATATACCCTGCCATTTTCAACAGCTGAAATACTTTTCCAGTCGGGTCTTGTAGAAAGATCTTTATTTAAATAGTCGGAATGTCCAACAACAATTAAATCTGGGTCTGCTTTAATTATTTTTTCTTCAGCAATCTGAGGATAACCGCTAGCAAAAGTGTCTTCCGTTTTATTAGCTATATTATTAACTCCCAAAAGGTTATATATTTCTCCTATAAAAGAGTTGCTGTTTACAGTGTAAATTCCATATGTATATCCAATTTCATGAAAAACAGTAACCTCTTTAAACTTTGAATTTTCAATAATACTTTCAACATCTTCTCTCATTAAGGAAACAAGAGATTTAGCCTCTTCTTCCTTTTTTATTAATGAGCCAACAGTTTCTATTTGTAAATAAACTTCTTCAAAGTTTTTTACAGGAGGTAATAATGCATAGTTAATACCTAGATTTTTCATTCCTTCTACTATTCCGTTAAAATCAAAAGCAATTAGAACAAGATCTGGATTCAAGCCTAAAAGCTCCTCTGCGGTAACAGTAAAGGCATCAATTTGTTTAATGTCTTCTTTGGTTAAAGAGTATGAATCAACACCGACCAAAATATCCTCTCCTCCTAATGCTTGTATTACTTCAGTGTGTGTTGTTGATAGAGAAACGACTCTTAAATCATTCTGCTTTTCTAAATTAGGCGTACACATAGATATTAGTGTGGCAAGAATCAATAATTTATATTTCATATTTCCTTTCTTACCACGAGAAAAAGTTTGAAACTCCATTCCTTCTCTCGAGGATTGTTGTTATAAAAGCAAAAAGTCGACCTGACTTATCTTTCGAATCACAGTTGCGGGACAGTATTAGATTTTCACTAACTTCGCTTCTTTGCTTTATTCGTTAAAAAAAGTGTAGCAAATTATTTAGAATCTTCTTCCTCGTTTGGAATATTTTTAAATGTTTCTGAAAGAGTTTGCTCTTCAATGTCCCTAGGAACATCTGGTCTTGGCATTTCCGGATAAACAACGTCTTCTTCTCTTTTTCTTTCAGCCCTAAGATTTTTTACAGTTTTAGATAGGGTCATAAAGATAGTTTCTTTATTTTTATCTTTTTCCTTTTTGGACTTCTTATCCCTTTCTTTTGTAACTGGAACTTCACCGTATGACTCTTCTAGAACAACAACCTCTACTCCTCCAACAAGATCTGATACTAAATTATAGAAAAAAGCTCCTATTGTTGCTAGGGCTGTCTGTGTTAGTAAATATACTGTTGCCAAAAATACAACAGAAGAAAAAAGAGCTTCTATGTTCCCAACAAGAGATGCATTTTCGTCTAATAGAGCTAGTCTTCTTGCTATCTCCTCTAACCCCTGAGGTACTCCTGCGTTAATTAGTAAAACCCACAGAATACAAAAACCCAAAACAATAGCAAGCGCTACAACAAAATTTAATACGAAAGTAACTTTCAAAACCGTCCAAGGATCTATCTTTCTTATTATTCTTCTTACTCTGTTTACTCTTACCATTTTGTTTAGTCTTCTCTTTTCATTGGTATAAATGCAGAAATTTCTTCCTCTTTAGAGAGTTTCA
>CAZKFE010000052.1:0-6055 GCA_964551955.1 uncultured Candidatus Actinomarina sp. | reverse complement strand
CCAAATTTCTTAAGTATTAGAGTAACACTTATAGGTTTAAAGTGTGTTATTTCTTGATAATTCTAACGAATTTTCGCTTACCAATTTGTAAAGTTTTACCAATGAGTTTATCTGAGTTTATGTCTAAATTTACGTATTTTTCTTCATTAATTTTAAAAGCTCCTGAAGAAATTAGTCTTCTTCCTTCCGAATTTGACTTAATAATATTGTTTTCTACTAGAAATTTAGGTAAATGAATCTCAATATTCTTATTAATTTTAATATTTTCAATGTTTTCAGGAGCATTTTTATTTATTGTTACGTTCTCAAATGAATCATGTGCTTTTTTTGAAGCACTTTCATCAAACAATTCAGTGATTATTAAATTACCGAGTAATTTTTTTAAATTAAAAGGATTCTCTTTATTACTTTTAACATCTTTTTTGAAGGAATTAATTTCTTCAAGTTCTAAATCAGTAAGCATGAGGAAATAATCCCACATAGTTTCATCAGGAATGCTCATAATCTTACCAAAAATATTCTCTGGATTATCTGTGATTGAAATATAGTTATCATATGATTGAGACATTTTTTTCTTACCATCTGTGCCAATAAGAAGTGGGAATGTTATAGCAATCTGAGGATTTATATTATAAAACTTTTGAATCTCCCTGCCCAACATGAGGTTCCAAAGTTGATCATTACCACCTATTTCAATATCTGATTTAACAGCAACGGAATCGTAACCCTGGAAAAGTGGATAAAAGAACTCTAAAAGTGATATTGGATTTTTATCATAGTATCTTTTAGAAAAATCTTCTCTTTCCAACATTTGAGCTAAAGTAGTTGATGATGCTAGTTCCATCATTTCATTTATTGATAATTTTGAAAGCCAATCTTTGTTTGAAACAACTTCTAAGTTATTTTTATGTAAAACTGATTTAATGATTGGAATAACACCCTTAGAGTTGATACCAATACTGTCATCATCTAAAATATTTCTAGTTTCGGATTTACCTGATGGGTCTCCTACTTTTGCTGTAAATTCACCTAAAATCAAAATAACATCGTGTCCATACTCTTGAAATTTTTTTAAAGCTCTGATTACCGCATACCAACCCAAAGTAACATCAGGTGCAGTTGGGTCTACACCAAGCTTTATTCTTAGTTTTTTATTTGTTTTAAGTAAATTTTTATAATCTTCTAATGGATTAATTGCTGAGGATCGTTCTTCAATATATTTCATTTTAATACTAAGGAAAATCTCCAGAGATGTTTATCACGAGGTTTAGAATTTTTTCTTTGTTTAGCAATAGCTTTATCTGCTGGATGTATTCTTGGAGATAAGTTAATTGGACCTTTTAATATGTTATCACCATCATTTTTTAAATTTATTCCCAAAGCCTTTGTAACATTCCCAGGTCCAGTTAAATTGTCTGTTCTCATTTTTGTTTTTCTTCTTACTTCTATGTAGTTTTTTCCTAATAATATTTTCCCCGACCTTATTAGTACTGCTTCACAAGATCCTTTTTTTGACGTTAAAAGATATAAACTTTTGTTAGTTCCATATGATTTGAGTATTAATATTGACGGTGGGCCTAAAGGTAAAGATTTTGGTATTTTTCTGTTTAATTGGGTAGCTAAAGACATTTGATCTGTGTTGGCTCTTCCGAATGCTTCTGTCTCTGTAATAAGAATTTCCGTAAATTTTCCATTAAAATTTGTAGAGAGTCTCATACCAAGTAAATCAACAGCGGCTATAGAAGATTTTTGTGATAAAAGTTGATAAACTCTATTATTTAATCCACTTATATCATTCATGTTTCACTCATATTTAGTTTAATTTTAAATTTATTTTGAATTTTATTAGAAATCATTTCTAACAACCCTCTTGTTTCATCTTCATTATAAGTTTTCGCATAGTGTCTTGTACTTATTCTAATTCCTAAATTACGAGATTTCTCTTTTACGTAATCATCAAAAATAACTATATTATTTTCATTGTTATTAAGAATCGAGTTAACATAATTAACTAAATCAACAGCTTTAAAATCAATCGGCACAATAAAAGACAGATCAAATTTAATAAAAGGATATTGTGCCAAAGGTATATATTTTGAATTATCATTCGTACCTTCATTTAAAGAATCTATATCTATTTGGGTTAAAAAGATAGGCTCTACGAAATTAAAATTATCCATTAAATCATAAGAAATTTGTCCAAAAAAGCCTATATTCTTCCTATCTTTAATAATGACGTAAGAATAATTTGAATGAAAGCCAGGCTTTGTTAAATGTTTAATTTCATAACTACCTATTAAGCTATCAATAAGATTTTTAATATTATGAATATCATATGATACAAATTCACCACGGATGTCAGTGTTTGTTACTTTTGAAGGCGTTAATATACTTACTGCATTAATTTGATTTGGAATTTCTTCATAAAGTTTATGTTTTGATTTATCAAATATGGTGTTAATTTCAAAATACTTTGATGAAATACTATTTTGTTCAAGATTATATTGATAAATATTTATTAAAGAAGAAAATAAATTTGATCTTAAATAATTACTGGTTTCATCTATAGGATTAAATACTTTAACATATTTCTTTTCAGGGTTGAATCTTTGATTATTAATTTTATCAACAAATGACAAAGATTGTACTTCTTGATAGTCATTAGAAATTAACTTATTACTAAAATATCTTTTTAAATTCCAAAAATCACCAAGATTATGTTTATTATTTCCTATTGGCAATGTACTCTCAAAATTATTAAATCCATAGTGTTTTGCTAATTCTTCGATAAGATCTATAGGTCTTTCTAAATCATACCTCCATGATGGTGAAGTAAATGTAATTTTATCTTTATCTATCCTGTGTTCGATGTTTAGACTAGATAAGGTGTTTGTAATAAAATTACTATCTAATTTTGTACCAAGTATTTTATATATTTCATTATCAACAAATGTAACTCTTTTATTTTTAATTTTCTTTTTATCATCAATTAAAGGTTTTGAATATTTAATCTTCTGATTGGAAGAGAAAAGTTCTACAAATCTAACCAATGCATTTTCTTGTAAATTATAATCAATACCTCTTTCAAATCTAATTGAGGCGTCTGAAATTAGATTTAATTTTCTAGATGTATTCATAATTGAAACCTTATCAAAATATGCACTTTCAATTAAGAGATTAACTGTATTAATTGAAACTTCTGTATCGTGACCACCCATAACACCAGCTATAGCAATCGGTTTATCATTATCAGTAATTAAAAGATCATTATCTTCTAGAGTTCTTATTTGATTATCTAATGTTTTAATTTTCTCTTTAGATTTAGATTTCCTTACAGATACCTTCCCAAATATTTTATCTCTATCAAAAGCATGAAGGGGTTGACCAATGTCATATAGAACATAGTTAGTTAGATCAACAACGTTATTGATTACTCTCGTACCGACTTGTGAAAGCCTATACCTAATAAGAAAAGGTGAGTCTGTAATACTAAAATTTTCAATCTCAATTGAAGCATACGCATTACATTCATCCACATCACCACTATCAGTAGTAAGAACATTTTCTATAGAAGGAACAAGTTTATAAGATTTATTCTTAAGTTTTAAATCAAAATAATTACTTAACTCTCTTGCAATTCCTAAGTGAGACATACAGTCTCCTCTATTAGGTGTAACACCTATTTCCCATGAAGTATCATTTGAACTATATGTAGAGCTAAATTCTGTACCTGGTTTAATTGACTCATCTAATGTTAAAATTCCATCATGTTCTTCCCAGAGGCCAAGTTCTTTAGCAGAACATATCATTCCATTTGAAATTACTCCTCTTATATTCCTCTTTTCTATTAAAAAATCGTTATCAATAAAAGAATTTGGTAAAGCTACTGGTACTATTGCACCCACTTCGAAATTCCATGCACCACAAACAATATCAAAAGTATCGTTTCCTACATCAACTTTGGTAATTCTTAATTTGTCTGCGTTATCATGAGAATAAATATCTACAACCTTACCAACTATAATATTTTTATAATTTGGTTTGATAGAATTCATATTTTCAATCTCGAAGCCTAATGATTCCAAACCTTCAGAAATATTATCATCACTAATATTTGTTAAGTTAATCCAATCATTAAGCCAAGATTTTAAAATAATCATTAAAACTGCCTTAAAAATCTTAAATCATTATCATAGAAATTTTTTATATGATCTATGTTGTGTCTTAGCATTGCTAATCTTTCTACTCCAACACCAAAAGCAAAACCTTGAGTTCCTTTTTTAAAACCTACTTTTTCAAAAACATTTGGATCTACCATTCCACAACCTAATATTTCGAGCCAATTGTTATCCTTCCAACTTACTAATACTTCAGCTGATGGTTCTGTAAAAGGAAAAAAATGAGGAATAAACTTTGTTTTGATATTATTACCAAAAAATTCTTTAACAAAATATTCTAATGTTCCTTTTAAGTCAGTAAATGATATTGCATCGTCAACAGCTAAACCTTCAATTTGATGAAAAACAGGCGAATGTGTTGAATCTAGTTGATCAGACCTGTAAACCCTTCCTGGTGAAACTATATAAATGGGTGGTTTGTTTTCTTGCATATGTCTTACTTGTACAGTTGAAGTTTGTGTTCTTAAGAGATTATTTAACTTTTTATCTAGATACAGCGTATCTGATTCATACCTTGCAGGATGCCAAATAGGAGTATTAAGAGCATCGAAATTATGCCAAGATGTTTCTGCTTCAGGGCCATGTGCGACTGTATATCCAATAGATGAAAATATTTGTACAACTTCTTCCATTACTGTTGAAATTATATGCTTTTTTGAACCAGTACTTTCAAACCAGTTTACTGTTATATCTGTAAATTCATTTTTTTCTTTATCTCTGTATATAGCTTTTTGAATTTTTGATTTATGAATATCAATATCATTAATAATTTTTTCTGTAATTTCTTGTATTTTAATTCCGTATTTCTTTTTATCTAGCTCACTTAAACTTGATATTTTTTTTCTTTCTTCAGAAATTACAGAATTTTTTCCAAGATATTCTTTCTTAATTTCAGATAATGAATCAACACTACCAACTTCTTCCATCGCTAATAAAAAAGAAGAGTATATTTTATCTAAATTTAATTCAGCCATTTATATTTTTTTTTGCTAAATCAACAAGCTTTTTAAAACCTTTTGGATCATTTATAGCTAAATCAGCAAGTATTTTTCTATCTACTTTAATTTGAGCATTGTTTAATCCATATATGAATTTTGAATAAGTCAAACCATGAGAACGTGAAGCTGCGTTAATTCTGCTTATCCACAATCTTCTAAAATCGCCTTTTTTTTCTTTCCTATGAGTAAATGCATCAGCACCTGCGTGCATAACTTGTTCTTTTGCAGTCCTTAACCTTTTACTCCTAGCACCTGTGTAACCTTTAGCTTTTTTTAATACTTTTTTTCTTGATTTTCTACTGCTAACGGATGATTTAATTCGCACCATTTAACTCAACAACTTTCTTATTTTTTTACTATCACCTTTAGAAGCTTCAACGTCCCTTTTTAACCTAGCCCATGTGTTACTACCTTTAGCTAATTTATAATGAGATGAGTGAGATCTTCTTCTCATAAACTTACCTGTGCCAGTGATTCGTATTCTTTTCTTCATTCCTTTGTGTGTCTTGTTTTTCATTTTTTTACTCCATTTGGTGCTAAGACCATTGTTAAAGATTTTCCATCTGGTTTTGAAGTTGATTCTACTTCAGCAATATCACTTAACTCTTCTTTAAAGTTATCCAGAACTCTTTGTCCGAATTCAGGATGTTCAACCTCTCTTCCTCTGAATCTCATTGTAAATTTAACTTTATCTCCTTCACTTAAAAACTTTTTTGATTGATTAAGTTTATTTTGAAAATCATGAGTATCAATTTTTGGTTTTAATTGTATCTCTTTAACATTGATTTTTACTTGATTTTTCCTTGATGATTTTGCTTTTTGAGATAACTCATATTTGTATTTACCATAATCCATAAGTCTTGCGACAGGTGGTTTACT
>CAZKFE010000051.1:0-6074 GCA_964551955.1 uncultured Candidatus Actinomarina sp. | reverse complement strand
ATGGATTGAAAGTATCAATTCCAACTATGAAATAGGTATTGATGGAATTTCACTTCCTTTGCTTTTGCTTTCCACATTTATATCAGTTTTGGCAATAATTTATTCATTTGAACACCTTCCAGAACCTGTGAACCCTAAAGGTATGATGTCTTTAATCCTGATATTGGAGACAGGAATGAATGGAACATTTGTAGCCCTCGATCTTATTTTATTTTTTGTTTTTTTTGAACTTGTTTTATTACCTATGTATTTCATGATTGGTATCTGGGGAGACAGAACTGAACGAAGTGTTGCTGGGTTTAAGAATCAGATAGAAACTAGGCTTTATGCAAGTATAAAGTTCTTCGTCTTTACACTATTTGGTTCAGCTTTTATGTTATTGGGATTTTTGGGTCTCTATTTTAGAGGGAGTAAGACCTTCAGTATTCCAGAATTGATTGAGTTAGGGACAGCAGGAACATTTACTGGAACATTTGCAACTCTTGTTTTTGCTGTTTTGTTTTTAGGTTTTGCAGTAAAAGTACCAATGTGGCCTTTACATACCTGGCTTCCTGATGCACACACTGCAGCACCGACTGTAGGATCCGTTTTACTTGCAGCCATACTTCTTAAGTTAGGATCTTATGGTTTCGTAAGAATAGCTTTGCCAATATTACCTGAACAAGCAAAAGCCTGGGCGCCAGCTATTGCCATATTGTCAGCTATTGGAATAATTTATGGTTCATTAGCTTGTTTAGCTCAAACAGATTTAAAGAGGCTGATTGCATTTTCTTCAGTTGGACACATGGGTTTTGTTATGCTTGGAATTTCTTCATTAACTTCTATTGGAATTAATGCTGCAATGATTGGTATGGTTGCTCACGGAATAATTACAGGACTGCTTTTCTTTATATCAGGATCAATGGCACACACTTATCACACCAGAGACATGGGTAGGCTTGGTGGAAATATGAAATTATTACCAAAGACGGGAGCATTGCTTGGATTTACAGCAATGGCATCACTTGGTTTGCCAGGTCTTGCTGGCTTCTGGGGAGAATTTATGGCATTACTAGGTGCTTACAATCCTCTTTCAGGTTTGAACATAACAGTATTTAGAACTTCAATGGTTGCTGGGGCAATCGGAACAGTTCTAACAGCAGGTTACTTATTATGGATGCTACAACGAGTTAACTTAGGAGAACCAAAAGAAGAATGGATCGGGCAAGACTTACATGATGCTGATAATTATGAACTAGCAGCATGGATTCCACTTGTAATCCTTACTGTATTAATTGGTATATTCCCTAAATTAATTTTTGGCTCTACAAATGATGCTGTTATTAGTTTGGTAACCAAAGCTTTTGGAGGCTGAAATTAGTATTAACTACCTCGCTATTTCAACTGAACTAATAGTAATTTTTACTATTGTTGGAACTATTACTCTAGATTTAATTTTTACTAAGAAGTCTAAATATTTGGTTGCTCTCTTTGCTTTAGTAGGTTCATTAATATCATTTATTCCAATTATTTTTCAATGGGCTAATTACTCAAAAGCTATTGTCTTATTTGACGGGAGTTATGTTATTGATAAATTTTCAATAATTCTTAAAGGTTTATTTATTTTAGTTACATATTTAACCTTCCTTCTTTCTATAAATTTTGTACAAAGTGATACATATTATGAGGGTGAATATTATTTTCTCCTACTATGTTCTCTTTTGGGAGCTTTGGTAGTTGCTTCGTCTAGAGATTTATTAACAATTTTTATTGGAATTGAACTTGCTTCAGGTCCAATGTTCTTACTTTCTGGATGGAAAAAGGCTGATCCAAAATCTAATGAAGGTGCAATAAAGTTCTTTCTTTTAGGTGTATTGTCTGCATCTTTGATACTTTATGGTTTCTCATTGCTTTATGGAGTTACTGGAAAAATAATTTTTTCAGAGATAGTAAGCTCTTTATCAGCAACAGGCCTTCATCAATCACCAGTTGTTTTATTAAGTGCGATTTTAATTTTGGCTGGTATAGGGTTTAAAATTTCAGTAGTTCCTTTCCATTCCTGGGCTCCAGATACTTATGAAGGGGCTCCTTTACCAGTGACTGCTTACTTATCAATTAGCTCAAAGGCTACAGGTTTCCTTGCTCTCATTATTTTGTTTACCAAGGTATTTTATGAATCAGGTACAAGCTGGGGTGTTATTTTAGTTTTAATCTCTGGAGCAACAATGTTTATAGGGAACTTATCTGCTCTTCAACAAAAAAATCCAATTAGGCTTTTAGCTTATTCTTCAATAGCTCAAGCAGGTTTTATTTTGGCGCCCTTAGCAGTAGCTGGTATAACAGGGAATTATAATGAAGGAGTCTATGCAAGTATTACTTATTTAGTAATCTATGCCTTTATGAATATGGGCGCTTTTCTTGTTGTTAATATTTTGATAAAGGCAAGTGGTTCAGAAAATATATATGAATGGGGTGGTTTAGCAAAAGATTCTCCTATGACTGGTATTTTTTCAGTAATTTTCTTTTTTTCTTTAGCTGGTATCCCCCCACTTGGTGGTTGGTTTGCAAAGTTTGTAGTATTTAGAAGTTTATTAAGCACAGGTGAGATTTTCGGATTATCTTTAGGAGTTGTTGGTGCGATTAATGCTGTAATAGCATTAGTTTATTACGCCAGAGTTTCCAAAATTATTTGGATGGACGACCCTCCAGCTGGTGAAAGAGTAATTACTGTTTCAAACCCTTTAAAGGTTGTAGGGTTTATTAGTGTAGCTTTAACTCTTTTAGCCGGTATATTTCCAGGTATTTTTTCAAACCTTGGCGAAGCCTCATCAATATTTTTTAGTAGTTAATTTTTCAGTTGTCTAAAGATTTAACCACCTATCTTAAAGAAAAGTACAAAAACAATAGTTTGTATTTTGATGAGTATATGAAAAATTGTCTCTATTCTGAATTTGGTTTTTTCAATACAGAAGTAGTTAGATCTACTAAAGAAGGAGACTTCCTTACTTCACCAGAAGTGTCTGAGTATTTTGGTGAAATAATAGCAAATTTCATTAATGAAAAAATACAGGATGGAGATATTGTTGAGGTTGGTGCAGGAACCGGTTCTTTAGCTGAAGAAATAGATAAGTATATAAAAAAAGACCTTTTTCTTTTAGAGAGCTCTTCAACTGCCTTAGAAGTATTGAATCAAAAGAAATTCATAACTGCTGAGAAACCAGAAATATTTTCCGATAAGAATATAGACATTGTTTATATGAATGAATTATTAGACAATGTCCCATGCTCTATAGGAATTAACAAGGAAAATCAATGGTATGAAAAAATTGTCAATACAGAAAACGAGATATTTGAATATGGTTTTCTCAAAATAAGAGATGAAAACCTTGAATGGATAGAGAAATATAATTTTATACCTATTGAAGGTATGGAAGTAGAGATTCAACTGAATTCAGAAATACTTTTAGATAATTTAATTAATATATTCAACCCAAATTATTTTTTGATTTTTGATTATGGATATAAGTATGAAAATAGAGCGAAGAAGCCTTATACATCCCTAATAAGAACATATAAAGAACATCATTTATCTACAGAGCCACTTGAGTGTCCAGGAGAAACAGACATTACTTATGATGTAAACTTCTCTTTTCTGGAGCAATATTTTCAAGCTAAAGGATATAATGTTGAATTAATGTACCAATATAATTTTCTTGAGAAATATGGGTTTGATAAAATTTATAAAAAGTTAAAAGAGAATTATCAAAAGTCCTCAGAAATAGAAAAGTTAAAATTAAAATCTCAATTGGTTGGCCTAGAAGCAATACATAACGAAAGAGGCTTAGGTGGTTTCTACACAATTGTTGCTGAAAAAATATAATATATACTACTTATAATTAGATTATGAATGTATTAAAAACTACTGCTTTGCTGACCTTAATGACTTTGATTGTTTTATTTACAGCACAGGTTCTTGGTTTCGATTTAATTTTTTCATTATTTTTTGCGTTTATTTTTAACTTTATAATGTACTTTTATTCTGGGAAGCTAGCACTAGCTTCTACTAAGGCTAAAAAAATTGAAGAAGGACAATATCAAGATGTTGTTGGTATTATTACTTTCCTTACTCAAAAAGAAAAAATGCCAATGCCGGAGTTATATATTATTGAAAATAATCAACCAAATGCTTTTGCAACTGGAAGAAATCCAAAAAATGCCTCTGTTGCAGTTACTATAGGATTATTAGAGGTTTTAACTAAAGATGAACTGGAAGGAGTCTTAGCTCACGAGTTATCTCATATAAAGAATAGAGATATATTAGTTTCAAGCATTGCAGCTATGCTTGCGGCCGCTATATCTTTTATGTCAAGAATGGCTTTTTGGGGAGGAGGTAGTAGGGATAGAAGCACACACCCTTTGTTTGTAGTGGTTGCGTTTATAGCAGCACCTATTGCTTCAATAATTATCCGTATGGCTATTTCTAGGACAAGAGAATTTGGTGCTGATAAAACAGGAGCTGAATTGTCTGGGAACCCTTTAGCTTTAGCTTCTGCACTAGAAAAAATTGAGCAATATTCTAAATTACCAATGCCCGTAAACCCTGCAGTTAGTCAGCTCTTTATATCTGATCCTATGAAAGCTTTTACAAGACCAAGTATTGGTAAATTATTCTCCACTCATCCTCCAACTAAAGAAAGAATAAGAAGATTAAGGCAGGAAGCTAGTGGTATTCGGTTTAGGTAAGGTAAATTCAGTACTTCCAGAGAATATAGAAGAACATCTTGAAGATGGATATAAATTAATTGATGTTAGAGAAGAGCATGAATGGGACGCAGGACACCACCCCGAAGCTAATCATATTCCTATGAGTAAAATTTCAGAATCTATGGATAACTTCCAAGAAAAAACTAAATACATAATTATTTGTAGATCAGGACACAGATCCGGAAAAGTAGCCGCTTATCTCGATAGCCAAGGTTATGAATCTTTTAATTTGATTGGTGGTATGAGACAATTTTCTGAAATTTCTGATAATGTACAGGATTCAACTGGCAAAAAAGGAAATATTATCTAAACTCAGTTTGTGATTATTTGTATTGGAAACGCAATGGTTGATTCTCTTCAAACAATTGAAGAGGAAGTAATCGATAAATTAAACCTAAATAAAGCAAGGATGACACTAGTAGATAAAGAAAGATCAAATTATTTATTAGAAAATATGTCTAATCCAACCTATACAGCAGGAGGTTCTGCTGCAAATACAGCATATTGGATTTCAGAATTAGGTGGTTCGGCAGCATTTATTGGAAAAGTATCCGATGATACATTAGGCAATCAATTTAAGGACAGTATCAGAGATTCTGGATTAATAGATTTAACAGTTTTTGAAAGTGATGATAAACAGACAGGATTATGTGCAATATTTATAACTCCTGATGGAGAAAGGACAATGAACACGTATTTAGGGGCTGGGGAATATTTATCTAAGAAAGATTTAAATGAAAAAGAGATTCAAAAAGCAAAAATCTTATATATGGAAGGATATTTGTGGGACAAGCCTTCAAGCAAGGATGCTTTTTTATATGCTTCCTCAGTAAATAGTGACTCAGGAGGTAAGAATGCCATAACTCTTTCAGACGTATTTTGTGTAGAAGCTCATCGAGAAAGTTTTATTGACCTAATAAAAGAGAACATACACTATGTTTTCTGCAATGAAGATGAATTAAATGCTCTAACTCTTCAAAGTTCTAGAGAACAATCATTTAAATATTTTGAAGAGAATTTTCCTAAAGTTGAAGAATTAATTTGCACGCTAGGTCCAGATGGAGCAATAGTTATAAAAAATGGTGAAATACATTCTTTTGAAGCTACAGAGACAAAAGTTATTGACAAGACAGGTGCAGGTGACTTTTTTGCAGCAGGATATCTTTATGGTTTACAAAAGAACCTTTCTATTGATGAGTTAGCTGACTTTGCTAATAAAAGTGCGGCACATGTTATTAGTGAGATTGGTGTAAGACCCAAAAGAAAATTTAATTAATCAGTCCAACCTATTAAATTTTGTATTTCTCTTTCTTCATCATCAAAAATTTTCA